>NZ_CADCWT010000669.1 GCF_902806485.1 Candidatus Frankia alpina | reverse complement strand
GGGGCAGGGGTAGGTGGTTCGCCGTCAGGTGAACCACCGTGCGAACGCAGCCTGTAACAGGTGGATGATTTCTCTGTCCGGGGAATAGTCGTCTTCTTTGATGGTTTCCGTGACGTGGGATCGCGGGTAGTCCGGGAATCTCTGGCCTCTCTTCTCCACGGTCCTGGTGGGTTAGGATCGGTTTATGTCGAGGTTCCGGT
>NZ_CADCWT010000668.1 GCF_902806485.1 Candidatus Frankia alpina | reverse complement strand
AATACCAGGAACTTTAGGTTCGGGTCGGGATTGTGACCATGGTGGGCGGCGGTCCTGCGAGGTGCTTGTCGATCGGTTTCTTGGCGGGGAATGGGGTGCGTTTGGTGCGTCGGACGACGCGGGGGTGGGATCGGTGGCGTTTCGGTAGGACGTGTTCGGCGATCTCAGCGGTCACCGCGGCCAGGATCCGGGCCGTGCGGCGGA
>NZ_CADCWT010000667.1 GCF_902806485.1 Candidatus Frankia alpina | reverse complement strand
CCCGGGCCATTGCCCGGGCCATCGAGGCCGGTTTCGGGGCTGTTTTCGTGACCCGAACAATCCCCCACACCGCCGAAGATGAACTGCGCACAACCCTCGGCTACCTGGCCGAAGGGCGCCGATACTTCTCAAGCCATTGGGCGGTGAAGCAAATCCGGGAGGAAGCCGGCTACCTGGGCTGCATTACGGCGAAGGAAATCACCCG
>NZ_CADCWT010000666.1 GCF_902806485.1 Candidatus Frankia alpina | reverse complement strand
AACACACCAACACCACATTGATGTCACGCAAAGCGACGAAACGTTACCGGGAAAGCCTCAGTCCAGGCCGATCTCGTTGAACCGGTGGATCACCCCCCGGACCGTGTCCTCGTCCGCGACGACCAGCCGGGCGATCGCGGGCACCGGTGTCCCACTCGTCGACGCCATGACAATCAGAGCACGGCGGACCCGGATCGAGCCATGC
>NZ_CADCWT010000665.1 GCF_902806485.1 Candidatus Frankia alpina | reverse complement strand
GGCGGCGTGGATCGCAGCCCGCCATCACCGGGCGGTGGCGTCGGTGTCGGTGTCGCAGGCCCGCAGCCAGTGCAAGACGGCCCGGGAGGCCTCCGCCAACCCGCTGGCCGCCCGCCGCCGTGCCGCCCGCCTCGCCAGCAAGGCCGCCCGGGGCCGCAGGAAGGCCGCCCGGGCCGCCGTGAAGACCGCCCGGGTGGCCTACCCGG
>NZ_CADCWT010000664.1 GCF_902806485.1 Candidatus Frankia alpina | reverse complement strand
GACGGCACAACGGGGCCAATACTCCGCGTAGCAGATCGCAACCTAAAACGATCTTCCCGGAGCCCTGGGAGGAACCCGGGCGGAACGTTGCCCAGAAGGCCGGGCTGAAGCGGGCGGTCCTCGCGCAGGGCTGGGGCATGCTCCGGGCCCGTACCGAAGACGAGGCCCCGGGTCGGGTCGAGGATGTCCCCGCCCCTTGGACGAGTCTGCGGT
>NZ_CADCWT010000663.1 GCF_902806485.1 Candidatus Frankia alpina | reverse complement strand
ACATTGATGTCACGCAAAGCGACGAAACGTTACCGGGAAAGGCTCAGTGCCCACCGAGGGTGGGGTCGTGTTTGCCCTGCCGGCCGGCAAGCCGGTATGCAGGAAAGTTTCCCCGGCCGCGATTTCGACGGGTCAAATCCGGAAACCCGGCCGTAGCCGGGGATGCGATCCCGAGCCTGCGTGCCTCCTGGATCCCAGGAATACCGTGCGTCCGCAGG
>NZ_CADCWT010000662.1 GCF_902806485.1 Candidatus Frankia alpina | reverse complement strand
CCGCGAGGCCGAACGCGCCGGCCTGCGCCTGTCGGTACCGGCCCTGCTCGGTGAACTCGGCGGGATCGGCGAGACCGTGCTGCTCCACCAGGGCGAACGCGGCCGACCCCGAGCCCGGCGGATGCTCACCCGGATGGAGCCGGTCCAGCACCAGCTCCACGACCTGTTCGATCTTGGGCGGTACGCACCTCGACGGTGAGTTAGGTACTACACCCAAATCAA
>NZ_CADCWT010000661.1 GCF_902806485.1 Candidatus Frankia alpina | reverse complement strand
CCAGGTCCGCCGGGACAAGGGGCGGCTGCAGCGGCTGGTGGAGCTGTCGAGCCTGGGCCGGTCGCGGGGGGTGGTGCTGTGGTGGGCCACCCAATATCCGGTCACCGACGGCGCCGCTCCGGGTGTCGACGAGATGATCGCCCCGAACCTGCTGACCCGCTTTTCCCTGCGGGTGGCCAGCAGCGTGCAGGCCCTGGTGGCGTTGGACGACTGCGCCGACTA
>NZ_CADCWT010000660.1 GCF_902806485.1 Candidatus Frankia alpina | reverse complement strand
GGTGGGATTCGCTGCGAGGTGCGTCTGGACGGCACCTGGACCGTCAAGGCCCTGGCCGCCAAGGCCGACAGCGTCCGGGCGCTCCTTGGCGCTAGGACTGCGTTGCGGCTGCGGATTACCGGTGGGGCGCGGGGTGGCTGGGCGGTCCTTACCCTGGCTACTCGCCAGGCCACCGACGGCGTGTCGTCCTCGTGGACGGCGTCGCGGATCCCTGCGGACCCCG
>NZ_CADCWT010000659.1 GCF_902806485.1 Candidatus Frankia alpina | reverse complement strand
CGTTGACTAACGCCCCCGGATGATCTTGTTCAGTTGATCTTGTTCGGTCCTCCCCGGTGGGCGAAGGACTGGATGTCGACGCAGCATCAGGCATGTTCGTCTGTTGTCCGTGGCGCCAGTGAAGTTGAGAAGCCCGCGTGCTGTCGTGTTTGTCGTACTCCGCCTACGAGGCGACAGTCCGGACGAAAGGCGCCGTTATGAAGACTCGGGTAGTAGAGGTTCTGACCG
>NZ_CADCWT010000658.1 GCF_902806485.1 Candidatus Frankia alpina | reverse complement strand
AGTCGAACGTCGGCCACTACCATCCCGACCCGCTGCCGGGGGCGCCGGCAACCCACGAGCCCGCCTCGCCCGGCGAGTCGACCGTGATCCCGACGGTGGAGTCGCGGATCGCTCCGCCCGTGCGGGAACCCGTGGAGCCGGCGCCGGACCCCGGCTACGGCCAGCAGCACCGGGTCGACCCGCCGCGGGCGACGGGGCCGCGGCCGACCTACCCGCCGCGCCGCCCTGTCC
>NZ_CADCWT010000657.1 GCF_902806485.1 Candidatus Frankia alpina | reverse complement strand
GAGGGTGAAGGGAGTCACGGATCAACACTAGGCCAACCAGCCCCCAATGTCGAACGTATGTTCGGATGAGTGATCGGCATGGAGAAGGGGTCCACCGACACGTGCACATCGTCGAGGCTGTGACTGCCAGCAGGGGTGGCGCCCGGTCGGAGAGGGCCCGGGCCGCACGCCGCGAGCCAGGCTGGAGGCCGAGTCGAACCTCGGAGGCCGGGAGCCAGGTTCAGCCCGGGAGCGCA
>NZ_CADCWT010000656.1 GCF_902806485.1 Candidatus Frankia alpina | reverse complement strand
TCCTACTAGGTTGGCAGGTAGGGCGACGGGGTGAGCGGGACCTGTGCCCTGTATTCCCCCGGCTCGGGTATGACGTCGCGCCCACCGCGCCCACCGTGACCCTTCCGAATCTGATCGGACTGGCCGCGCTCGAGTAGCCGATCTACAGACCCGGTCCGCCCACGGGGAAAGGACGCCCCGAACGCAAACCAGGGCTCCGGGAAGATCGTTCTAGGTTGCGATCTGCTACGCGGAGTAT
>NZ_CADCWT010000655.1 GCF_902806485.1 Candidatus Frankia alpina | reverse complement strand
CGCGGCGAGTACGGCATGGACCCGTACTCGAAGCTGCTCAAGGAGCGGATCGTCTTTCTCGGCGTGCAGATCGACGATGTGTCGGCGAACGACGTGATGGCGCAGCTGCTGTTCCTGGAGTCGGAGGATCCCGACCGGGACATCTCGATCTACATCAACTCGCCGGGTGGGTCGTTCACGTCGCTGACGGCGATCTACGACACGATGCAGTTCGTGCGGCCGGACATCTCGACGATCTG
>NZ_CADCWT010000654.1 GCF_902806485.1 Candidatus Frankia alpina | reverse complement strand
TCGTCGTCGTCGTCCGTCCACGCCGGGATCGGCGGCCCGTACAGGCAGTCCGCGCACTCGTCCACGCCGGTCGCCGTCGTCCCGGGCACGAGCAGCACCCCGCACCCGGTACACGTCTGCGCGCTGACGCCCGCCGGTCGGTCCTGGTCCTCGTCCACGTCGGTCCTCCCCCTCATGTCGGTCACGGCGATGATCCTCCCGGTCGGACCCCGCCGGTAGAGGACCGCCCGTGGCCCGACCG
>NZ_CADCWT010000653.1 GCF_902806485.1 Candidatus Frankia alpina | reverse complement strand
TGTATCCCGACGCTACGCAGGAAGAGGTTCTTCTTGTGCATTGTGGGCATGCGCGGTTCGTGTGGAACCTGTGTGTGGAGCAGTAGTCGTGGTGGAATCCGCGGCGTGGCCCCGCTCCCGGTTACGCCGCGTGGAATCGGCAGTTGACCGCGGCGCGGGGCGCGTGCGGCTGGCTGGCTGCTGGCAGTGTGATCGTGCAGCAGTAGGCGTTGCGGGACTTCGCTACCGCGAGGGCGAACTTTTT
>NZ_CADCWT010000652.1 GCF_902806485.1 Candidatus Frankia alpina | reverse complement strand
TTCGGTGGGACCGGGGGGTCGAAGATGGCCAGCGAGCAGGCCCTGTTCGGTGACCTGCTTCCCGCGTTGCGTCCGGGCCTGCTGGTGCTGGCCGACCGCAACTTCCTCGGCTTCGAGCTGTTCGAGAAAACGGCCGCGACCGGCGCGGACCTGCTCTGGCGGGTGAAGAAGGACCGCGGGCTGCCCGTGGACGCCGAGCTCGCCGACGGGTCGTACCTGTCCCACCTGGTCGAACCCGGCACCAG
>NZ_CADCWT010000651.1 GCF_902806485.1 Candidatus Frankia alpina | reverse complement strand
TGGCGCCGGTGAGGCTGCTGTTCGAACGGACCGCGGTGGCGATGGCGCTGCCCGGGCGGACGGTGGGGGCGTTCTACCGGGGTTGGCGGGTGTGCGCGGTCGACGGGACGACGCTGCTGGTCCCGGACACCGACGAGAACGCTGCCGCGTTCGGTAAGCCCGGCAACGACTCCGGTGAGGGGGCGTTGCCCCAGGTGAGGGTGCTGGGGCTGGTCGAGTGCGGCACCCGGGCGTTGCTGGGGGCCGGG
>NZ_CADCWT010000650.1 GCF_902806485.1 Candidatus Frankia alpina | reverse complement strand
GGCCACTCTCTGGGACGGCGTCTGCCGGGTGGCGGTCACCGCCGTCGAGATCAACGCGGTGATCGATGAGGTCCACGTGGAGATGACCCGCCGGGCCGTCGAGCTGAAGCGCCGTCGGCTGAGTCGGTGGGACGGCCCGCAGCTCACCGTGCTCATCGACGAAGGCCAGGTGGTCCTCGCGCAGGTTCGGCGGGACAAGGGCCGGCTGCAGCGGCTGGTGGAGCTGTCGAGCCTGGGCCGGTCGCGGG
>NZ_CADCWT010000649.1 GCF_902806485.1 Candidatus Frankia alpina | reverse complement strand
GAGGCCGGACACCACACCGGAGTGGTCGCCTTGGGCGGCGAGGCGGCGTTCGTAGGCGAGGGTGGCCAGCCAGCCGCCGTCCATGCCCAGGCCGACGACGGTGGCCACCGGCCACGGCATCAGGGCGCCGAGCCAGCCGATGACGACGGCGAGGGTCAGGGCCATCGACACGACGGTCATTGCTGCTGCTGGGGCGCAGGTCCACTGCTTGCGGCTCATGCCGACACCTCTCCGGTGCTGGTGGTGAGG
>NZ_CADCWT010000648.1 GCF_902806485.1 Candidatus Frankia alpina | reverse complement strand
CCAACACCACATTGATGTCACGCAAAGCGACAAAACGTTACCGGGAAAGGCTCAATCTTCTCCGCACGCTTCTGACCGACTCGAAGGGAAACCCGCTCACGCTCGGTCGCACCCGACGGAGCCCCTCCATCAAGCTACGGAGGGCCATCTATGCACGGGACAAGGGCGTCTGCCGGTACCCCGGTTGCCGGCCAGGGCCTCGGGAAGATCGTTCTAGGTTGCGATCTGCTACGCGGAGTATTGGCCCCGT
>NZ_CADCWT010000647.1 GCF_902806485.1 Candidatus Frankia alpina | reverse complement strand
CCCCGCCGCGGTCACCGCGGCAAGCCGGGTCTCCTCCGCACCGGCCTGCGCGGACAGCCGAGCCCGGGAGACGGCCGCATCGTCACGGGCCGCCTGCCGGATGGTGCGGATCTCTTCCAGGGCGGTTGGGGTGAGGGCGGTGCGTTCCCACAGGCCGTGGACCAGCCACAGGGCCTTCGCGGCCAGCGGCAACCACGCCACCGCCAGCCAGCCCGCCGGCGACGGGCCAACCAGCGCATGGGCCACCAGGACG
>NZ_CADCWT010000646.1 GCF_902806485.1 Candidatus Frankia alpina | reverse complement strand
GTGATCACCTGAAAAGGCGACAGCCCAGAGGCTCACAAACCTCTGGGCTGTCCTTGCGGATCTTCCATATCCATCGCCGGTCCTGAGGCCGGTCGTGCGCTCCCCGCCAGAGGAGGCACGACTCCCATGGTGCCCGTTAGCTCGTGAGCCGTCAGGCCTGAGTGGGTGGCATCGGCCTCACTGGATCGGCATGAGCCCTCGAAGGGCCACCCATGCACCCCGATCCAGCACCGTCTGTCTCTCGTGCCCATCGGCTG
>NZ_CADCWT010000645.1 GCF_902806485.1 Candidatus Frankia alpina | reverse complement strand
CAGCCGATGGGCACGAGAGACAGGGGGTGATGGATCGGGGTGCATGGGTGGCCCTTCAGGGGCTCATGCCGATCCGGTGAGGCCGATGCCACCCGCTCGGGCCTGACGGCCGGCGAGTTGACGGGCACCATGGGAGTCGTGCCTCCTCTGGCGGGGAGCGCACGACCGGTCTCAGGACCGGCGGTTGATGTGCAAGATCCGCAAGGACAGCCCAGAGGTTTCGTGGCCTCTGGGCTGTTGCCTTTTCAGGTGATCAT
>NZ_CADCWT010000644.1 GCF_902806485.1 Candidatus Frankia alpina | reverse complement strand
CGACGAGGCCACCGGCGCCAACATCGTCCGGCTCGCGCTCGAGGCGCCCATCAAGCAGATCGCGTTCAACAGCGGTCTCGAGGGCGGCGTCGTGGTCGACAAGGTCCGCCACCTGCCGACCGGTCACGGCCTCAACGCGGCCACCGGCGAGTACGTCGACCTGATCGCCACCGGCATCATCGACCCGGCCAAGGTCACCCGCTCGGCGCTGCAGAACGCCGCGTCGATCGCCGGCCTGTTCCTCACCACCGAGGCCGT
>NZ_CADCWT010000643.1 GCF_902806485.1 Candidatus Frankia alpina | reverse complement strand
CGCCCCGGCATGCGCGCGCGTGCACTCCACGCGTTGGGTGTGAAGCCCGGGGAAAAGCCCAAGAACCGATGTCCATCCGTCGGGAACAGGCGAGGGGAAGGCCGGAAGGGTGAATAAGGTGAACCCTTGATGGAAGCCTCGTAATCAGAAGCGCCGGAGATGGAAGATTGTACCGGCGTCCAGGGCCTGCCGTTGGGAAGCGGCGATGGCGGTTGGGGTTCTTTCCCCCGGCCGTATGAGCACCATGGCCCCGGGGTAGAG
>NZ_CADCWT010000642.1 GCF_902806485.1 Candidatus Frankia alpina | reverse complement strand
AGCGCGCCGCCGGACCCGGACCGTGCAGGCCGGCACCTGCACCTGGTGAAGCTGACCCCGCCGGCATCGGCCGAGGCGGATCCGCCGGCCCTAGCTGGCGTCGCGGTGCTCACCGATGCGGAGACCGCGGTCCTCGCCGCGGTGCGCACCGCGGCCGGTCCGGTGCGACAGAAGCAGCTCGTGGACGTCTGCGGGCTGACGAAGGGCACCGTGTCGAAGACCGTGGCCAAACTTCTCCACACCGGCCAGCTCGCCCGCACCCCT
>NZ_CADCWT010000641.1 GCF_902806485.1 Candidatus Frankia alpina | reverse complement strand
GCCGGCGGCGAGGAGGGCGGTGACGGTCCGGCTGACGGTGCCCTTGTGCAGCCCGGTGGCGCCGCCGATCTCCTGGTTGCTGCGGGCACCGTCGCGGACGGCGTGCAGGACCCGATCCCGGTTCGTCGCCGGGCCGGCCTGCGCCGTCGGGTCTGTGACCAGGGTCAGGACCGGCGGGCCCGCCTCCGCAGCAGTGCCGGTGTCGGCGTGCCATACCGAGACCGGCAGGGCTTGGACGGCGGTGTCGTCGAGTGTCCAGGTGCGGAT
>NZ_CADCWT010000640.1 GCF_902806485.1 Candidatus Frankia alpina | reverse complement strand
GCCCTCAAACCGCACTTGGCACTGTGGATGGCCACTTCTGGGTTCAGGCCGGCAGCGACGCCAGCAGACACCATTACGGGGATCGCCCGTTCTGGGGCCAAAATGCCGGCTGCGGCGTGCTCTCCGACCCGGCAACCAGCCCAATAAAGAGTCCGTGTTCGCTGCCCCCGAGGCCGGCTGGAAATCTGCTCGCACAGGGCTTGGAGAATCGCATCAGCACGGGCCTCCCGATGTGCTTCAGGAATCCTCGAAGAAGCACGAAGGCCGGCT
>NZ_CADCWT010000639.1 GCF_902806485.1 Candidatus Frankia alpina | reverse complement strand
ACTGGCGTGTACGGTCTCGACTGGAGCGCGTCCGGACGGCACAACGGGACCAATACTCCGCGTAGCAGATCGCAACCTAGAACGATCTTCCCGAGGCCCTGGTGCCCGGGGCACGGCTCACGGCTCACGGCTCACGGCTCACGGCTCACGGCTCACGGCTCACGGCTCACGGCTCACGGCTCACGGCTCACGGCTCACGGCTCACGGCTCACGGCTCACCAAAGAATACGCCTTCATCATCACCAGCCTGCGCAAGGAACGCGCCACCCC
>NZ_CADCWT010000638.1 GCF_902806485.1 Candidatus Frankia alpina | reverse complement strand
GTGTAGGTTCGGTGGGTGCCGAGACGTGGTCAGGTGAAGGAGAAGCCCGGGGGGCGGTTGGTGGACCGGGTCGGGCTGGGGGTGTTGGCGGCGCAGTTCCCGGGCGCGTTGGTCGACCGGGTGGTCGCCGAGACCGGTCGTCGTGAGAAGCGGGTGCGGGACCTGCCCGCGGCGCTGATGGTCCGGTACGTGGTCGCGTTGGCGTTGTTCCCCTCGGACGGTTACGACGAGGTGATGCGGCAGGTGAAGGTCGCCGACGACTGGCTGTCGGACAGGG
>NZ_CADCWT010000637.1 GCF_902806485.1 Candidatus Frankia alpina | reverse complement strand
CACCCACGGCACGGCCCGACGACAGCGGCGGGTTCAGCGACGCCGAGCTCGACGCCGTCGTGGACGAGATCCGCTGCTCGCAGACCCCCCCCGTTGTCTTACCGGGAGATGGCCCTGTGGTTCCGCGCCGCCGGGCACAGCGCCGGCGAGATGCGGCTGCGCGCCGCCTGGCGTCGCGTCACCACCCAGACCGACACCGGCTGACACCACCAACCGCCGCCGGGCCATCCACCCCAGGCAGCCCGGCGGCCCCCAACCCGAGGAGCAGGACAGACATGATC
>NZ_CADCWT010000636.1 GCF_902806485.1 Candidatus Frankia alpina | reverse complement strand
GACCGGCTCGACCGGCTCGACCGGCTCGACCGGCTCGACCGGCTCGACCCGGCGTACTGGACGGCGCACGCCGCTGACCGGGGTCTGGCGGGCACGCTCACCACCCCGCCGGTCGTCGGCCCGGGAGGGGTCCGCTGCGAGGTGCGCTTGGACGGCGTCTGGACCGTTAAGGCGCTGGCCGCTAAGGCCGACAGTGTCCGGGCGTTGCTCGGGGCGCGGACTGCGTTGCGGCTGCGGATCACTGGTGGGGTGCGGGGTGGCTGGGCGGTTCTCACCCTGGCT
>NZ_CADCWT010000635.1 GCF_902806485.1 Candidatus Frankia alpina | reverse complement strand
ATCAAGGACGAAAATGATCTTGCCTCAAGAGATCTTCTAGGTACTACGCAAACTTACCGGCGGCGATCAAGCTCAAAATGGCCCCTCACGGACCCCGCTTTCGCCTGTGCCCCAGCGGAAACCTCCGAGAGGCTTGATCGCGAAGAGGCCCGGAGCGTTTTGCGATCCGGGCTCCGAGACGTGACGACGAGCCGGCGCCTCCGGACCTGCGGTTTGCCGCTGGGTGTCAGCGACGTCGCGCTGATCCAAAACGGAGATCATCATTGCTACAGCGGCCTGGAG
>NZ_CADCWT010000634.1 GCF_902806485.1 Candidatus Frankia alpina | reverse complement strand
TCGGCCGGAAATGTCTTCCCGGTGGTATTCGGGGGAATTCCACAGCTTCCGGCCGACGCTCTGAGGATCCCGGCCTGTCGCCGGCATGAAAAGCCCTCTCCGTGGAATGTGAGCCTTGCCGAAGTAACACACTGCCACGAAGAGGGTGCTACCAGTGTAGCGACTTCCAGGGCTGAGCCTGAGAGCAGCCGCCGTCGTCGTCGAGATGGCCGAGCGGGAGTTCCCCGACTGGCACAGGTCCCAGGGCCGGCCTCGACACCTTCACCTGGTCGAGGCGCTGCGGCT
>NZ_CADCWT010000633.1 GCF_902806485.1 Candidatus Frankia alpina | reverse complement strand
TCGTGATCAAGGACGAAAATGATCTTGCCTCAAGAGATCTTCTAGGTACTACGCAAACTTTGCGGTCTCGATCAAGCTCAAATCGGGCCTCCACGGACCCAGCTTTCGCCTGTGCCCCAGGGGAAACCTCCGAGAGGCTTGATCGCGAAGAGGCCCGGAGCGTTTTGCGATCCGGCCTCCGCGGCGTGACGACGAGTCGGCGGCTCCGGACCTGTGGTTTGCCGCTGGGTGTCAGCGACGTTGCGCTGATCCAAAACGGAGATCATCATTGCTACAGCGGCCTGGAA
>NZ_CADCWT010000632.1 GCF_902806485.1 Candidatus Frankia alpina | reverse complement strand
GGGCCGCCACCGGGCTTAGGCGAACAGCAGGGGTGTTCAGGTGCACAGCGGGGGTGCCCACCTCCGCCGTCGAGGTGTCCACCTGGGTGTCCACCTGAACGGCCGGGTTGGTGTTTACCTGGACGGCAGGTTCCGGCGACAGCCCGCTGACCTGCGCAATCACAGGGGTGTTCAGGTGGACAGCAGGGGTGTTCACCCCTGTCGGCGAGGTGTTCACCTGGGTGTTCACCTGCCGCCAGGCGGGGAGTTCCCACCGGGGTGCGCCCTGGCTCGTTACGCAGGCCAGGGCGG
>NZ_CADCWT010000631.1 GCF_902806485.1 Candidatus Frankia alpina | reverse complement strand
TACTGATCTTTAAGGCGCGATGCCGGTAGATGGATCATGATGATGGCTCCACGGCCGGTCCGGTGACGGCGAAGTACCTCTCGGGCAGATCGGAACGGTGCCGGACCGGCCCGCGGACGGTTCCCGGCCGGCGCACAACCCCGCTCCGCCCCCGCCCCGCCCCGCCTCCGACCGGTGATCAAGGTGTTCCGCAGAACCGCGCCGCGGTCGTCACCGTCGCTGCTGCCACGTCCGCACGGTTCTATCCCGGTCCGAGTCCCGGTCCGGGTCCGAGTCCCGGTCCCGGTCGGGGTCG
>NZ_CADCWT010000630.1 GCF_902806485.1 Candidatus Frankia alpina | reverse complement strand
ACACTCACACCCCGCAACAATTACCCAACCTCACAAATCGTTGCCGGGAATGGCTCACTATCCTGCCAGCTCTTCCTCGCCGGCTCACCACGTTGAGCTTCCCCGCGTGCCGCCTGCGGGCCGACCCGACGACAGGGGAGGGGAGGGGTAACGGCCCGGGACCTCGGCAAGTTTGCTTGGTAGCGGCTCGTAGGCCGTTTCCGGGATTACCGGTGGGAGTGCGCGGTCGGTCGGCTCGCGGGAGGCGGATCTGAACGGGCGCAGACATGACCTCAGGGTGGTAGCGGAGGTTCCTACGC
>NZ_CADCWT010000629.1 GCF_902806485.1 Candidatus Frankia alpina | reverse complement strand
TCTTCGCGCGGCCCTGGCTGCGCACCACGGTGGACATCGTCCGTAAGCCTGCCGGGCAGAGGGGGTTCTCCCCGTTGCCGAAACGGTGGGTGGCGGAACGGACGTTGGCGTGGGTCACCTCCTGGCAGCGGCTGGCCCGGGATTATGAGCGCCGGCCGGACAGTTCCGAGTCGTTCGTCTACTGGGCCATGATCGGGATCATGGCCCGGCGGCTCGCTCGTCACCGTGGAGCGGAGGGTGATCGTTTCCGCAAGGGAGATCGAGAGCTACCGGAAGCGAAGACCATCAAGATCTAAAACAA
>NZ_CADCWT010000628.1 GCF_902806485.1 Candidatus Frankia alpina | reverse complement strand
TCGCGAACAGAATGTCACTTTCATCACAACAGCGGGCCCGATCTCGGAAAATTCGACGGCCGCGGCCCGCCGATCGTGGTCTGACGAGCTCTCCGAACCGATTCCGGAACGCCGAAAAGAAACCTTAGGCGACTTCTACCGAGAATCGAGGCTGGCTGGGCGAGGCGGGATACGGCTGGCGTGTGCGGTCTCGACTGGAGCGCGTCCGGACGGCACAACGGGGCCGATACTCCGCGTAGCAGATCGCAACTTAGAGCGATCTTCCCGGGGCCCTGGGCACAGACGCGGCCGAACCGTCGCCGCCT
>NZ_CADCWT010000627.1 GCF_902806485.1 Candidatus Frankia alpina | reverse complement strand
GGTTCATGTACAGTATCTTCCGGTCATAAGCCCCAAACAGTATCAGCCCGATTTTTATCCTATAGAACAAATCGGAAATGCGAGGATCGTTTATTATCGTGACATCGTGGGATGGCTCAGATCCATGCACTTTCAAAGCTCTGTCCGCGTGTCACTCCAGTCACACCTACGAGGCCTGCTGCATCCGCCGGCGCTAGATGATCCCTCCGTAGATCTTCCTTGTTAGAAGTGATCCAGATCGCCGGCCTCGTCCCGGATAGGGCTCTCCAGATCAGAACACATCAACTCTTTTCCCCCACTCCGTTGA
>NZ_CADCWT010000626.1 GCF_902806485.1 Candidatus Frankia alpina | reverse complement strand
TCGTGATCAAGGACGAAAATGATCTTGCCTCAAGAGATCTTCTAGGTACTACGCGAACTTTGCAGCGGCGATCAAGCTCAAAATGGCCCTCCGCGGACCCCGCTTTCGTCTGCGCCCCAGCGGAAACCTCCGAACGGCATGATCGCCAAGAGGTGCGGAGCGTTTTGCGATCCGGCCTCCGCGACGTGACGACCAACCGGAGGCTCCGCGACTGCGGCAAACCGGTCGGCGTCAGCGACGTCGCTCTGATCCAAAACGGAGATCATTACTGTTACGTGGGCCTGTCGACGTGTGGATCTGGGTGGATA
>NZ_CADCWT010000625.1 GCF_902806485.1 Candidatus Frankia alpina | reverse complement strand
CCGGGAATGGCTCACTGAGTGCGAGCCATCCGATGCTCCGTTGATGGCTCGCCACGAGGGTGAGTCCCAGCGCCGAGACCGCCACGGCGATCAGCAGCGAGACCCCGGTCAACGGCAGGCCGTACCGCAGGTCAAGCCCGTCGACGCGGTAGCCGATCATCCCGATGAAATGCATGGACCAGATCGCGCCGCCGCCGAGAGAGAGCGCGGCTGCGAGAGTCCAGCGAATCCGGGCCGTGCCCTGCGATAGGGGGATCCTGATCGCGCTGACCAGCGCGGCGAAGGATCCCACCACGGCAAGCCCGATG
>NZ_CADCWT010000624.1 GCF_902806485.1 Candidatus Frankia alpina | reverse complement strand
ACATTGATGTCACGCAAAGCGACAAAACGTTACCGGGAAAGGCTCAGTGTGCTGATGTCAGCGTCGGTGGGGTAGGCCGCGCGGACCCGGAACGGTTCCCGCCTGCCATCGAGCTTCACATAGCCCGTGCCATGGGCCCAGTCGGGTATTTCATCGCAGCGGGCGCCCCGGCCCCGGGCATCCGACCCGAGGACCATGTCCACCTGGCCGGGTTCATCGAGCCGCAGCGCGACACGCGTCGGGAAAAGCTGCCGGTAGGGGACCACCTCCTTACTCGGGTCCTGGACCGCGACGAGAAGCGCCGAGCCCGGTGCC
>NZ_CADCWT010000623.1 GCF_902806485.1 Candidatus Frankia alpina | reverse complement strand
CAGTCGGCGAGATAGTCGGCCAGGGTTTCCCGGCGCATTCCGCGGATGTCACCGACCCAGGCGTAGCGGTGCCCGCACGGGTGGCGGCTGGGGGGGGCGACGACGAGGCCGCCGTCGCCGCGGACGTCCAGTCCGGGGCCGTGCACGTCGGCGGCGGACAGCAAGGGAATACCGGGATGGCGGTAATACAGGTGTGCGCCGCCGGAGCCGGTCATCACCGTCACCGTCCCGGGCAGGCAGCCCACCCGGGACTCCACCGCGGCCAGCGACGCCGTCCCGCCTTTATCGACGTCCAGGTCAAGAATTCCCAAACCGGAACGG
>NZ_CADCWT010000622.1 GCF_902806485.1 Candidatus Frankia alpina | reverse complement strand
CAGGTCCACGCCTTCGGTCGGCCCGGGGGTCCGCAGCCGGTCGGTCTCGATGACCGTGCCGCCGACGATGACGTGGTCATAACCGGCGATCCTGGCCCGCATCAGCGCTTCGCGCAGGTCAGGAGCCTGCCAGACGAGCACGGCGACGCCCTCGTACAGACAGCGGTACCCCGCCGACCGGGACACGCCATGATCTTTGAATAGTTGCCTGGCCCTGGTCCCGTCACAGAACCAGCGCAAAACCATCACGGCCTGCCCCAGCGCGGACAGCGTCCGGGTACCGCTGCGGGTGCCACGACGCTGACGCTCCGCGATCAGCAGGCTC
>NZ_CADCWT010000621.1 GCF_902806485.1 Candidatus Frankia alpina | reverse complement strand
TCAGGCAAGGACAGTACCGATGTCCATGCGAGCTGATGCACTGACGGGAATCGCGAATTCTTTCCTTGCCCACGGCGCACCAGGGCTTACCGATCCGACCCTCTATACTATAGACGTGCATGTCGATGTCGATATTTTGATCGGTGGGATCGAAAGTCGTCCGAACAACAATTCCCGGAGCACAGAGAAGGAGCGGCCTAGCAATCGGTCCTGCGAGATCGAGGGGGGCGCCATGCTCGCGCCGAGTGTCGTCCGCCGGCTGTCCTGCGCCAGTGAGCCATTCCCGGCAACGATTTGTGAGGTTGGGTAATTGTTGCGGGGTGTG
>NZ_CADCWT010000620.1 GCF_902806485.1 Candidatus Frankia alpina | reverse complement strand
GTGCCGCCCGGGGTGCGGGTGAGCAGGCCGGCGGTGAGGAGGGCGGTGACGGTCCGGCTGACGGTGCCCTTGTGCAGCCCGGTGGCAACACCGATCTCCTGGTTGCTGCGGGCCCCGTCGCGGACGGCGTGCAGGACCCGATCCCGGTTCGTCGCCGGCCCGGGCTGGTCCGCCGGGTCTGTGACCAGCGTCAGGTGCCAGCGGTCCGGGTCGGGTGGTGGGTCGGCGTGCCATACCGAGACCGGCAGGGCCTGGACGGCGGTGTCGTCGAGCGTCCAGGTGCGGATCAGTCGGGGGCCGTGGCCTTTGAGGTAGCCGTGGCCGCGGTA
>NZ_CADCWT010000619.1 GCF_902806485.1 Candidatus Frankia alpina | reverse complement strand
TTGCAGGGCGTCGGTCATGTCAAGGTCCACCAGCATCGGCGGGTGCTCGGCGGGGTCAGGACGGTCAGCGTCACGCGTGAGGGCAGGCGCTGGTAGGTGATCCTGTCCTGCGACGACGTCCCGGCCCAGCTGCTCCCGCCGGCCGGTGCCGTGGTCGGCGTGGATGTCGGTATCGCGTCGTTCCTGACGACGTCGGCCGGGGAGCATGAGCCGAACCCGACGTTCCTCGAGCGGTCCGCCGGCCGGCTGGCCGCCGCTCAGCGGGACCTGTCCCGCACGAAGCGCGGCTCGGCGCGGCACAGGAAGGCTGCCGCCCGGGTCGGGACGATC
>NZ_CADCWT010000618.1 GCF_902806485.1 Candidatus Frankia alpina | reverse complement strand
GGGCCGTCCCACCGGCTGAGCCGGCGGCGCTTCAGCTCGATGGCCCGGCGGGTCATCTCCGCGTGGACCTCATCGATCGTCAGGTCGATCTCGGCTGGGGTGACGGCCACTCGGCAGATGCCGTCCCAGAGGGTGGCTTCCTCGCCTTTGCCGTCGACGAACACCAGGTCGCCGCGCAGGTGGGCGGTGGCCATCAGCGGCCGGGCCGCCCAGGACTTCCCCGACCCGGACGCCCCGGAGATCAGCATCCGTTCGTCGAACGCCACCAGCACCTCCTCACCGGTCTCGGTATCCACCCCCACCGACATCGCGGCGGGGTCCGCAGGGATCCG
>NZ_CADCWT010000617.1 GCF_902806485.1 Candidatus Frankia alpina | reverse complement strand
TCCGGACACCTTCCTCGTCGGCTGGCGGGACGGCACCGGACTGCCCTGCCACCACCCCGTGGAGCACCGGAGAACCGTCCAAGCCGAAGGGAACCTCCGCACCCACCGTCCCGGCCGGCGGGCGGCGGGATGCCTCCATCGCCAGCAACTGGGCTGCAGCCTGGTCTTCCACCCGGGCCACCTGACGGCGAACCGCCGCAACAGCCATCCGAGCGGACGCCTGCGAGATCTGCGCAGACACCCACTGCGCGTCGTCCGGCGACAGATCCGGGGCCATCGCACGGTTCAGCGTCCACCACAGGACCTTCGCCGCGACGCTGACGGACGCGCCGA
>NZ_CADCWT010000616.1 GCF_902806485.1 Candidatus Frankia alpina | reverse complement strand
TGTTCGCTGACCGTCACCTGAGTTTCGAAAGGATCAACCTGGCGGTTTCGGAATAGCTTCAGTGTCTGCACGATCTGCGCGCTACGTTCCGCCGGTATCCACCAGATCAGCTCGTACTCCGACTGATACCGGTAGACGTACTCGACGGCGAGCTGCGACTTCCCGACGCCGCCCATGCCATACAGGGCCTCCGGCAGCACCGCCGTGGTGCCGTCACCGAGGCGCCGGTGGAGTTCCCGCAACGAATCGCCGCGGCCGGTGAAATGCGGATTGCGTTGCGGGACTGCCCCGCCCAGGACCGCCGGCACGACGGTCCTGCTCCGCGTCGTTCGTTC
>NZ_CADCWT010000615.1 GCF_902806485.1 Candidatus Frankia alpina | reverse complement strand
AATCCGCAAGCCTCTACCGGCGCCTCGCCGACGCCAACCCCGCCGCATTCCTCCCCAACCTGGCCACATCACTGAACACCCTGGCCAGTCGGCTGTCAGACGCCGGGCGGCGATCCGAAGCACTACACACCGCCCAAGAGTCCGCAGACCTTCGCCGGCAGCTTGCCGAAGCCAACCCCGCCGCATTCCTCCCCGACCTGGCCGGATCACTGAACACGCTGGCCGCCTTCCTGGCAGACGCCGGGCAAAGACCCGAAGCACTACCAGGGCAGCGCGAAGGTCACCTTCCGTGCTGACTGGTTACTCTAGGTTGTGAGGAATGTGAGGGCCCGGTT
>NZ_CADCWT010000614.1 GCF_902806485.1 Candidatus Frankia alpina | reverse complement strand
CACTCACACCCCGCAACAATTACCCAACCTCACAAATCGACGCCGGGAATGGCTCAGTGTTCCGAACCCCATGGCAGGTCACGACGTGTTCTCGAAGGCTGGTAGCAGCAGACCTTTGCGGTAGAAGGCGTTGGTGACGGCGTCAATATCGGGGCGGGTTTCCTCGGGGGTCGCGTCGAGCCGAGCGGCTTCGCTGACGGCAGCGTCGTGCAGGGATCCGCCGGAGGCGAGCGCGGTGAAGACTGCCAGGCAGGCGTGGTTGTAGCTGGGGTAGGCGCCGCCAGTGAGCCATTCCCGGCAACGATTTGTGAGGTTGGGTAATTGTTGCGGGGTGTG
>NZ_CADCWT010000613.1 GCF_902806485.1 Candidatus Frankia alpina | reverse complement strand
GGGGGGAAAGCGCCCGGCGCACGACCTGGCGGCGGACGACTTTGACGGTGTGGGTGAAGGAGAGCCGGTCGGGGTCGATCCCCTCTTGCAGTGCGGTGTCGTGGATCAGTTTCCGTAACGCCCGGTGCAGCAGCAGGACGCCCCAGACCTCCTGCTCGACCCGGTCGGGGCTCTGGGACCGCAGGACCAGCCGGCTGTCCTGCTGGTGGACCTTGATTTCGTCGAGGAGGGTCTCGACTTCCCCCCGGTCGTTGTAGAGCGCGGCCAGGTCGGCGGCGGGCGCGGTGTCGGGGTCGAGGACCGTGGTGACCAGCCGGTAGGTCTCCTTTGTGCTCGCCGG
>NZ_CADCWT010000612.1 GCF_902806485.1 Candidatus Frankia alpina | reverse complement strand
AACCCACCCAGATCCACACAGGAACAGGCCACCGTAACGATGATGATCTCCGTTTTGGATCAGAGCGACGTCGCTGACCCCGGCGGGCCGGCCGCAGTCTCGGAGCCTCCGGTTCGTCGTCACGCCACGGAGGCCGGATCGCAAAACGCTCCGCACCTCTTGACGATCATGCCTCTCAGAGGTTTCCGCTGAGGCGCAAGGCAAATTGTGGTCCGTGGAGGGCCATTTTGAGCTTGATCGCCGCTGCAAAGTTCGTGACGTACCTAGAAGTGCTCTTGAGGCAAGATCATTTTCGTCGTCGGTCGAGGCGCCGATCGCACTGAGGATCTTGCTGACGCCGC
>NZ_CADCWT010000611.1 GCF_902806485.1 Candidatus Frankia alpina | reverse complement strand
TGGAATCCGCCGCCGAGCCCCGGGCCGGCCGACTAGCCTGGCGCGGTAAGCAGGACGGGCGTGGCGGTCGTCAGCGGGGACCCAACCGGCCGTGAGCTGCTCGCCACACTGCGAGCCGAGGGCGTCGACACCGCCAACGATGGCGGTCCGTCCCGACGCGGCGACACCGGTCTGCGTGGTGCTCGCCCACCCGGACGGCCGCACCGCCACCCGGGCTCGTCGGAGCCGCCCTCGAGGCGGGCCTCGCCGCCGCGGCCTGGACGGTCCGCCACCCGGGCGCGCTCGACGCACTGCCCCACCTCCGCGATTCGGCCGGATGGGTGCCGGATGAGCAGACCTCCCCGGCCA
>NZ_CADCWT010000610.1 GCF_902806485.1 Candidatus Frankia alpina | reverse complement strand
GTAACTGGTCAGGTCTGTAGATCGTTTGTTTTCGGTTTCCCGGTTGGCCGGGTGCTGTCGATGGCCCGGGGGGCCGGGTCGTTGGTGCTGTGTGGTTGATCGGACCGTAGGGTCCGGGTGTGCCTGAGGAGCCGCCCGGCGAAGGGTCCGCGCCGTCGTATGACGAGCTTGCGGTGCTGGTGGTGGGTCTGCGGGTGCAGCTGGTCAAGACGGCCGCGGCGTTGGAGCGGGCTCTGGCGCGGGTCGCCGAGCTGGAGGCTCAGGTCGCGAAGAACTCGCGGAACTCGGCGAAGCCGCCAAGCTCGGACGGGCTGGGTAAACCGCCGCGGACGTCTCTGCGGAAGAAGTCCGG
>NZ_CADCWT010000609.1 GCF_902806485.1 Candidatus Frankia alpina | reverse complement strand
ACCGCTCACCTGCGCGGCGATCTGGTGTTCGTCGATGGCAAGGGTGAGGAGGCCACTCTCTGGGACGGCGTCTGCCGGGTGGCGGTCACCGCCGTCGAGATCAACGCGGTGATCGATGAGGTCCACGCGGAGATGACCCGCCGGGCCATCGAGCTGAAGCGACGCCGGCTCAGCCGGTGGGACGGCCCCCAGCTCACCGTGCTCATCGACGAAGGCCAGGTGGTCCTCGCCCAGGTCCGCCGGGACAAGGGCCGGCTGCAGCGTCTGGTCGAGCTGTCGAGCCTGGGCCGGTCGCGGGGGGTGGTGCTGTGGTGGGCCACCCAATATCCGGTCACCGACGGCGCCGCTCCGGGC
>NZ_CADCWT010000608.1 GCF_902806485.1 Candidatus Frankia alpina | reverse complement strand
AGCCTGCAGCTACCATCGGGATCGCCACGAGTACTCCGAGGCGGTGATTCGGGCCCGCGAGGCGTTTCATTCCGCTCGCCGGACAGGTCCCGAAACGTTCACCGACGTCGTGGTCGCGTTACAGTTCGAAGAAAGATATCCGACCGCCATAGCGATGCTTGAAACATTTGAAAATCCTCCGGATGACGTGGATCTCGCCGCCGACTGCTTCTTCCTGGCGAATCTGGTCGTCCAGAACCTACGTCTCCACCAAGAAGAGTGAGAATGAGTACTCTTGTCACGAGTATGGCAAACATGGAAGCTATTCCGAAACCGCCAGGTTGATCCTTTCGAAACTCGGGTGACGGTCAGCGAA
>NZ_CADCWT010000607.1 GCF_902806485.1 Candidatus Frankia alpina | reverse complement strand
TCACAAATCGTTGCCGGGAATGGCTCACTGAGCTTCTGTCGCCAGCGGACCGCAATCGGTTGCGGATCCACGAGGTGCCCGTCGACTGGCTGGACGATCCGGACTCGCGCGTCGACGTCGTCGTCACGGCGCTGGCGGACCTGCGTGGGATGTGGCGGGTGGGGCTGCGCATCCTCGCAGGTCGGGGGCGTGTCGAGCTGCTGGCCGAGCTGGCGGCGGCGCGGCTGCCGGCCGGGGTGAGGCCCAGCTCGGCCCGTTCGCGGTGCTCGAAACCATCTCCACGCTGTTGTACGTCGTCCTTTATGCCCTGCTCAGGAGCAGGGCCGCGCGAAGGTCACTTTCCGTGCTGACTGGTTACTCT
>NZ_CADCWT010000606.1 GCF_902806485.1 Candidatus Frankia alpina | reverse complement strand
TTCACAAAGAATCTTGTCCCAAAGATCTTGACAAGTTCCGGATCCTGAGCTAACTCGTCAGCGCCGCGAGACATGGAGTCCACTTCTTCGACGCCGTCGCTCGACTCGCCGACGGCCACCCATGGATACCCGCAACCGCCCGACTGAAGTTGGCCCGTTCCTGTTCGCACCTGGACTCTTTACCGACCACCTGGGATCGAGGGACGGTGGCGGCCCTGGCAGGGGCAAGGGAGTTGTCGACGGCTCGTATTCGCCAGGTGTCGCCATGGCGTCATCGACGCTTGGTTGCCCCGTCCTGCTGGGTGCTGCACCACGGGCAGATCACAGTCGGCGCGGACGCGGGCACGGTGAACTGCGCGCGGCACGGCCGC
>NZ_CADCWT010000605.1 GCF_902806485.1 Candidatus Frankia alpina | reverse complement strand
ACCCGCACCATGGTGTTCCTCGAGTCCCCGCACCGGCTCCCGGCGGGCCTGGGCGACCTGATCGCCGCCTTCGGCGCCGACCGCGCCGCGGTGCTGTGCCGGGAACTGACCAAGACCTTCGAGGAGATCGTCCGCGGCGACCTCGCGGCCCTGCTCGCCTGGGCCACCGACGGCCGCACGATCCGCGGGGAGTTCACCCTGGTGGTCGCCGGCGGCGCCCGGCACCGTCCGGTGACCGTCGACTTCGCCCCCGCACAGGCGGTGACCGAGCCAGCCGAGCTCGTCCCCGCCGGCCCGTCCGCCGCCCGCGGATCGGAGCAGGCCGAAGCCGACGTCGCCGGGGTGGGCCCCGCCGACTCGGTGGACGCTCGGGTC
>NZ_CADCWT010000604.1 GCF_902806485.1 Candidatus Frankia alpina | reverse complement strand
GACCGAAGCCTGCCGGAGTGCTGGCTACTCGCCGAGTGGCCGCCCGGCCAGGCCGAACCCACCGACTACTGGCTGTCGACCCTGCCCGCCGACGTCGGCCTGCGCCAGCTCGTCCGCCTCGCGAAAATGCGCTGGCGGATCGAGCACGACTACCGCGAGCTCAAGGACGGCCTCGGTCTGGACCACTTCGAAGGACGGTCCTGGACCGGCTGGCACCGCCACGTCACCCTCACCTGCCTGGCCCAGGCACTGTGCACCCAGTTACCACGCTCCCCAAAAGCCCCTGCGCCGGCCTGACTCTCTACGGAGTCCTCCGATTCCTCCAGACCCTGCTCAACGTCTGGACCAGCGCCTGCCGCACCTGCTGCCACTCCTAC
>NZ_CADCWT010000603.1 GCF_902806485.1 Candidatus Frankia alpina | reverse complement strand
GGCGGCGAGGAGTTTGGTCACGGTCTTCGACACGGTGCCCTTCGTCAGCCCGCAGACGTCCACGAGCTGCTTCTGTCGCACCGGACCGGCGGCGGTGCGCACCGCGGCGAGGACCGCGGTCTCCGCATCGGTGTGCGCCACCCCGCCAGCTGGGGCCGGCGGATCCGCCTCGGCTGATGCCGGCGGGGTCGGCTTCACCAGGTGCAGGTGTCGCCCTCCGCGGTCTGGGGCCGGCGGGGTGGTGTCGGCGTGCCATACCGACACCGGCAGGGCCTGGACGGCGGTGTCGTCCAACGTCCAGGTGCGGATCAGCCGGGGGCCATGGCCTTTGAGGTAGCCGTGGCCGCGGTACTGGCGGCCGGCGGGGATCTGCTGGGGGGCG
>NZ_CADCWT010000602.1 GCF_902806485.1 Candidatus Frankia alpina | reverse complement strand
GGGCCGCCACCGTGGCCGCCTACCAGGAGGGCCTGAGCGTCCGACAGGCCGCCACCCGGGCTACCCGCCCCAGTCGCGTCCAGGTGGTGTACACGGAACTCGCCCAGTCGGCCTGCGGACAGCGCACCGCCGACGCGGCCTAACCCCCTGCCGGGCCGTCCACCCCCGGGCGGCCCGGCGGCCCCCAACCCGAGGAGCAGAACAGACATGATCACCTGAAAAGGCGACAGCCCAGAGGTCGTCCACCCCTGGGCTGTCCTTACGGATCTTGCAATTCACCCGCCGATCCTGAGACCGGTCGCGCACTCCCCTCCACGGGAGGCACGACTCCCATGGTGCCCGTCAGCTCGTGAGCCGTCAGGCCTGAGTGGGTGGCATCGGCCTCACC
>NZ_CADCWT010000601.1 GCF_902806485.1 Candidatus Frankia alpina | reverse complement strand
GGGCGGGGGCGTGAGGGTCAGCGTCTCCGCCGGACTGAACATGTTCGTGTCCTCGTCGAGGAAAAGCTTGAACCCGGTGAAGAACGGTGCCCGGGCTGCCAGCAGTGCGTACTTGTCGAGTTTGTCCTGACGGACGCCGAACCCGTCGATATGGAAGACGGTGGCGAGTTCGGGCCGGGCCACGATCGCCGCCCGGTCGGGCAGCATCGATTCAGTGAACTGATGTACCATGAACAGTTTCTGCGGCAGGTTGTGCGCGCGGCTGACGCCGGCGAGCCAGGCTGAGACCTCGTTCAGCCCAGCCGCGTCACTGCTGCCGATCTGACGGCCGGGAACCTGGTCCGGCCCCAGGGCCTCGGGAAGATCGTTCTAGGTTGCGATCTGCTACGCGGAGTAT
>NZ_CADCWT010000600.1 GCF_902806485.1 Candidatus Frankia alpina | reverse complement strand
GCATGACCGGCTCGGCCGCCGGGACGAGGGACGAGCCGGGGAAGAACGTCGCCCAGAAAACCGGGCTGAACCGGGCTGTTCTCGCGCAGGGCTGGGGCATGCTCCGAGCCCGTACCGAGGACAAGGCCCCGGGCAGGGTCGAAGACGTCCCCACCCCGTTCACCAGTCTGCGGTGCAGTGCCTGCGGGTGGATCGAGAAGAAGTCGCGTGAGAACCAAGCCGGCTTCCGCTGTATCTCCTGCGGGTTTACCTGCAACGCGGGCATCAACGCTGCTATCAACGTCGCGGCAGGACAGGCCGTCGCAAGACGACCCGGGCGTAAAGCCCGTGCCGGAGGGACGACGACGCGCAGGCGTCCGAACGTCCGTGAACCGCAACCCCACACCTCCTCGTGAGCGAT
>NZ_CADCWT010000599.1 GCF_902806485.1 Candidatus Frankia alpina | reverse complement strand
CCCCGCCTCTAGGAGTTCTGGGTGGCGCGGATGAGGTCGGCGCGCTCGACGCCGTTGCGGTTGGTCGCCTGTCCGTCGAGCCCCTTGGCCCAAACTTGACCGGTAGTGATCCCGAACGGCTTCACCGCGGCGGCAGGCGTCCCGGTAGCGACATGGACCTCTCCGGGTAAGGCTCTTGCCGGTCGGTCGGACAGCTCTGCCATCCCCGGGCTGTCCCGCCGGGGCCCCCGTACCCGACGCTGTGGAGACGTTGTCGTGGGGGTTGCGGCTGTTGGGGGCGTCGTCGGGAAGATGCTCGGATGGCTACGAACGCGATCAGGTGGGCGCTGTACGAGGCGACCAAGATCAAAGCAGAGGAGCGGGTTGTCCTCATCGCTCTCGGTGATCATGCGGCCCAGGACGG
>NZ_CADCWT010000598.1 GCF_902806485.1 Candidatus Frankia alpina | reverse complement strand
CCCACTGGCCTGCCATGACGACGGCACGCTCGGCTCGACGGGTGTACTCGGGACGGATCGGCTCCATCCGCCCCATCATCGTCTTGAAGCTCTGCCCCTCGGTGTTCTCGCCGCGGAAGTAGGCCGCGAGTGCACCGGGCTTTCCCACCGAGTCGAAGGTGGGGTTGGAGATCAACCTGAAGACTTTGTCGTCGACTAACAACTGGGTGCGGCCGTTGGCCTTGTCCGTGACCCAGCGAAACGCGTATGAATACCTCGGGTCGAGGTGCCGGGTGAAGCTGTCGGCGACTTCGTAGTAGTGCTGGTCAGCGTCATAGACCGAAAAGTCGATCGGTGTGGCGGCGGTCATTGAGCCATTCCCGGCGTCGATTTGTGACGTTGGGTAATTGTTGCGGGGTGTGAGT
>NZ_CADCWT010000597.1 GCF_902806485.1 Candidatus Frankia alpina | reverse complement strand
CGGCCAGGAGATCGGTGTTGCCACCGGGCTGCACAAGGGCACCGTCAGCCGGACCGTCACCGCCCTCCTCACCGCCGGCCTGCTCACCCGCACCCCGGGCGGCATCCTCACCACCAGCACCGGAGAGGTGTCGGCATGAGCCGCAAGCAGTGGACCTGCGCCCCCGCGGCGGCGATGACCGTCGTGTCGATGGCTCTGACCCTCGCTGTCGTCATCGGTTGGCTCGGTGCTCTGATGTCGTGGCCGGTGGCCACCGTCGTCGGCCTGGGCATGGACGGCGGCTGGCTGGCCACCCTCGCCTACGAACGGCGCCTCGCCGCCCAAGGCGACCACTCCGGTGTGGTGTCCGGTCTCGGTTGGACCTTCGGCCTGCTTGCCACCGGCGTCCTGGTCGCCCATGCGCTGGTT
>NZ_CADCWT010000596.1 GCF_902806485.1 Candidatus Frankia alpina | reverse complement strand
AGACAGCCAGCGATGTTCCCAGACCTGTCCGGGCGACGCGCCCTGGTCACCGGTGGCACCCGCGGCATCGGCCGGGCCGTCGTGCTCGGCCTGGCCCGCGCCGGCGCGACGGTCGTCGTCGGCTACCAGCGCCAGACCGAGGAGGCCGAGAGCCTGCGCCGCGAGCTGAAGGACACCGGCGGCGACCACCTGCTGCTCCAGGCGGACGTGGCCGACCCGGCCCAGATCACTGAGCTCATCGAGGCCACCGGCACGCATCTCGGCGGCCTCGACATCGTGGTCAACAGCGTCGGGACTATCAGCCACATCCCCTACGCGGACCTGTTGCTGGATGCCTGGACGCAGGTGCTCGCCACCAACCTCACCGCCACCCACCTGGTCACCCAGGGCGCGCTGGCGCTGCTCGGCGA
>NZ_CADCWT010000595.1 GCF_902806485.1 Candidatus Frankia alpina | reverse complement strand
GAGGACATCGCCGCGCCGCCGTGATGTTGCATGCCGGCAACCAGACCGCAAACGATGCGTCACGTCCGGCTCGCAGCACCCAGGACGCGGTCTACCCGCAAACCACGGCAGCACCAGGGATCATGCTGGGCGGGGCAGGCCGATGCTCCCGTTCTCACCGGCCATGTCACTCTCGGCCACCCTCGGCCGTCGCGCACCACCCGAACCCTGCCCGGCGGACGCCCAGCACCGATAAGATATGGCTTCGCGCGCCACCCGCGGGCAAGCCAGAGACAAAAATTCAGGCCTGGCCTTTGCGCCCCATGCCCAGCGCCTTACGGTAGAGCTCCGGCACGCGGTAACGTTCAGCGTCGTCCCGGGAGCCGGAGTCGATCCCGAGCAGCCCGACCTCGAGACCGAGACCTACCATATC
>NZ_CADCWT010000594.1 GCF_902806485.1 Candidatus Frankia alpina | reverse complement strand
GGCATCCCCGCGGCCGTCGACTGGGAGCGGATCTCCCTGGCCACCGCTGACCGGATCGACCAGGTCTTTCCCGCCATGGCCACCGTCGTCGTCGGCGGTGTGGAGGTCCAGGTGTGTGAGGACTGGTTCGCTGGCGAGTTCGTCGGCCTGCTGCTTGCCGGACACCGCCGCCGGGACACCGCGCTCGGCGCCGCCCGCGCATACCTGGACGCGCACCGCGAATGCCTCGTTGACCCGGCTTGGTCCTGGGCCGACCCCGACGTCACCCCCGGCCATATCCGCTGGTTCCTCCACCCCGGGCCTGACGGCGACGACGCCTGGACCTGGGTCACCCGCCCCGTCGGCGGCGACGTCCCCGTCACCACCGTCAGCCCCAGACCCGTCGGCGGGCCCAACCCGAGGAGCAGGACAGAC
>NZ_CADCWT010000593.1 GCF_902806485.1 Candidatus Frankia alpina | reverse complement strand
TTCGGCGGCCGCGCGGACGTGATGGCGTGCCTCGCCCCCGCCGGCCCCGTCTACCAGGCCGGCACCCTGTCCGGTAACCCGATCGCCGTCGCCGCCGGCCTGGCCACGCTGCGGGCCTGCACCGACGAGGTCTACGCCACCGTCGACGCCCGCGCCGGCGACGTCGCCGGCATCGTGTCGACGGCGCTGACCGAGGAGGGCGTCGCCCACCTGCCCAGCAGCGCCGGCTCGCTGTTCAGCTTCTTCTTCACCGACGCCGCCGCCGTCGTCGACTACGCCGGCGCCCAGGCGCAGAACGCCGCCCGTTACGCCGCGTTCTTCCACAGCATGCTCGACGCGGGGATCTACCTGCCGCCGTCGGGGTTCGAGGCGTGGTTCGTCTCGGCCGCCCACGACGACGCCACGATGGAGCGGAT
>NZ_CADCWT010000592.1 GCF_902806485.1 Candidatus Frankia alpina | reverse complement strand
ATTTACGATCCCGGCGATCTGATTCGAATCAGCCATCGCGGGTTTCGGAAAAACTCCAAGGTCGCCGGGTCGGTTCTCGCGAGGCTGGTGGCATGGTTGAGGGACGCAATCATGGTGAGGGGATGGCTGTCGCCGAGCTTCGTCCGCAGGCCGGCCTCGACCTCCTGATCGAGTCCTTGGGCGAGGATGAAGCTGTTCGTATCGTAGTAGCAGTTGGCCAGATTTTCCATGCAGTAGAAGATGAACGGGTGATCCTGGGGTAGCGACGTCCTCAGCAATTCGACGGTCTGTTTCGCAAGTTGGGTTGCGGCGGCCGCGCTCCCCTCCGAGCGGAGGGCCGTGATCAACGCATTTGCGGCGGCAAGAGTGTAGAGACTGAGCCTTTCCCGGTAACGTTTCGTCGCTTTGCGTGACATCAATGTTGTGTTGGTGT
>NZ_CADCWT010000591.1 GCF_902806485.1 Candidatus Frankia alpina | reverse complement strand
TACTGATCTTTAATGCGCGATGCCGGTTGATGGATCATGATGATGGCTCCACGGCCGGTCCGGTGACGGCGAAGTACCCCTCGGGCAGATCAGAACGGTGCCGGACCGGCCCGCGGACGGTTCCCGGCCGGCGCACAACCCCGCCTCCGACCCGCCCCCGATCGGTGATCAAGGTGTTCCGCGGAACTTGCGCCGCGGTCGTCACCGTCGCTGCTGCCACGTCCGCACGGTTCTATCCCGGTCTGGGTCCGAGCCCCGGTCCCGGTCCGAGCCCCGGTCCCGGTCGGGGTCGGGGTCGGGTCGACGATTACGTTCCGTGGCCGGTGAGGGGTCGGGAGCGGGGGTGTGCGTGGGAACGGTGCTACCTGGGTCCTTCTGTAGGGACGAACCGGACGCCGAACCCATCAGAGCGACCACATAGGCGCGCTCCCACG
>NZ_CADCWT010000590.1 GCF_902806485.1 Candidatus Frankia alpina | reverse complement strand
CTGCCGGAACCTACCGTCCAGGTGGACACCGACCCGGCTGTTCAGGTGGACACCCAGGGGGACACCCGGCCGACGGGGGTGGACACCCGGCTGGACCCGGCCGCGGCCCGCGCCGCGATCGTGGCCGCCTACCAGGAGGGCCTGAGCGTCCGACAGGCCGCCACCCGGGCCACCCGCTCCCGCAGCTGGGTCCAAGCGGTGTACACGGAACTCGCCCTGGCGGCCTGCGGGCAGCACACCGCCGCGGCCTAACCCCCCCGTCGGGCCGTCCACCCCCGGGCGGCCCGGCGGCCCCAACCCGAGGAGCAGGACAGACATGATCACCTGAAAAGGCGACAGCCCAGAGGCACTGAACCTCTGGGCTGTCCTTACGGATCTTCCGTATCCATCGCCGATCGTGAGACCGGTCGTGTGCACTCCCCTACCGGGGGAGGCACGA
>NZ_CADCWT010000589.1 GCF_902806485.1 Candidatus Frankia alpina | reverse complement strand
GTCTCGACTGGAGCGCGTCCGGACGGCACAACGTGGCCAATACTCCGCTCACGTCGCCCGCCTGTACCCGGATGCGGGTCAGGTGGGGAAACTGGATGGGCAGGGTCATGCGGCGCAGGGGTTGTGGAATCTGTTACATGAATGGCACATGATGTGCCGGGAGCATCGTCGCCCCATGTTCGCCGTGGCCGAGGTTGATCGGCAGATGCGGGAGGCGCGGAAGAGTTCACCGGAAGGCTTCGAGTGGCTTTCCGTGCTGCCTGCGCAGGCATGTCAGCAGGTGTTGAAGCAGTATCAGACGGCGTGGAAACGCTGCTATGCGGGGTTGGCTCGTCCGCCGCGTTTCAAGTCCCGGCGTCGTGCCCGCCTGGCGGTGGATGTTCCGCAGGCGCGTGGGCTGAACGTGGCCCGCGTGAGCCGCCGGTGGGGTGTTCTGTCGGT
>NZ_CADCWT010000588.1 GCF_902806485.1 Candidatus Frankia alpina | reverse complement strand
CTCGGCCTGCATGCTGCCGGCCTGTGGCTGGGCCGCCGCCACGCTGTCGCACCGACCGCGGAGGCCTCGGTGTCCGTGGAGGAACGCCAGCTCCTCGACCGGCTGCACCCCGAGTACTGGACGGCTCATGCCGCCGGCCGGGGCCTGGCGGGCACGCTCACCACCCCGCCGACTCTCGGCCCGGGTGGGATTCGCTGCGAGGTGCGCCTGGACGGCACCTGGACGGCGAGGGCCCTGGCTGGCAAGGCCGACAGTGTGCGGGCGCTGCTCGGCGCTAGGACCGCGTTGCGGTTGCGGATTACCGGTGGGGCGCGGGGTGGCTGGGCGGTTCTCACCCTGGCCACTCGCCAGGCCACCGACGGCGTGTCCGCGGCGTGGGCGGCGTCGCGGATCCCTGCGGACCCCGCCGCGATGTCGGTGGGGGTGGATACCGAGACCGGT
>NZ_CADCWT010000587.1 GCF_902806485.1 Candidatus Frankia alpina | reverse complement strand
CCCTCCCTGTCAGACTTGAGTGAGACACCCTCGCGGGTGCGGGTTGGCTACGGAGGGCGTGATCGGAGATCCTCATGTTCGTGGAGTCAGAGTCGCAGGAGAGTCCCGGCGGGTCCCAGCCGTCGCGTGATCCCGCGCTGCGTCCGTCGCGGCGGGTGTTCAGCGCGGCGTACAAGCTGAGAATCGTCACCGAATACGAGAACGCGCCGAACGGTGAGAAAGGCGCGGTCTTGCGCAGGGAGGGCCTGTACTCCTCCCATGTGCTGGAGTGGACCCGGGCCCGTGACGCCGGCGCGCTCGCCGGGATGACCGGACCCCGCCGCGGCCAGGACAAGAAGCCCGGAAAGTCAGCCGAGCAGGTCGAGGTGGAAAGGCTCCGCCGGGAGAACGAAAGGTTGAAAGCCCGACTCGCGACCACCGAAACCGCGCTGGACATCATGGGAA
>NZ_CADCWT010000586.1 GCF_902806485.1 Candidatus Frankia alpina | reverse complement strand
CAAAGCGGCACTGCGCTCCATGACCCGCAGCCTGGCCCGCGAGCTGCTCCCGCGAAAGATCCGGGTCAACACGGTCAGCCCGGGCTCGTTCGACACGGGAATCCTGGAGAAAACGATGCCGAAGGAAACGGCCGAGCAGACAAAGGCCCAGATGGCCGCCGACAACCCGATCCGGCGGGGATTCGGCGAGCCGGAGACGACGCCGCCGGGGCATTCCGGGGCATGTCGCCTGCACCCGTCGACGTGCGTCAGCGCGCGGCGGGCCAGGCTCGGGCGCCATCCCCGCCGGCGATCGCCAGGACGACGATCGCCGGCGGGGATGTGCATTCCTGGGCCGGGCCGGGCCGGGCCGGACCGGGGCGGTTCGCGCTACGCCACTTACAGGTCCGCTCCGATCGAACGGGTGTTTGATAGACTGGAGTGGTGGACGCCGACCCGTTCCAGGC
>NZ_CADCWT010000585.1 GCF_902806485.1 Candidatus Frankia alpina | reverse complement strand
GCCGGGAATGGCTCAGTGCGAACCACCGGATCCGCCGCGTCACACCGGACGGCATCATCACGGCGTTCGCAGGGTCCGGCACGACGTTCGTCTGGGGATCGCCGAAAACCGATGAGACCAACGGACCGGCTACGTCCATCGTTCTCTGGAATCCCAAGCAGGTGGCGGTGGACGGCGCCGGCAACGTCTACATCGGTGATTCCCCCCGAGTACTGAAGGTCGACCCGCAGGGCACCAGCCGCCTTCTCGCCAAAAGCTCGTAGCCCGCCAGGGCACTGTTGCATCGGCGAAGTCTGCCATCGCGGCTGCCGCCGATCGATCATGATCGGACCTTCACCGCCGGGCTGTCGCAGCAGGCCGGTTGGAGCTGAGGGCAGCCTGAACCGGCAGACGCCGGGGCAGGGCCCCGGGAAGATCGTTCTAGGTTGCGATCTGCTACGCGGAGTATTGGCCCCGT
>NZ_CADCWT010000584.1 GCF_902806485.1 Candidatus Frankia alpina | reverse complement strand
GCGGCGTGCACGCTCACCGCGACCTGACAGTTCCCGATCTTCCCCAGCGTGCCCGAGTACATCCGGGCCACCCCCGGAGAGTGGACACCGTCCTTGACGAACCCGGTGTCGTCGACCACCAGCGCCTCGGGCCGGACGAACTCGGTCGCCCACCCGGCCAGCCGCCGCCGCACCTCCACGTGGTCCCACGTCGAGTTCGTCACGAACTGCTGCAACCCCTGGTGGTCCACCCCGAGACGCTCGGCCATCGGCTGCATGCTCTTGCGCTTGCCGTCGAGCAGCAGCCCGCGCACGTACGTCTCGCCCTTGACCCGCTGGTCCTTGCGCGGCAGGTCCGCCAGCATCCGCGCCGCGAACTCCACCACCACAGGACGGACCTGATCCATCTCCTCCGGCGTCACGAGAACCACTCCACCAGACGAAGATCCGGACCAGGAAACCGCCTGATCAACGATCTAACAAA
>NZ_CADCWT010000583.1 GCF_902806485.1 Candidatus Frankia alpina | reverse complement strand
CGGCCGCATCGCACGGTCGAGGAGCTGGTGGGTGAGGCCCGCCGCCTTCCGGCAGGGAAGCAGACCGCCGACGGCATCCGGGTCGCCCTGCGGGTCGGCGCGCGCAGGGCCCGCGAGGTCCGTGACGTACTCGCCGCCGGCAAGCAGACTCCGCCGGGGGCAGTCCTCAACGACGCGGCCTAACCCCTTCCTCCGCCGGGCCGCCCGGAGCGGACGGCCCGGCACCACCCCGCACCACGTTGAAGCGCCCCGCTGGAACAGTCCGGCGGGGCGCTTCAACGTCCGGGGCATGCCCAGGCCGCCCGTTCCCTCACGTCCAGGTTCAACCGGACGACAACCGGGGGGGATCCACCGGCCAGACGGATGATCCCCTGCCGTTCCAGCTGGATCAGACAGCGTTCGACCGCCCTCACCCCCATGTGAAGTTTGCGGGCAAGGCTGGACGTCGAGATGAAGTTGCCCCCG
>NZ_CADCWT010000582.1 GCF_902806485.1 Candidatus Frankia alpina | reverse complement strand
GGTGGAGACCCCGCCGTTCACGGCGGGGAGGAAACGCCGTCCCATCCTGCCCATTGGTTGACATCCTTGGCGTAGAATTGTGGCATGTCCCGTTACCGGCTTTATCCGACCGTCGAACAGGCGGCTGTGATGGAAGTCCATTGCGGGCACGCGCGGTATGTGTGGAATCTTGCGGTGGAACAGCAGGCGTGGTGGAATCCGCGACGTGGACCGGCGCCGGGGTACCACGAGCAGTCCCGCCAGTTGACCGAAGCGCGCCGTGACAATCCGTGGCTGGCGGCCGGGTCGCAGACCGTTCAGCAGCAGGCGTTGCGTGATTTCGCCACAGCAATGGCGAACTTTTTTCGGGGTTCGCATCGCCGGCCGTCGTGGCGAAAACATGGTCGGTCGGAGGGTTTCCGGATCGTCGCGGTGAAACCCGGAGATGTTCGGCGGGTGAATCGTCGCTGGTCCGGGGTGCGTGTTCCCAAG
>NZ_CADCWT010000581.1 GCF_902806485.1 Candidatus Frankia alpina | reverse complement strand
ATCCGTCACCAGATCGCTTGAAACCACAACTCAACGACACCTAACAAAGCCCTACTGCGGGACGGGGATCTGCTCGGCCGGCTGCTCGACACCTTCGTCCTCGCCCAACTGCGGCCGGAGGTGACACTGCTACATCCGCGTGCCCGGCTGCATCACCTCCGCTCCCGTGACGGCCACGAGGTCGACGTCGTCATCGACCTCGGGGGAGGCCAGGTGATCGCCATCGAGATCAAGGCGTCCTCGGCGCCGTCGGCCCGGGATGCCCACCACCTCGTCTGGCTGCGCGACCAGCTCGGCGAGGGCTTTCGCGCCGGGGTCGTGTTCCACACCGGTCCGATGCCCTTCGACCTCGACGACCGGATCTGGGCGCTGCCCATCAGCGCCCTGTGGACAGCCCGAACCGAGTAAAGATCCTGAATGCGGGGGACGCATCCAGTGGTACGACCGGTGAGGCGGACGAGGCAACTACTCCACATCGAGGG
>NZ_CADCWT010000580.1 GCF_902806485.1 Candidatus Frankia alpina | reverse complement strand
ATGCACCCGAGGTATCCGGCTTCCGCGCGTGCCTGCTTGACCTGGCGCTGATTCGCCGCCCACCGGCGCCCTTCGGCCAGGTAGCCGAGGGTTGTGCGCAGTTCATCTTCGGCGGTGTGGGGGATTGTTCGGGTCACGAAAACAGCCCCGAAACTGGCCTCGATGGCCCGGGCAATGGCCCGGGAGATTTCGTCGGCCCGCCGGAACCTGACCTTGGCCGAGCAAACCGGACAAACCCACCCAGATCCGCAGAGGAGCAGGCCGCCGTAGCGATGATGATCTCCGTTTTGGATCAGAGCAACGTCCGAGACGCCCAGCGGCAGGCCGCACTCGCGGAGCCTCCGGTTCGTCGTCACGCCGCGGAGGCCAAATCGCAAAACACTCCGGGCATCCTGGCGATCAAGCCATTCGGAGGTTTCCGAAGGGGCGCAGGGCAAATCGGGGTCCGCGGAGGCCCGTTTTGAGCTTGATCGCGGCTGCAAAGTTCGTGACGTACC
>NZ_CADCWT010000579.1 GCF_902806485.1 Candidatus Frankia alpina | reverse complement strand
ACCCCGGTGGGAACTCCCCACCTGGGGCCCGGACACCACCGCCGGGACACCGCGGGACACCTCCACTCTCCTGGGGGACACCCCCCTGTCCCCTGCCGTGTCCCTGGGGGACACCCCGGTGTCCCCCCTCCGGCCGGAGCTTGTGCCCGTGGAGGCATCTGCGCAGGTCAGACCCGAGGGACACCCCCCTGTCCCCTGCGGTGTCCCTGAGGGACACCCCGGTGTCCCCCAGCCGGCGAAGCTCACCACCGCCGACGCCCACACGGCGATCGAGACGGCGTGGCGGGACGGCCTGAGCATCCGCGACGCGGCCCGGGTGTCCACCCGATCCCCCGCCCAGGTGCAGCGGATCTACACCCGCCTCGAAGCCGCCCGGAGCAACACGACCGTCACCGCCGCCTAACCCCCCCCCCGCCAGCCGCTGACACCCACCGAAAGGGCCGGCCATGACCCACACCACCCCCACGCTCACCGCCCCACCGAGCCGCCCGCTGGCT
>NZ_CADCWT010000578.1 GCF_902806485.1 Candidatus Frankia alpina | reverse complement strand
ACACTCACACCCCGCAACAATTACCCAACCTCACAAATCGACGCCGGGAATGGCTCAATGTTCGCAGGTTTGACGTCCCGATGGGTGATCCCGGCCTGGTGGGCGGCGATGAGCGCGGCCAGCACCGCGACCCCGATCCGGGTGGAAACGCGCCGCGTGCGCGGATCGCCTCGGCCAGCGAGACCGACGGGATGAACTCCATGATTATCCAGGGCAGGCCTTCATCCCGAACCACATCGAGCACGGTGACGACGTTCGGATGGTCTCGAAGTTTCGCAACCATCCGCGCCTCCCGCTCGGCCCTGGCCAATATGTGCGCCGTATTCTCAAGGGAAGCAGCCGGAGATATGCGCACCTCCTTGGCCGCCGCTGTGACACCGAGGATCTCGTCGAATGCCCGCCAGACCGTTCCGTAGGCACCGGCGCCGAGTTGCTCGATGAGCCGGTACCGCCCAGCGACCCTGCGGTCGACAGCATCGCCGGTGCCTGCGGTCACACG
>NZ_CADCWT010000577.1 GCF_902806485.1 Candidatus Frankia alpina | reverse complement strand
ACATTCCTCACAACCTAGAGTAACCAGTCAGCACGGAAAGTGACCTTCGCGCGGCCCTGGGTGGAACCTTCCCGGTCTGGGGGCGAAGCGCGCACGACGGCGTCGTCCGTCGGGCCGAATCCGGTTCCGGACACGGCACAATGACGCGCTGAACTACGGGGCGCTCTGAAGTACGCGGAAAAAGAAGGAGGTAGCTACATAGCGTCGCCGGAACAGGCGACGTCTTTAGCTGCGGCGGCGCAGCGACCGATCAGGTCAGCGACAGAGCGCTGCCTGGCCACGGGCAAGATCCAGCCAACGGCAACACGTGAGCAGCACGGTTGTCGCCTGGGTCATGGGGATGAGCATGCTGCTCCGGCGGCCGAACGTCCAACTACGCTTCGTTATGGCGATCAATCGCATTCGGTTATGAATGTCCAGTACCCTGACCGACATGCGACGGACACTGAGCCTTTCCCGGTAACGTTTCGTCGCTTTGCGTGACATCAATGTGGTGTTGGT
>NZ_CADCWT010000576.1 GCF_902806485.1 Candidatus Frankia alpina | reverse complement strand
CCGTAAGGCTGGTGGGCAGGGTGGGCATCCCGGATCGACGCTACGGATGGTTGACCAGGCTGACGTCCACCACCGGCATGAGCCCCAGGCGTGTTCGGGATGCGGGACGTCGCTTTCGGACCGGCCGGTGGCCGGGGTGGAACGGCGGCAGGTGTTCGACCTGCCCGAGATGCGCCCGCACGTGACCGAACATCAGCTCATCGAGCGGGCATGCGGCTGCGGGACGCGGACCCGGGCGGCGGCGCCGGCGGGGGTGGATGCCCCGGTCCAGTACGGGCCGCGGGTGAGCGCGGCGGCGGTCTACCTGTATGCCGGCCAGTTCCTGTCGAAGGACCGGACCGCGACCGCGTTGGCCGAGCTTGTCGGGATCCCGCTGTCCGCGGGCACGGCCGCCCGCGCCGCCAGCGGCCTGGACGGCTTCCTGGACACGGTGCGCGCTCTGCTGGCCGGCAGCGAGATCGTCGGCGCCGACGAGACCGGGTGCGGGTCGCTGGAAAACTG
>NZ_CADCWT010000575.1 GCF_902806485.1 Candidatus Frankia alpina | reverse complement strand
CTGATCCGCGGCTGTGGGCTCAGCCGTGGCGCGCTCGGGGTGTCGACGGCGCAGGCCCCCGGCCACGTGATCGTGGTCGGCGCCCGCGACGACGACATGCTGACCGTCGCCCGAGCGGTCGAGGGCATGGGCGGCGGGTTCGTCGTCGTGGACCGGGGCTGGGTGCGGGCGGCCTGTTCGCTGCCGCTACTGGGCCTCATGAGCGACGCCCCGTGGGAGGCGGTGCTCGGCGAACTGGCCGCCGTCGACACGGCTGCGGCCGACCTCGGCTGCCGACTGCCGTTTCCCCTGCGGACCCTTGCGACGCTCGGCCGGCTGCTCTACACCCGCCCTTGAGGCCCTTACGCCCCCACCGCACGTGGACGGCGCCGGGAACGTCGTAGTCCCGATGGGTCAGCGCATTGGTGATCAGCTCCCGGAACGCCGGCTCCGAAAAGGCGGGAACCTGCACCCGTACGAGCTCGAACCGGACGACCTGTTCGGTGTTGCGGGCGCGGAAGCGG
>NZ_CADCWT010000574.1 GCF_902806485.1 Candidatus Frankia alpina | reverse complement strand
TCGGACTCCTCGGCGGACATCTTCGCCTGGGCCGCCTGCGTGACGTACGCGGCGACCGGCCGTCATCCCTTCCACGCGGAGACGCCGGACAAGCTCGCCCTTCGCGTGCAACGGGACACCCCGGACCTCGACGCGCTGCCCGCCTACCTGCTCACGTCGGTCGCCGGGGCCCTGTCCAAGATCCCCCGACAGCGGCCGACCGCCTCCGCCCTGCTCGCCTCGCTGGTCGGCCGGGAGTTCCAGGGGGTGACCGAGGCCGACGCCGTCGCCGGTGACTTCCTCGAACGCACCTGGACCGGCACCGCCCGGGCGGCGACTGACGGCCTCACCGTCCTGCCCGTCGGCGAGTGGGCCGGCGAGGGCACCGAGCGTGCCTCCGACGGCTTCGAGGGCGGCTGGTCGCCGGCCGTCCAGGGGCCGCCACCCGGCTCGGGTCCCTGGCCGGTGGGTCCGCCGCCGCCTGCGTCCGCGTTCCGGCCGGCCGTGTCGCCGCCTCCGACGATCC
>NZ_CADCWT010000573.1 GCF_902806485.1 Candidatus Frankia alpina | reverse complement strand
GCGGCGGTGCCGACGGATTCGCGGACGCCGTACGACGTGCGTGAGGTGATCGCGCGGATCGTGGATGGGAGCCGGTTCGCGGAGTTCAAGCGGGAGTACGGGTCGACGTTGGTGACCGGCACGGCGCGGTTGCATGGTCATCCGGTGGGGATCGTGGCGAACAACGGGGTGTTGTTCGGGGAGTCGGCGTTGAAGGGGGCGCACTTCATCGAGTTGTGTGATCAGCGGGGGATTCCGTTGGTGTTTCTGCAGAACATCGCGGGGTTCATGGTGGGGCGGGAGTACGAGGCGGGTGGGATCGCCAAGCACGGGGCGAAGATGGTGACGGCGGTGGCGTGTGCGCGGGTGCCGAAGTTCACGGTGGTGATCGGTGGGTCGTTCGGTGCCGGGAACTATTCGATGTGTGGGCGGGCGTATTCGCCGCGTTTTCTGTGGATGTGGCCGAACGCGCGGATCTCGGTGATGGGTGGGGAGCAGGCCGCGGCGGTGCTCGCCACCGTCCGCCG
>NZ_CADCWT010000572.1 GCF_902806485.1 Candidatus Frankia alpina | reverse complement strand
GCCGGGAATGGCTCACTGTCGGTGCCGTGTCTGCTGAGACTGTGCGACGGTGGATCGACGCGCAGAACGAGTGGCCGTGGCGCAGGGGGGTGGTCCGGTGCGGCGTGCGTACACGTTCCTGTTGCGTCCGACCGTCCGGCAGGCGGTCGCGTTCGGCGCGATGCTCGATGATCATCGTGTTCTGTACAACGCGGCGTTGCAGGAACGGCGCGGCGCCTACCGGCATCCGTCGCAGACCCGCATCCGCTACAGTGACCAGTCCGCGCAGGTGAAGGACATCCGGGCGGGCGATCCTGATCAGGCCCGCTGGTCGTTCTCCTCGCAGCAGGCGACGTTGCGCCGGTTGGAGAAGGCGTTCGCCGCGTTCTTCCGCCATGTGAAGGCCGCCGGGATCCCCGGCTATCCGCGTTTCCAGAGCGCGGACCGGTTCGACACGGTCGAGTGGCCCTCCGACGGCGACGGGTGCCGCTGGGACTCGCAGCCGGAGAATCCCACGCGGACGTTCGTGCGC
>NZ_CADCWT010000571.1 GCF_902806485.1 Candidatus Frankia alpina | reverse complement strand
TAGAAGATCTCTTGAGGCAAGATCATTTTCGTCGTCGATCGAGGCCCCGACAGCCTTGAGGATCTTGCTGACACCGCCGGTATCGCGATCAAGGTCTGATGATCGCGAAGTGCCAAGATCGGCTGAGATGCGCCTGTCGAGGTGTCTGCGGACGTGTTGCCTCACGCTATGGGCTCTGAGATGGCCGCTGCGGCCCTCAAACCGCACATGGCACTGCGGGTAGCCTCGTGGAGGTTCAGGCCGGCAGCGACGCCAGCAGACACCAGCACGGGGATCGCCCGTTCTGGGGTCAAAATGCCGGCTGCGGCATGCTCTCCGACCCGGCAACCAGCCCAATAAAGAGTCCGTGTTCGCTGCCCCCGGGGCCGGCTGGAAATCTGCTCGTACAAGGCCCGAAGAATCGCCTCGGCACGGGCCTCCCGATGTGTTTCAGGAATCCCGGAAGAAGCACGAAGGCCGGCTGCCGGCGGTGCCGCTGAAGGTGAAGAACTGGATGTCAGTGGGGGGCAGGATCGTC
>NZ_CADCWT010000570.1 GCF_902806485.1 Candidatus Frankia alpina | reverse complement strand
AGGCAGGCCGGTGACGGTCTCCTCGACCAGGATCGACAGGTGGAACTGGCCGCGGCTGTTCCGTGACACCGTCACCTGCGACGGCACCACACCCTCCGGCAACGGCCTCGACCAGACGACGTCCAACGGCCGACCCTGCTTCACCAACCGGACCTGACCATCCCGGTAGGTGAAACAGCCCCGAAAATAGGTCGCCGCATCGACGGACCGACCCTTCCTCCTGAACGACGGAAAACCCGCCCGCTTCGCCCAAAAGTTCACAAACGCCGCCTGGAGATGCCGCAGCGTGGCCTGCAACGGGCCTTTCGACGGCCCGGCCAACCACAGTGTTCCCGGATCCCGCTTCCACCCGGTCAGCATCCCGTCGGTCTCGGCATGGGTAACCCGGCGCTGTTCCTCCCGCCACGCCCGGGACCGCTCGGCAAGCGCCCGGTTGTACACATAGCGAACACAACCAAACGTCGCGGCAAGCTGCGCGGCCTGCTCCGGATCCGGGTAGAACCGGTAGCGGTACGCCC
>NZ_CADCWT010000569.1 GCF_902806485.1 Candidatus Frankia alpina | reverse complement strand
CCCACTCGACGGCGACTCGGATTTTCGCGAATTGGGTGTTGAGCTGCGTCTGCCAGTCGGCGAGTGGTATCCGTTGCTTCTTCTTAAGAGGAGTCCTGACGGTTGGTTCACCTTCGTAGCCGAGGTCACCCATCCCACCGCCGGAACGCCTCACCACTTCCGCCCAGCCCGCCTCGTGGAAGCAGTGGACGTCATGCCAGCTTCCGGGGAAAGCGAGGCTGACGCCGATGATCCGGCCGTGCAGGTCGACGAGAAGTTGGACGTTGACACCGTGACGGCGGTGTTTCCCGGACAGCAGGTCGTCGCGGTGCCGCCAGTGGAAGGTCGGTACCAGCGTCCCGTCGACCAGGCAGACGATGCCCTCTACCAGCAGGGACAGGCCGTCCTCATCGGTGCACCCGAGCACGTCGGCCAGGAAGGCGACCATCGTCTGGTGGTAGGTCCACGCCGTCGTGACGCCGAGGCCGAAGTCCTCGGCGAGATCGTTGTACGTGGCGTTGCGACGCAGCCGGCACAGCGTC
>NZ_CADCWT010000568.1 GCF_902806485.1 Candidatus Frankia alpina | reverse complement strand
CCTGCGGATCGCCATGACTGTCATCCCGCTGGCGCCGCGTCGGCGGTGTACCCGATGCCGGGGTCAGCTGGACGTGACGCCGTCGGGGCCGCTGTGCCCGGTCTGCGACGGCCAGGATGATCTGTTCGGTGGTGCGGCATGACCGCCAACCAGCTCCCCGCCGCCGGGCCGTCCGAGCCGGGTTGCAACCCGCCGGAAATCGGGGTCCCTCGCGCGCGCACGCGTAGGGCCCCCTCCAGCCCCCCTGACTGCAACCTGCAACCGTGCAGGTCAGAGGCGGTTGCAGGGGTGGTTGCAGGGGTCAACCAGCCAGCCCGGGTGCAACCAGTGCAACCGGCGGCTGCAACCACCCCAGAGCGGGCCCCGCAGACCACCTCCGACCCGGCCGCTGTGCGGGTGTGGCGGGCGACGTCGACGACGGCGGTGACGGTCCTCGACGGCCTGTCGCCGGCGTGCGCCCCGTTCGCCGGCTGGTGGGATGCGGAGGCCGGCCGTCGCCGCGAGTTGCGGACCCTGGAGCATCG
>NZ_CADCWT010000567.1 GCF_902806485.1 Candidatus Frankia alpina | reverse complement strand
TTCCTGCCGTGCCGCGCGGGTTCACGTGGCACCTCGGTGGGTTCCTGCTTCACAGCCAGCCGCCTGGACAGGTCCGGGTCTTACGTCGGCTCCGCAGGCGTTTACGGTCTCCGCCTGACGCGGCATCGCAGCCACGCCTTTCCGCCCAGCGGCGACCCTGCGCTGACCCTCGACGAGGATGTTGCGCGCGGCGTTCAGGTCCCGGTCGTGGCTGACACCGCACCCGGGACAGGTCCACATCCGGACCTTGAGAGGCTTCGGCCCGTCCCGGTGGCCGCAGGCCGAACAGAGCTGCGACGACGGAAAGAACCGGCCCACCTTCGCGAACGTCCGGCCGTGCCGGGCCGCTTTCTCCTCGATCAGACCGACCAGCATCGACCAGCCCGCATCATGCACCGACCGGGCCAGCCTCGTACGGGCCAGCCCGGCCACCGCCAGATCCTCGACGTAGACCGCTTGGTTATCGCAGACCAGCCGAGCAGCGAGCGTATGATGATGATCCCGGCGGGTCTCCCGCACCTTCCGA
>NZ_CADCWT010000566.1 GCF_902806485.1 Candidatus Frankia alpina | reverse complement strand
TTGGCCTGGCGCTGCGGGCTCGATCTACGGGCGAGCTACGAGTACCTGCGCGTCGCTCGCGCACTCCAGACGCTCCCGCAGATCAGTGCAGCCTTCGCCCGCGGCGAGATCTCCTTCTCCAAGATACGAGCCATCACGCGCATCGCCACGCCGGACACGGAGGCTGAGTGGGCTCACGAGGAAAAGCGATGCTCCGCCCGCGAACTCGAACGACTCGTCTCCCTACAATCGAAGATCAAGTCGGATGGCGGACAAGACCGTGGGAAGAAGGGCGACAAGAAGGAAGCCATACGCTGTTCCTGGCACTGGAACGAGGACGGCATTTTTTTTCTGATCGCCCGTCTCGATCCGGAACGCGGCGCAGTGATCGCCAAGGCCCTGGAGATGGCCACGTCGAGTCTCGACCAGCCGACCGACCAACGCGATGAAGGAACGATTACATCGGATCCCACGGATGAAAATCAGGCGTAACTGGTCAGGTATTTGTTTGATCTTGGGTTAGCTGGTTGCGGGCATCCAGGCGCGG
>NZ_CADCWT010000565.1 GCF_902806485.1 Candidatus Frankia alpina | reverse complement strand
CGGGTGTGACGCCGGGTGTGACGCCGGGTGTGACGCCGGGTGTGACGCGGCTCGTCACGCAGGTCAGAGCCCTGCCGGTGTCCTCACCGTCACGGGCATCGGCGAGCGCCGTCCAGGCGGCGGCAAGGGTGTGCGCGGTGCGGGCCTGCACCCGGGCCACCCGCGCCCCCGCCGCGGTCACCGCGGCAAGCCGGGTCTCCTCCGCACCGGCCTGCGCGGACAGCCGGGCGCGGGAGACCGCGGCGTCGTCGCGGGCCGTCTGGCGGATGGTGCGGATCTCTTCCAGGGCGGTTGGGGTGAGGGCGGTGCGTTCCCACAGGCCGTGTACCAGCCACAGCGCCTTCGCGGCCAGCGGCAACCACGCCACCGCCAGCCAGCCCGCCGGCGACGGGCCGACCAGCGCATGCGCCACCAGGACGCCGGTGGCGAGCAGGCCGAAGGTACAACCCAGACCGGACACGGCCGGGGAGTGGTCGCCTTGGGCGGCGAGGCGCCGTTCGTAGGCGAGGGTGGCCAGCCAACCGCCA
>NZ_CADCWT010000564.1 GCF_902806485.1 Candidatus Frankia alpina | reverse complement strand
CTAGTAGAGTGTCGCTGCTAATGTTTGGGGTATAGGTGGCGGAGTTTGGTGCGGGCGTCGCTGGTGGTGACGTGCCATTGGACTTGGCGCTGGTTGGTGTTGGTGGCGTTCCGCCAGGCGGCGAGTTCGGTGTCGAGGACGTTGATGCGGCGGTCGAGGCATTGGCGGGGCAGGGCTCCAGGGTTCGATCTCGGTGGTGTTGAGCCAGGAGCCGTGTCGGGGGGTGTGGTGGATCTCGAGTCGTTGCGCGAGTGCGAACGCGGTGGTGGGGTCGAAGGCCTCGTGGAGCGAGGCGATGCCGTGGGCGTTGAGGTTGTCCATGACCAGCACGACCGTGGCGGCTCGACCCAGCAGAAGATCGAGCACGTTCCGTGCCGGACGTACTCGCTGTCCTGCCATGCGTCACGGCCCGGGCCGGTCGGGATCGGGTGCGGGCATGGCCCAACAGCTGGTAGGGCTTCTCGTCCGTGCAGACCACGGGCACCGCCGGGTCGTGGGGCCGGGCGTAGACCGTCAGGACGTCTTCCATGCTCGCGGCGA
>NZ_CADCWT010000563.1 GCF_902806485.1 Candidatus Frankia alpina | reverse complement strand
CACCAGATCGCTTGAAACCACAACTCAACGACACCTAACAAAGCCCTACTAGGCAGCGGTGGCGGCCGCGGCCGCGACCACTGCGGCGATGTTCAGGTAGGACTCGCGGGCCGGCGCCGGCCCGATCCGCACGGCCACGTCGGCCTCCCGCACGTGGCGCGCGCCCGCGTCGGCGTCCGAGTAGACCGCCACCGATTCGATGCCGAGTTCACGCAGGGTCCGGATCACCCGGACGGCGATCTCCCCGCGGTTGGCCACCAGCGCTGTCGAGAACATCGTCGCCCTCACCGTTGTCGCGGTCACCTCCGTCGCGGTCACCTCCGGAAGATGCCGTAGCCGGGCGGGTCCATCGGCGCGTTGGCCACGACCGACAGCGCGAGCCCGAGGACCGTGCGGGTGTCCCGCGGGTCGATCACCCCGTCGTCCCACAGCCGGGCGGTCGAGTAGTAGGGGCTGCCCTGCGCCTCGTAGCGCTCGCGGATCGGGGCGCGGAAATCCTCCTCCGCCTCGGCCGGCCAGTCCTGCCCGCGGGCGGCGTACTGCTCC
>NZ_CADCWT010000562.1 GCF_902806485.1 Candidatus Frankia alpina | reverse complement strand
ATTTACGATCCCGGCGATCTGATTCGAATCAGCCATGGCGAGTTTCGGAAAAACTCCAAGGCGACGACGATCGGCGGCGAGCCCGTCTACGACCTCACCGCCCCCGCGACAGCATCGTCCGCCGGCCCGGCACGATCGAGCACGTGATCCGAACCGTCCGGCCACTTCAGGCATGACCGCAGGTCCGCGCCCTGCCCGCCGACCGATCGGCGGGCAGGGCCGACCGGGGAATGGCGTGGTTGGTCAGGCAGTCCGGGCTTCGGGTCGCCGGGCGACTCTAGCTCCGTCATCGCCGCGGCCGGTCGAGCCGTGGCGCGGCTGGCTACCGCGCTGGGTCGGGAGGTCGGCCGTGACACGCTGCTACCCCGGGCCCGGAGCCTGCCCGACCCGGCGGTCGGGCAGGTGCGCACACTCGGCGTGCACGATCGCCGAGTCGTACACCGGGCCACCGGGCAGGTGAGGGTGGCATCGCGCGCTACTGTGAAGTTGGCAAGAGCACTCTTCGACGCGAGTACCAGTCCTGGAGGTGGAGTCGCAGATCGGTAGTTGTCAA
>NZ_CADCWT010000561.1 GCF_902806485.1 Candidatus Frankia alpina | reverse complement strand
CCCCTCCGACGCGGCCGTCGTCCGGGTCTGGCGGGCGACGTCGACGGTGGCGGTGACGGTCCTCGACGGGCTGTCCCCGGCGTGCGTCCCGTTCGCCTCCTGGTGGGATGCGGAGGCCGGCCGGCGCCGCCAGCTGCGGACCCCGGAGCATCGGGGGGCGTGGATCGCAGCCCGCCAGGGCCGGACGGTGGCCTCGGTGGCGCAGGCCCGCAGCCAGTGCAAGACGGCCCGGGAGGCCTCCGCCAACCCGTTGGCCGCCCGCCGCCGCGCCGCCCGCCTCGCGGCCAAGAGCGCCAAGGGCCACAGAAGGGCCGCCAGGGCCGTCGTGAAGTCCGCCCGGAACTACCCGGCGGCGCTCTACCAGCGGGCCCTGCAGGCGCATGCGGCTCATGCGGTGCCGGCGGGGGTGGTGTCGTGGCTGTCGTCGCAGGACTGGCCCGTGGAGATGTCCGCCGGCCTGCTCGGCCTGCACGCCGCCGGCCTGTGGCTGGGCCGCCGCCACGCCGCGGCCCCGGCCGCACTGGAGGAGTCGACGAGCGCCGAGGAACGCCAACTCCTT
>NZ_CADCWT010000560.1 GCF_902806485.1 Candidatus Frankia alpina | reverse complement strand
TGGCGCTGTACCAGCGGGCTCTGCAGGCGCATGCGGCTCATGCGGTGCCGACGTCGGCGGTGTCGGCCGTGTCGTGGCTGTCGTCGCAGGACTGGACGGCGGTGTGGCCGGCATCGCTGTCCGCCGGCCTGCTCGGCCTACACGCCGGCGCTCTCTACCTCGGCCGCCGCCACGCTGTCGCACCGGTCGCAGAGGAGTCGGTGTCCGCGGAGGAACGCCGGCTCCTTGACCGGCTGCACCCCGAGTACTGGACGGCTCATGCCGCCGCCCGGGGCCTGGCGGGCACGCTCACCACCCCGCCGACTCTCGGCCCGGGTGGGATTCGCTGCGAGGTGCGTCTGGACGGCACCTGGACCGTCAAGGCCCTGGCCGCCAAGGCCGACAGTGTCCGGGCGCTCCTTGGCGCTAGGACTGCGTTGCGGCTGCGGATCACTGGCGGTGCGCGGGGTGGCTGGGCGGTCCTCACCCTGGCTACTCGCCAGGCCACCGACGGCGTGTCGTCCTCGTGGGCGGCGTCGCGGATCCCTGCGGACCCCGCCGCGATGTCGGTGGGGGTGGATACCGAGACCGGG
>NZ_CADCWT010000559.1 GCF_902806485.1 Candidatus Frankia alpina | reverse complement strand
AACCAAGGTATACCACCGCTCGTGCGAACTCGATCAGCCCATTCCGCGGGGAAACTACTTCCGATCTCGACGGAACGGGCGGAAATTCCCTTCATGTTCAACTCGCGGGCGAGTTCGACATATCCCGCGTCCGGTCCCGTCGTCACGGCCAAGCCGGCAGGCAGCGCATGCGCGCAGGGTGCCGGGTGAAAGGCGGTCGGATGCGGAGGCAGGGCTCCCGAATGGATGCTGAGGGTGAATGAGATTATGCTTACGGCGGCCGCGGTCAGCCGAAGTGGCACCGGCACGTTCACCACGAGCCGCCTCCGGGGGTTTCGCGGAGCCCGGCGTGCGCCCGAGCTTCGGAACGCGTCGCCAAATGTGAGCGAGCAGAATACGACTAGCATTGCGGCCATGTAAATGATCCACGCACCGGCAATAAGGTCAGGTGCGGAAAAGCCGCGAAAGGCTATAACAGCCAGCCCGAAAAGACAGAGCGCCAAAGCTGCGAGGTGCGGTATGATTGGGCGCCACGACACCAGGGCCTCGGGAAGATCGTTTTAGGTTGCGATCTGCTACGCGGAGTATTGGCCCCGTTG
>NZ_CADCWT010000558.1 GCF_902806485.1 Candidatus Frankia alpina | reverse complement strand
GGCGGCGAGGTCTTCGTCGGAGGCCTCCTCCTCGCCGGGCAGGAGCTCGGCGCGCAGCCCTGGGCTGAACCGGATCACGGACTTGCCTTTGGTCTCCCGTTCGTATTCGTGCCAGAGCTTCAACGCGGCGACGTCGCCGGTCCGCAGGAAGTAGGCGGCGATATCAAACGGCATCAAACTTCCTCTCCGACCCTTTTTCAAATCGCCGCGGGCCATTTCGTTACCCAGGCCGACGCCGGTTTCCTGGAGCTTGACCAGGTAGCGGCCGAGGGCGTCGGAGTCCCGTGTGATGATATCGAGTTTTACACCAATGCCTTTCACCATCGGCTTATGCCCTTTCCGCACATAGGAAGCATTCAACTTATCAAAATACTCCGTCGATAACTTCCCGTAAGCCGTCGGCGTGACCGGCTCCCGGAAGACCTCCACATCATGCGTGTGGGGATGCCAACCGTTGTTCCCTCGGGTGATTTCCTTCGCCGTAATGCAGCCCAGGTAGCCAGCTTCCGCGCGCGCCTGCTTGACCATCGTCTGCGAGGAAGCCCAGCGACGTCCCTCGGCCAGGTAGCCGAGGGTTGTG
>NZ_CADCWT010000557.1 GCF_902806485.1 Candidatus Frankia alpina | reverse complement strand
TAGAGTAACCAGTCAGCATGGAAGGTGACCTTCGCGCGGCCCTGCCTAGTGCCCAGCCCAGGGCGTTCTCCACTGAGGTAAGGCCGGGCTCGGTGACCAGGATTCCTGTGTTCAGGATCTCGGGTGCCTCGATGCCCATGCGGTGTGCGGCCTTGGCGACATCCGAACAGACGGACGAGAGCTTCGATTCGCTGTCGCTCGCGAGCGCAGTGGCGAAATCACGAGCCAACCCTGCATCGGAACGCAGGACGGTCGAGACGTCGATGGTCGGGTCGTAGACTCGATACTGAAATGTATTCGTGTGGTGCAGCCCGCTCCCTATCTCGATGTCGCGGGACCGGAAGACCATGACGAAGTCGCCGAACAGCCAATCTATGAATGAGTCAGGACCGCCCAGCTTCGGAGAAATCTGACGCGACCACGAGTCGATCGTGATGTCCTCGACCGGAAGTAGCGCTCGGAACGTGCGGTTGGCTTGATTGTCATCGGGATTTTCGACGAAATTCCTGAGTGCACTGGACAAATCGGGATCTGAAGTTATGGAATCCAGGCTGAGCTGCGGTTTGACCAGCCGGTAGACAT
>NZ_CADCWT010000556.1 GCF_902806485.1 Candidatus Frankia alpina | reverse complement strand
ATTTACGATCCCGGCGATCTGATTCGAATCAGCCATGGCGAGTTTCGGAAAAACTCCCCTGTAGGCGCGTCGCCCGGGGAGGCCTGAACATGGAAACTGAGGAACGCGCTCACGGCAGCAGGAACAAGTGCCCCAGGTCTCCGCCGTCATACTCAACCACGGGCTCGTCCGCACCAGAGAAAGCCGACGTCGACCGGGCAACGCACCACCATCATCCCAGGTGCTATCCGACACCCCGGGAACGGCCCACCCGCCATCCGTGACCTGACTCAGATTCTCATCCGATCAGGTGGCGGCTACGCCGCCAGGAATGCTCATCCGAGAATGATCTGAAATGCGGCCGCTACGACGCCTCGACACGCAGCAGCACGATGGCCTGCCGCAACACCGCGATGAGCGCCTCCGCGGCGTCCACGGTGAGACCTTCCCGTCCGTCCCCGCTATCCAGCTCCTCGAAGTCCAGCAGAATCAGTGGCGCGTGGGTCGCCGTGCGGGTCACATACTGCTCGATCTGCACCGCGACAGAACCGTCCGGCCGCAACCCAGGGCCGCGCGAAGGTCACCTTCCATGCCGACTGGTTACTCTG
>NZ_CADCWT010000555.1 GCF_902806485.1 Candidatus Frankia alpina | reverse complement strand
TACCGCGGCCACGGCTACCTCAAAGGCCACGGCCCCCGGCTGATCCGCACCTGGACGCTCGACGACACCGCCGTCCAGGCCCTGCCCCCGTCGGTATGGCACGCCGACACCACAGCGCCGCCGCCAGACCCAGGCCACGGGGAGCGGCACCTGACCCTGGTCACAGACCCGGCGGACCAGTCCGGGCCGGCGACGAACCGGGACCGGGTCCTGCACGCCGTCCGCGACGGCGCCCGCACCGGCCAGGAGATCGGCGTCGCCACCGGGCTGCACAAGGGCACCGTCAGCCGGACCGTCACCGCCCTCCTCACCGCCGGCCTGCTCACCCGCACCGCCGCCGGCACTCTCACCACCAGCACCGGAGAGGTGTCGGCATGAGCCGCAAGCAGTGGACCTGCACCCCCGCAGCAGCAATGACGGTCGTGTCGATGGCCCTGACCCTCGCCGTCGTCATCGGCTGGCTCGGCTCGTTGATGCCCTGGCCGGTGGCCACCGTCGTCGGCCTGGGCATGGACGGCGGCTGGCTGGCCACCCTCGCCTACGAACGCCGCCTCGCCGCCCAAGGCGACCACTCCGGTGTCGTGTCCGGGCTG
>NZ_CADCWT010000554.1 GCF_902806485.1 Candidatus Frankia alpina | reverse complement strand
GCGCGGGTGGCCCGGGTACAGGCCCGCACCGCGCACACCCTCGCCGCCGCCTGGGCGGCACTCGCCGATGCCCGTGACGGTGAGGACACCGGCATCGCCCTGGCCTGCGTGACGAGCCGGGTCAACCCCCGGTGGGAACTCCCCGCCTGGGGCCCGGACACCACCGCCGGGACACCGCGGGACACCTCCACTGTCCTGGGGGACACCCCCCTGTCTCCTGGGGTGTCCCTGGGGGACACCCCGGTGTCCCCCCTCCGGCCGGAGCTTGTGCCCGTGGAGGCATCTGTGCAGGTCAGACCCGAGGGACACCCCACCGTCCCGGGTGTCCCCCAGGCGGTGAAGCTCACCACCGCCGACGCCCACACGGCGATCGAGATGGCGTGGCGGGACGGCCTGAGCATCCGCGACGCGGCCCGGGTGTCCACCCGATCCCCCGCCCAGGTGCAGCGGATCTACACCCGCCTCGAAGCCGGCCGGAGCAACACGACCGTCACCGCCGCCTAACCCCCCCCGCCAGCCGCTGACACCCACCGAAAGGGCCGGCCATGACCCACACCACCCCCACGCTCACCGCCCCACCGAGCCGCCCGCTGGCC
>NZ_CADCWT010000553.1 GCF_902806485.1 Candidatus Frankia alpina | reverse complement strand
ACCCAGACGGGCAGTGACGGACGGGGCCTGGGGCGTAGATCCGTACGCAGGCAGGGAAAGATGAAACACGGGTCTGACCTCCTGGTATCAGCAGGGAGTTGGATCAAGGGTCCGCCCGGAGCTTCGACTCTCTGGGCGGACTCGTTACGCATCGACAGTACATGGATCTCATGTAGTGTCAATGCATGAGTTCAGATGATCCACTGCTCGACATCAGGGCCATGGCGAACTTGGCCGGGGTCAAGCCGAACACGATGCATCGGTACAAATCCGAAGGTCGACTGCCGTCGCCGGATGATGTTGATGTTCCCGATCGCCCGCGCTGGCGCAGATCAACCTTCGAGGTGTGGATGGCATCTCGTCCGGGCTCGGGCAGGTGGGGTCCGCGCGCGAAGCGGGCAGGTCGGGACGCGACGGCGGAGCCTGGGGTCCCGACCGACCGGGAGGACGATCTAGCCCTGTACGACCTGGTGCCTGTAGGTCGGGACGCCTAAAACGCAAGTGGCCCGAGAGATTCGAACTCTCGGGCCACCCTTGCTGATCTCCATCACCAACCGCCGATCGTGAGACCGGTCGTGTGCTCTCCCCTGCCAGAGGAGGCACGAGAC
>NZ_CADCWT010000552.1 GCF_902806485.1 Candidatus Frankia alpina | reverse complement strand
ACTCCGCGGGTGCGGGGAGCCGGATTCCTCCCTGGCCTGCAGGCCAGGGCATCCCCCGGAGTTCTCAGTGACGCCACCGGAGGACTCCGCCCGGGCCGACACGTGGATCTGGTGCGTGCGGCTGGTCAAGACGCGCTCGCAGGCGACGGATGCCTGTCGGGCCGGGCACGTCCGGCTCAACGGCGAGCGGATCAAACCCGCGCACTTGGTCCATCCGGGCGACGAGATCCGGCTCCGGCTGGCCGGGCGGGAACGGATAGTCGTGATCACGAAGGTGCTGCGGAATCGGGTCGGGGCGCCGGTCGCAGCCGAGTGCTTCGTCGACCACAGCCCCCCGGTGCTGCGCGATCCGACCCCGGCGGTGGCCGTACGCGACCGGGGCTCGGGGCGGCCGACCAAGCGCGACCGGCGGATCCTGGAGCGGCTACGCGACCAGCCCCGCCCGCCGGCGCCGCCGTGACCCGACGGTGGGCGGTGCGATGCGCACGGTCCGCCGGCTTCAGACCGTGCAATACGCACCGCAACCGGCCCGCCCTGGTTCGGACTCACTCGTTCTAGTAGGGCTTTGTTAGGTGTCGTTGAGTTGTGGTTTCAAGCGATCTGGTGACGGAT
>NZ_CADCWT010000551.1 GCF_902806485.1 Candidatus Frankia alpina | reverse complement strand
CCACCAGGAGATCGGTGTTGCCACCGGGCTGCACAAGGGCACCGTCAGCCGAACCGTCACAGCCCTCCTCCACGCCGGCCGGCTCACCCGCTTCTCAGACGGCACCCTCACCACCAGCACCGGAGAGGTGTCGGCATGAGCGCCCCCGCGGCCATTCCTGTCACGGACACGAAGAAGATCGTCGTGGCACGGCGGGAGGTGGACCGGCTGCGGCTGAAGGCTCAGGGGGCGGGCCCGCAGGAGGTGGCGATCTGGGAGGCGGCGAACAAGGTTTCCGACCTGCAGGCCGCGGCCCGGTCGGCGCAGGTACGGGCGGCCTGCCGTGCGGGCCGGCTGATGGACCTGGTCCTGGCCGCAGTGGCGGTCCTGACGATGGCGTTCAGCCTGCAGAACATCCACGGCTTCGCCGCCGCCCACCAGGTCGGCGATCCGATCGGCTGGTTCCTCGCCCCCGCCGTCGACCTTGCCCTGATCGCCGCACTGACCGGCGATGCGGTCCTGTCCCGCAAAGACCTGACCGCCGGGGTGTGGGCGACCCGGCTGCGCTGGTACGCCGGTGGGGCCACGCTCCTGCTCAACTCCTGGGAGTCCTGGGCCTCCGTCGACCCGGCGGC
>NZ_CADCWT010000550.1 GCF_902806485.1 Candidatus Frankia alpina | reverse complement strand
CGGCGAGTACGCAGATCCAGGCCGCGATCGTGAGGGCCAGTATTCGTTCGAACAGACCTTCCTGGGAGCCCGGTGCGTAGGGGCCTTGCGAGGCGGTGGCGATCAGCAGTGTCGGGCCGAGAATGCGGGCGCCGAGCATCACTGGTCGAAGACGTCGCCATCGAGGGAGTTCCCGCATGCGTCGCCACAGGGGGAATGGCACAACCGCGAGCATGGCGATGAGCATGCCTGAGGCGATGGCGTCGTTGAGCCCCCCGGCGCTGTAAAGATGCTCGTGGACGGTGCAGGAGCTGTCGGCGAGGCGGCAGGGGAGCCGGGGATAGATGACCAGATAGGCCATGGATCCGGCGGCGAGCATCCAGGGGGCGTAACCGGCTGTCTTGTCGGCGGCGGCCAGCGCGGGCCGCAGCCCGAACAGCGCAAAGGCGAGCGTGCCCAGAGCGGCCAGTAGCTGGCAGGTGATGAGGAACCCTGCGTGTGGTGCGGTGAGCGCGGTCTCGTCACTGATCGAGTCACGGAAGGTGCTGTAGTGGGGGCCTTGCCAGGTGCCTGCAAGTACCCAGCCGGCGGTGAAGACGAGCTGCGCTGCCGGGCCCAGCATACCCCAGGCGCGCCAGGCCGCGCCC
>NZ_CADCWT010000549.1 GCF_902806485.1 Candidatus Frankia alpina | reverse complement strand
GGTGGCGAACGCCCCGGAATATGCGGCGGCCGACGCCGCCAACGTGGACGCCGCCATGCGCAGTCAGGGTTTCTGAGCCGTCGCGCCGGACCGTCCGCAGGCCTGACATCGTTGGGCCCGCGGGCGGTCCGGGCCACGCACCGGGACCGGCGCTGTTGCATCCGGAGGAAACGACACAGAGGCTCCGGCACCCACGGTCAGACGGCGCGGGCGAGCTCGGTGAACGCGGCGGCCAGCCGCAGCCGCGGGTCGGTGTCGACGGCAAGCTCGTAGTGGCCGCGGCGGATGTTCTGGACCAGGGTTGCGACGACGAGGTCGCACAGAGGACGAGGCCGCACAGAGTGAGTGAGACCGGCGGTTGGAGGACCGTGGACGGTACTGAGTCTTCAGGTTAGTGCTCGGGAGCCTGTCCCTGCCCTGGCAAGCGCGCGCGTGCACTCCACGCGTTGGGTGTGAAGCCCGGGGAAAAGCCCAAGAACCGATGTCCATCCGTCGGGAACACCTTTCCGCCTCGCTTGCCAGGCCCAGGCTGTCTGGCAGTGCCGGCCTGTCCCGTCGTTGTCAGGGCTGCTTCTCGCCCTCCCCGTCACCAGGGCCGCGCGAAGGGCACTTTCCGTGCCGACTGGTTACTCT
>NZ_CADCWT010000548.1 GCF_902806485.1 Candidatus Frankia alpina | reverse complement strand
GCTAGGACGAAGAAGCAGTACAGACGCTGGAGCGTCACGGCGCAGTCCACGTGGAAGAAGTCGACCGCCAGCATCGTCGATGCCTGCGCGCGCAGGAACTGCCGCCACGTCGTGTCGGTCTGGCGCTTGGGCGCCGGGGGCAGCCCGAGGGTTTTCAGGACCCGTCGGATCGTGGACGCGCTGACCCGGTGGCCGAGTGTGAGGAGCTCGCCTTGGATCCGCTGGTAGCCCCATGTCGGGTTCTCGGTCGCGAGCCGCTCGATCGGCGCGTCAATCTCCCGGCCGACCGGAGGTCGTCCTGTCCGCTGCGGGTAGGTCCGTTTCTGTGTGATCAGGCGGCGGTGCCACCGCAGGACGGTCCCCGGGGTGACCAGCCGGTGGGCTCGCAGCGTCGTGGGCAGGAGTCGGATGAGTGCGGCGAGGATCGCCCGGTCGGCCCAGTCCCACCGGGGCTTGGGCTGGGTACGGCGCAGCACCGCGACCTCGTGCCGCAACACGAGCAGCTCGACGTTCTTGGAGGTCGGCGAACGCCCGAGGAGGACCAGCCAGCCGCACACCCGAACGAAGATCAGATAGAGCAGGCGGATGGACATGGCTGACCATCATGCCGACAGCCGCGCCGCCGCATCATTCCAGCTCACAGC
>NZ_CADCWT010000547.1 GCF_902806485.1 Candidatus Frankia alpina | reverse complement strand
GATCTACACGACCTGACCAGTTACATCAGGGCTTGCCTTGGTAGCCCTGTTTTTCCTTATCGAGACCGTCCGAGGCCGCCCCTTTTTCGGTAGGATGCGTCAGTCAACATCACTCGCCAAGATATTTCTGTTTTCCGGCCTCACGGTAAGTCAGCTCGCACTTTCCCTGCGAGAACATCGGTGGACATCGATAGCTCTTTTATTACCGGGGCTAACTCTTATCGTTGGAGCCCTGTGCACGCGGCTGCGGCAAGGTTGGAGTGAGGGTCCGCGGACGCGACACTCGACCGCAACGGAAGAACGCCTGGCGCTACCTCCTGAGAACTGACAGCCCAGTCCACCGTCGCAATGCCGGCTAACCCCGGCGGGCAGGCGGACGGCGAGTTCAGCGGCGGTGCGCAGGCCACGCCGGGCCGATCCAAACAACCCGCGATGATCGCGGTAGCTGTCCCACGTCCGCGCCCACCTCGCGGCCAGACCACCCCGACCACCCCGGAAGATCCTCGCGCAGTATCAGCTTTGTGCAGGAGGGATGAGACTTGGCACTTGTCTCGACAGATCGTATCTCCGCTGGCGCCCTGATACCAGGACCCCGGGAAGATCCTTCTAGGTTGCGATCTGCTACACGGAGTATTGGCCCCGTTGT
>NZ_CADCWT010000546.1 GCF_902806485.1 Candidatus Frankia alpina | reverse complement strand
GGCCCCGCCGCCACCGCGCCGACCGCGCCCGCAGGCACCACGTCCTGCCGTGCCACAAGCGGCACGCCAGCCACGCCCGCCGGCGCCACGTCGTGCGGTTCCGATGCCGCGCTTCACCGCACCACCACCCGGAGGTCAGCGACCGTGACGCATCCCGTCCACATACCCGCCGATGTTGACCGTGAGGACCGGATCGTCGCGAACCTGACCGCCCGTCAGGTGCTGATCCTCGCGCTGACCGCCATGGTGCTCTACCTCGTCTGGGCGGCGACCCGGACTCTGGTGCCGCTGCCGGTGTTCGCGGTGTTCGCGGTGCTCGCCGTGCCCGTCGCGGCTGGCGCCGGTGTCCTCGTACTGGGCCAACGCGACGGGCTGTCCCTGGATCGGCTGTTGGCCGCCGCGATCCGCCAGCGGACCAGCCCGCGTCACCGGATCAACGCCCCCGAAGGTGTGATCGCACCACCGTCCTGGCTGGCCGCCCGTGCCACCAGCGGCGCCGGTGACCGACGGCCGGCCGCGGACGCACAGAATGCGGCGCCGCTGCGGCTGCCGGCCCGCACCGTCACCGGCCAGGCCGGGGTTGGCGTGATCGACCTCGGCGGCGACGGTCTGGCGGTCGTCGCGGTCGCGAGCACGGTGAACTTCGCGCTGCGCACCCC
>NZ_CADCWT010000545.1 GCF_902806485.1 Candidatus Frankia alpina | reverse complement strand
CCTGGATGCCCGCAACCAGCTAACCCAAGATCAAACAAATACCTGACCAGTTACGATCGTCGCTGCTTAGTTCTGGTGTTTCTCGTGGCTGGTTGAGAGGGTTGGGTCTGGCAGGTCTTGTCTTCCCTCTGCCGGTCAGGACTGTGTCATGGGTTCGCAGAAGAAGCGGCCGGTCACGTTGGCCGCGGCCGATCGTGCAGAGCTGGTCCGGGTGACCACGGCGGGGGTTCATCCGGCCTCGATGATCCGGCGGGCGCGGGTGCTGCTCGCGTTGGACACCTCGGTGGGTCAGGTCGCTGCCCAGGAGGTCATCGCTCTGCGGGTCGGTGTCTCGGGTGAGACGCTGCGGCTGGTCGCCCTGCGTTTCACCGAGACCGGTGGGGATGTGTGGGCCACGATCGGACGCAAGGCACGGGAGCATCCCCCGGTACCCTCACAGATCACCGGCGAGGTCGAGGCCAGGCTGATCACGCTGGCATGTTCCCAGCCTCCCGAGGGCTACGCCCGCTGGTCGCTGCGGCTGTTGGAGAAGCACGTGACGCTGATCGAGGACATCCCGGACCTGGACCACTCCACCATCGGCCGGATCTTAAAAAAACGGAACCGCGTCCTCCTCTGAAGAAGTGCTGGACCATCCCACCGAAAGCGAACGCGAACGCGCAGT
>NZ_CADCWT010000544.1 GCF_902806485.1 Candidatus Frankia alpina | reverse complement strand
TCCAGCCAGGAGTCGCGACGGGCCGTCGGGCCGAGGCGGACGTCCGCATGCGTGGGCACGGCGGCCGGGCTGATCGGGGCGGGGGAGTAGTCGGCGAGCTGGCGGCGGGGGGCACCACGCCGCTCGGCGGCGAGATAGTCCAACAGCCGAAGCGACCGGCTGCGCACCTGGCCACGGGCGGACAACGGACATCGGCTCCTCGGGCGGACAGGCGGGGTCAGAGGGCGCGGCGGCCACGGGCCAGATGTGGTCTGTGCCTCCGCCTGAGGCGACACTACGGCCTGCGTCCGACAACATCGCAGGTTTCCCGACCGCCGAGGCGGCGTCGCCTCCCGCCGTACCGCTGCGATTCCCAGCCCGACCTCGTGTTTCGCCGAGCGGGACGGCTCCCGGTGAGACGGTCGTCCTGGACGAGCACGCCAGTCCCGGTCTCGACGATCAAGGTGTTCCGCAGAACCGTCCGCCGGGCACCGACCGCGGCCGACCGCGGTGCGTTCTGTACGGGCTGGGCCCGCAAACCGTGAATCCCGTACCGCAATGCGCCCGCCGCGCCCGACCAAGTGATCATGGTGTTCCCTAAGGAACACTGCGTCACGCGTTCGGGCGGATCGCTATCTCGTGACGAGCTGGACGGTCCCAGCATCATGATTCCCGCCTGGCCGGC
>NZ_CADCWT010000543.1 GCF_902806485.1 Candidatus Frankia alpina | reverse complement strand
TTTTCTCTCACCTACGAAAAGGCTTGGAAGAGACCAAGATCGATGGAAACTCGGGCTAGCTCGACGGCGAGGTGGGGCGGATCGGTGACCGGCTCGGCGAGCAGGCTCTCGCCGTCGAGCCATCGGTAGACCGACCAGGTCCATGGGTAGCCCTGGTCGGGTCTGCCCCGGCCCAGCGGGACCGGGACGGCCAGTGGCAACAGTGGCGCGAGCCGTGACAGCCACCGCTGCTCCTTGTCCACCTGCTCGGCCGCCGCGGGGATACGGGGCAGGCGCGTCCACTGCGGGAACTGCGCTGCGATCAACCGGCGGACCTGGGGAGCATCGATGTCGATCTTGTCCGTGTGCATCTTCCCGTCAGATACGGGACCTTCTGGAATGAAGCGGCTCGGCGTGGTCAGTTTACTGGCCGGTTGAGCCAGAGATCCAGGATCTGGGCGGCGGTTGCGGTGACGGTCTGGCTGGTGGTGTCCAGGACGGTCACTCCCAGCTGGTCACTCCCAGCGATCGCTTCAAGCTGCCGGGTGCTGCGGGCCAGCTGCGCGTGCGCACCTGAACCGATCTCTCTGCGGTGAGGCGGATAGTGGCGATGTCTGCGCCTGGGACCGCGTCCGCGATCCAGCGCAGCTCGTCGGCGAGTGTGGCGAAGACCAGGGCCGCGCGAAGGTCACT
>NZ_CADCWT010000542.1 GCF_902806485.1 Candidatus Frankia alpina | reverse complement strand
AACACCCCTGCGATTGCGCAGGTCAGCGGGCTGTCGCCGGAACCTGCCGTCCAGGTGGACACCGACCCGGCTGTTCAGGTGGACACCCAGGGGGACACCCGGCCGACGGGGGTGGACACCCGGGTGGACACCCCTGCTGTTCGGCTGGACCCGGCCGCGGCCCGCGCCGCGATCGTGGCCGCCTACCAGGAGGGCCTGAGCGTCCGACAGGCCGCCGGCCGGGCCACCCGCTCCCGCAGCTGGGTCCAAGCGGTGTACACGGAACTCGCCCTGGCGGCCTGCGGGCAGCACACCGCCGCGGCCTAACCCCCCGTCGGGCCGTCCACCCCCGGGCGGCCCGGCGGCCCCCAACCCGAGGAGCAGGACAGACATGATCACCTGAAAAGACGACAGCCCAGAGGCCGTCAACCCCTGGGCTGTCCTTACGGATCTTCCGTATCCATCGCCGACCGTGAGGCCGGTCGTGCGCTCCCCGCCAGAGGAGGCGCGACTCCCATGGTGCCCGTTAGCTCGTGAGCCGTCAGGCCTGAGCGGGTGGCATCGGCCTCACCGGATCGGCATGAGCCCCCGAAGGGCCACCCATGCACCCCGATCCGACACCCCCCGTCTCCTTTGCCCACCGGCTGGGCCTGCGCCGGGCCGCCCTGTACTACGCCGGGCTGGGCTGGCCGGTGG
>NZ_CADCWT010000541.1 GCF_902806485.1 Candidatus Frankia alpina | reverse complement strand
TGTCTGGTGGTGTGGCAGGCAGGGCTGTTGGCGTGCTGTGGTTGATCAGATCGTAGGGTCCTGGTGTATCCGGCGATCCGCTGACCGGGGGGTCCGCGCTGTCGTATGACGAGCTCGCGGCGCTGGTGGTGAGCCTGCAGGCGGATCTGGCGCGGGCGTTGGCGTGGATCGCGGAGCTGGAGGCCCAGGTCGCGAAGAGCTCGCGGAACTCGGCGAAGCCGCCGAGTTCGGATGGGTTGGCGGAACCGCCCCCGAAGTCGCTGCGGAAGGAGACGGGCCGGCGCCCCGGTGGGCAGCCGGGGCATCTCGGGTCGACGCTGCGGATGGTCGATGATCCTGATGTGCGTCTGTGGCACGAACCGGGGCCGTGTGGGGGCTGTGGGGCGTTGCTGGCGGGCCGGCCGGTGGCCCGGGTCGAACGCCGGCAGGTGTTCGACCTGCCCGAACTACGCCCCCAGGTCGTCGAACATCAGCTGGTCGAGCGGGCATGCGGTTGCGGGGCGCGCACGAGGGCGGCCGCGCCGGACGGGGTGAACGCCCCAGTCCAGTACGGGCCGCGGGTGACCGCGGCGGCGGTCTACCTGTACGCGGGCCAGTTCCTGTCGAAGGACCGGACCGCGACCGCGTTGAGCGAGCTGGTCGGGATCCCGCTGTCGGCCGGCACGGTCGGGGCGATGACCGC
>NZ_CADCWT010000540.1 GCF_902806485.1 Candidatus Frankia alpina | reverse complement strand
CGCCCAGCTCCTGCAGCGCCGCCACAGCCTGGCTGGTCGACCCGGCGGCCGCGACCGCCGCCCGCGCGGCGGGGTACAGATCCCCACCGACTCCAGCCGCCCCGGCCGGCACCGTCACCGGCGCGGGAACCGGAACAGCGGAGGCCCGCACAGCCGTAGACGCCGGTGTCGGCACCGGCACGAGCACGGGGACGGGCGGGATCATCGGCGTCGGCTCGGACGCCGGCGTCGTTCCCTGCCCGCGCTCCCCGGCCCAGATCGGCGGCATCACGACGTACTCGGTCGCCCGCCGGCGGGCGACCCCCAGGGTCAGCGGCACCGGCCACACCCGCACCGGCCACACCCGCGGCCAGCAGCTCCAACAGCACGCTCATCACGCCACCGCCGACACAGCAGCGGGGACGGGGGTCGCGGCGATCTTGACGGCGATGTCCAGGAGACGCTGCGCGAGGCGGCGCATCCGCGCCGGCGGCGCCAGCCCCAGCTCGGCCAGCGCGTCGGCCGTCGCGGTCTCCGCGTCCGCCGCGGCGACCGCGTCCCCCTCCGCCGCCAGCGCGACACTCGCCGCACGCAGCCGGCCGTCGGCCGGGACGGCCTCCCGCACCAGCTCATCGGTCGTGGCGACCTCGCGCAGGTAGGCGCTGTGCGCCCGGGCCAGCGGGTCACGCTCGACCTCGTCCAAACCG
>NZ_CADCWT010000539.1 GCF_902806485.1 Candidatus Frankia alpina | reverse complement strand
AAGGCAGAGTGATCGCGCGTGCGGGACGCGCTGCGTTGGTGGCCGCAGCCGTATCCGTGATTTTGTCCGCTGGCTGCGGTGACAAAGGCCCGAACAGCGTCGCCGACAGGACCTATCGTGGAGTGCCCGCAGGGCTCCTGACCTTCGGCGATGGCACCGATCCGGTCGCCGTCATCGAGCCCGACGACAAGCTGGCGCTCGCCGTGTGGGGTGGCAGTTCGTGTCCCAGCGTGCCCGTCGCGTTCGACATCCTGAACAGGCACGAGGTCGGCGTCACCCTGGTGGAGAACGGCGCCCGGGTGTGCACCGCCGATCTCGGCCCCACCACGAGCGAGTTCCGTTTGGACTCCCAGGCGGTGGACACCGGCTCCGACATCCGGGTCGTCATCCGTCAGGCTGGCAGGCAACCGGTCACGGTCATCGCACATCCGCCATCGGGGCCGCCGCTGCCGCAAGCTGGCACCGCGCCCGCCGACGCGGCAGCAGCAGTGACCGAGATCCGCGCCGCCTACGACGCGGCCTTCAACGGTGACCGAGCCGACGACGTCGTGCTCGCCGTGGTGGAGGACGGCCTGGCGCTGCGGACCGCCCTGGCTGAGGCCCGCCGAAAGATTCCGGGCATCGCGCGGTCGGTCCACGTCACCGTGGGGGACATGGTGTTCCTCGACCCCGGCCGAACTGCACTGCAC
>NZ_CADCWT010000538.1 GCF_902806485.1 Candidatus Frankia alpina | reverse complement strand
CCGCGAGGGCGAGCACGCAGGTGAACAGGTGCATCCGGATCTTGTGGTCGGTGAAATGGCGGATCGGGGAGAAGGAGACGACATGCGGGTCCTTGGCCTGGCGGAAGCCGGCCTCGAGGTCCTCCTGGGAGCGGTAGGCGTCGATGACCTGCTCGACCGTCCAGTCGTCGTGGTCGGTCACGAGGATCCGTTTACCGAAGATCTCCTCCTCCAGCGTCGTCTGGCTGGTCTCGTCACGACGCCAGGTCAGCCGGAACGTGGCCGGGGTGTCGCCGGTCAGCTCGACGGCCAGCACCCGGGTGACCCAGCGCGGTGCGAGGATCGACCGGATGTCGGCCTCGACGGCGGCCCGCCCGCGGCGGGTCCGGCCGCGAGCTCATCGAGAGCGCCGGTGGCCTTCGCCAGGGTCTGCGCGAAGCCGACCTGCTGGGCGGCGTGCAGCGTCGGCGAATGGGTCAGGAGCACCCGACGGTCGGCCCCGAGGACCCGGGCGCGCGCGTCAAGCACGGTCAGCCTCTCCTCGCCGTAGCGACCGCCGACCAGCGCCCGGTCACCGGCGGAGCGGGCGAGCAGCCCGGGATGCTCCGACGGGGGCACCGAACCGACGAAACGCAGGCCGAGTTCGGCGAGCCGGGTGAAGTTCGGTGTCGAGTTCTGCCCCGCGTCGAACGTGAGCGTCAACCCGCCCGGCGC
>NZ_CADCWT010000537.1 GCF_902806485.1 Candidatus Frankia alpina | reverse complement strand
GTCGCCGGCGGTGTCCGTGGCCCACGTGGTGGGCGTGCTCTCCGTCGTCATGACGGCAAGTCTGGTTGCCATCATCGATCATGGCAAGTGGACTTGCTATTTGCGTTACCGATTACTGCATGCAGTACCGCAGTGGTTCATGATCGCCGTTCGCGGAGTCCTTCGATGACGGCCTGGCGCAGCGCCGGGTCAGCGTGGAGCCGGTCGAGCAGGACGCGCACGACGTCGGCCAGGGCCACGCCGGCGGTACCCACCTCATCCGCCGCGTCGTCGGCCCACCGCTTCAGCGCCCGATGGTCGACGGGCGCCAGGTCCACCGTGATGCGCACCGGCCGGGTCCGGGGAGGCGGGGCGCCGCCGCGGGCCCGCCGCGGTGTCGCCGGCGCAGGCTCGCCGTCCGACTCGTCCGCCGGCGGGTCGGGGTTGGCGTGCGTGGTGACCGCGGCCGCCCGCGCGGCCAGGTCCTCCCGCCGCGACCGAGGAGGGGTCATCCGCCCGCGGCCAGGTCCAGCAACTCACCGGCCACCGTGGCGTACGGGCCCGCCCCGACACTCACCGGCGCCCCGTACGCCTGGGCGTACGACTCCCGCCGCGGGATCGTCGCGCCCAGGACGCGATACCCACCGGAGGTGATGACGTCGCGCACCACCCCCGTCGACGTCGCCCGGGGCACCGTGCGGGTCAGCAGCGCCGC
>NZ_CADCWT010000536.1 GCF_902806485.1 Candidatus Frankia alpina | reverse complement strand
ACACCAACACAACATTGATGTCACGCAAAGCGACGAAACGTTACCGGGAAAGGCTCAGTCTTCCCCGAGCGCCCGGGACGCGGCAGCGACCCGCTCCTCGGACGGCTCGACATGTCACCGCGACTGCCGGCTGTTGATCCTTTCCTGGAGGACGTCGCCCGCGAGGCCGATCTGTTCCTCTGTCGGCCGCACGTAACGGTATTCACGATCGCGGATGTGCGCCAGAAATTCGGGCTGGGGCGCCAAGCCGTACGCTTCGAGATAGTAGGCGATCGAGTCCGTCCAGATCCAGTTTCCATCCGTCCAGAAACTAATCGGAACCACCTTTCCACGCGAAGGATCTACAACATCCTCGGTGCGGCCAGTGGTTCGCAGCAGAAACTCTCCAGAATTCAGATAGCCGAGAATCGCGGTTCTTTCTTCGCCAACGGGAAGCGTTTCGCGGTCACCGAAGTCGGGATGACCGTCGACCGTTCCGTAAACCCCAGCGATCTTCGGCGCTGGAAAATTCGATGTCATTGTTCTTCCTCACCGGGGCTAAATCTAATCCAAGATCCATCATAGGGTACCGATGGATATACGAGTCCATCTGGGTCCACGTCACCGGAGGTCGTATATACTTCGCCGGTTCTCCGATCGACCCAGGCCAGCTCACTGAGCCTTTCCCGGTAACGTTTCGTCGCTTTGCGTGACATCAATGT
>NZ_CADCWT010000535.1 GCF_902806485.1 Candidatus Frankia alpina | reverse complement strand
GACCTTCGCGCGGCCCTGGGTGACGACGGATGCTTCCACTACACCGGAGAGGGGCAGGCCGGTGATCAGAAAATGGGGGAAGTAACCTTGCTGTGCTAAATCATCGGACGAAGGATCGCGCACTTCGTCTCTTCCATGTTGTGGACAGCGGTGTTCAATATGTCGGCGAATTCGAGCTCGATGCTGACTTTCCGTGGTACACGAGCCGGGCGCCAGGAACGCGAGGCGGTCCGATTCGGTCGGTCATTATATTTCGGCTCCGCCCGCATGGATCGGTGCACATCGTTGATGCCATGATCCCGGCGAGCACTGCCACTACCAGCCGCGTTGTCTCTGTGCCGATAGAGGAATCCAGCGTCGACCAGTACGCTGCGATCGGTCCGGAGAAGCCCACCACTGCTGTCCGGCGGGAAGCGAATCTCGTTCGCGATTACGCCGCATATTTGCGGTCTTTTGGCCATGACGTTTGTCGGAAGCAGATTCTTCCGCTAAATGAGCTGGGTCCCCTCTTTACGGATCTCTACGATGAAACATCGGGCGAGCTGGTAGAGGCGAAGGGGACTTTCGCGTGCGAGGCAATACGTATGGGAATTGGCCAACTCCTCGACTATCGACGTTTCATTGAGCCGGTCCCACGTCTGATCCTCCTGGTTCCCTCGGAACCGCGCCCGGATCTCTTGAACTTGTGCGCCAGCGTGGACGTC
>NZ_CADCWT010000534.1 GCF_902806485.1 Candidatus Frankia alpina | reverse complement strand
TCTGCGGATCGCGCTGACTGTCATCCCGTTGGCGCCGCGGCGGCGGTGCACCCGCTGCCGGGGCCAGCTGGACGTGACGCCGTCGGGGCCGCTGTGCCCGGTCTGCGACGGCCAGGATGATCTGTTCGGTGGTGCGGCATGACCGCCCACCAGGCCCCCGCCGACGAGGCGTCCGGGCCGGGTTGCAGCGGGCCGGAAATCGGGGTTCCTCGCGTGCGCACGCTTAGGGCCCCCTCCGGCCCCCCTGGCTGCAACCTGCAATCGTGCAGGTCAGGGGGGTTGCAGGGGTGGTTGCAGGGGTCAACCAGCTAGTCCGGGTGCAACCAGTGCAACCGGGGGCTGCAACCACCCCCGAGCAGGCCCCGCAGACCCCCTCCGGACCGGCCGCTGTGCGGGTGTGGCGGGCGTCGTCGGCGACGGCGGTGACGGTCCTCGACGGTCTGTCGCCGGCGTGCGCCCCGTTCGCGGTCTGGTGGGATGCGGAGGCCGGCCGGCGTCGCGAGTTGCGGACCCTGGAGCATCGGGCGGCACTCGCCGACGCCCGGCAGGTTCGGGCGTTGGCCGGGGTGTCGGTGGCGCAGGCCCGCGGCCAGTGCAAGACGGCTCGGGAGGCGTCCGCGAACCCGCTGAGCCGCCCGCCGCCGTGCCGCCAGCCTCGCCAGCAAGGCCGCCCGGGGCCGCAGGAAGGCTGCCCGGGCCGAGGTGAAGGCCGCCA
>NZ_CADCWT010000533.1 GCF_902806485.1 Candidatus Frankia alpina | reverse complement strand
TTGTTTTGGATCTTCTTTTGTGTGCGGATCGTGACCGGATGCTGGTGTGGATGTTGATGGTGGGGTTTGGGTGGGGGTGAGGGCGGCAGGGGCTGGTCATGGCACGGACACACCACTATCCCTCGGATCTGACCGATGCCGAGTGGGCGCAGATCGAACCCGAACTGCCGGCTCCGTCGAAGGACGGGCGTCATGAGGCCCATCCCCGCCGGGAGATCGTGAACGCGATCCTGTATATGGCGCGGAACAGCTGTTCGTGGCGAGCGTTGCCGTCGGACTTCCCCCCGTGGGAGACGGTGTACGGGTTCTTCCGCCGCTGGCGGAAGGACGGCACTACCGTGCGGATCAACACCGCTCTTCGTCGGAAGGTCCGTCTGTTCGAAGGCCGGGATCCCGAGCCGTCGGCGGGGGTGGTCGACTTCCAGTCGGTGAAGGGTGCGCCCACGGTCGGGCGGGACAGCCGTGGCTACGACGCAGGGAAGAAGGTCAACGGCCGCAAGCGATTCGTGGCCGTGGACACGTTGGGTCTGCTGCTGGCGGTGCTGGTGCGCCCGGCGTCGGTGCAGGACCGTGACGGCGGCCGGCCGCTGCTGGTGGACCTGTATTTCGACTGCCCGAGTACCCGGTATGTCTTTGCTGACGGCGGGTTCGCCGGGAGGTTCGTCGACTGGGCCGGCACCGTGCTGCGCACCACGGTGGACATCGTCCGTAAGCCTGCCGGGCAGAG
>NZ_CADCWT010000532.1 GCF_902806485.1 Candidatus Frankia alpina | reverse complement strand
GTAACTGGTCAGGTGGTTTCTTGATGTTGGTCGGGGTCAGGTTGTTGAGGGCGTCCAGGGGTTGCCTTCGGCCAGGCGGACGAGGGCTTCGAACAGGCTGATGTGGTGTTTGGTGGCGGTGGACAGGTAGCTGCGGATCGCGCAGAACTGGCGGGCCCCGGCGAGAGTGCGTAGGCACTCGGATACTTTCTGCCGCAGTTTGATCATGCGGATGTCGTGTTCCGAGCCGTTGTTGTCCGCGGGTATCCGCTGGTTACGGGTGAAGCGCAGGTAGTCGTCTTCGCGGTCGACCAGCCGGCAGGCCAGGGCGTGGCGGGCGGCTATGAGTTTCGTGCCACGGCCGGCGGTCTGGCTGATGCCGATGTGGGCGGCGTGGCGTAGCAGCCGGGTCTGGGCGGCCAGCTCGGCGGGGTCGAGGCTGGCCGCACCGACGGCGACTGCCTGGGTGGCCAGGGTGCGCAGGGCAACGAGTGCGTCGGTGGCCTGGGCGGCCCAGGACCACTGCCCGGCCGGGACACCGTCGATGACCCCCTGCAGTTCGCGCAGGACGTGGGCGACGCAAAGCTGGTGGGTGACGCTGGTGTAGCTGCCGTAGGGGGCCCAGGCGTCGTGGACGAGGACCCCACCGAAGCCGGGCAGCACGCCGAGCGTGTCGATCCCGGCTCTCCCACGGTTCGGATGGCAGTCGATCAGGGTGTACTTGTCGGTGCGGGCGCAGTGGACCCAGTG
>NZ_CADCWT010000531.1 GCF_902806485.1 Candidatus Frankia alpina | reverse complement strand
TTCAGGTCGCTGGACTGGCTGCATCGTGGGCCAGGCCCATGGCAGGGATCCTGGCTGCTCTGCGGGCGGATGGCTGCCGGCGCTGGTCAGCGGTCTCGCTGCCCACGCGCCGTCAGGCATGCTCCCGTCCCGATCACGTGCCGATGACCCTGGCCACGAATCGAGGACGCACAGTCAAGAGGACGGGTTCGATGCCGGCTTGGCCAGCGCGGCAGCGTCCGTCAGACAGGATCGGGCACTGTCACACAGGACGGGCTGCTCAGATGGTGTTCCTCAGCGGTTCGTCAACTTGTGCGCAGCGGCACCGTCGGTAGCGCCAAGTATGAATGTATGCGCGATGCGTAGCAACATCGGGATCCCAGGTTGGGGGTGTTTTGTGTGCCTTGCCGAGCGCACGCACGGTTGAGACAGGCCAGAGCCCCGCACTCCCATCCAAGGTGCGGGGCTCTGCCGCTTTCGGGACCTCGTTCACTGCAGTTCGTACCGTCATCAGTAAGGCGGTACCGCAGATCACCGCAGTCGCGGCCGACCGCCTGCGAGCGGTCTATCCCGTCACCGCCCCGACCCGCGTCGGCGAGACTCAACCTCGCCGCGGATCCGGCCGTCGGCCGCGGCCCGGCAGCCATCTGTTCAACGGGGAGCGAGGGCGTGATTGCCCCACGATTGCCTCGCCGTCGCCGCTGACACTGAGCCTTTCCCGGTAACGTTTCGTCGCTTTGCGTGACATCAATGT
>NZ_CADCWT010000530.1 GCF_902806485.1 Candidatus Frankia alpina | reverse complement strand
GGGCGTGGCTTCCCTCGCGCAGCAGCCCGCCGGGCCTTCGCAGGCGGACGGCCCCTCCCACCCCCGCGACCAGGTGCGACCACGCATGCGGGGATGGCTACATGCCGGCGCATTCCCTGTAAGCCTTGCACTGGGTGTCCTCGCTGTCGCCCTGGCCACCACGATCCGTGCCCGACTGGGGATCGCGGTATATGCGCTGAGTATCGCGGCGCTGTTCGGAACGAGCGCGCTCTACCACCGCACGATGTGGTCGACGTCACGTGCGCGTGCACGCATGAAACGCCTCGACCATTCAATGATCTTTGTTTTCATCGCCGGGACATACACCCCATTTGCCCTTCTTGCGATGCCAGAGCGGACCGCGCGCGTGGTCCTGGCGGTGGTGTGGGGCGGGGCGGGGCTCGGCGTGGCCATCCGGATGCTGTGGCTGCACTCCCCGCGGTATCTGACCGTGCCGCTGTACATCGCCCTCGCCGTCTTCGTCATCCCGGAACTCGCCCACCGGGCCGGTATCGCCTCGATGGTCCTGCTGCTGGTCGGCGGCGTCTGCTACAGCCTCGGCGCGGTCGTCTACGCCGCCCGGCGGCCCAACCCGGCCCCGGCGACCTTCGGCTACCACGAGGTGTTCCACGCCTTCACCCTCGTCGCCGCGACCTGCCACTACATCGCCCTGATGTTCGCAATCTACTAGTAGGGCTTTGTTAGGTGTCGTTGAGTTGTGGTTTCAAGCGATCTGGTGACGGAT
>NZ_CADCWT010000529.1 GCF_902806485.1 Candidatus Frankia alpina | reverse complement strand
CCTGGATGCCCGCAACCAGCTAACCCAAGATCAAACAAATACCTGACCAGTTACCTCCAAGGTTGCCCACACGAGTCCCACCGAATCCACAACCACAGACCCCGCCGAGAGTATTGGTCACCCCGTTCCTCACGGCGGAACCAGCAAAGGCTCGGTTTGTAAAGCTCCCACTGCTGGCCCGAGCAGAGACGACGGCCGCGGCAAGCCCAACTCCGATACAGGTACCTGCCGAGAAAACGACGCAGGCGCCGAAGCTGACAAAGCCACCTACACGCGCGGCATTCTTCCAATTGGGCAACTTGGGTCGTTTGAAATGGAACCGGTCGCCGTTGAGGTCGTAGGTGTTGTAGGGGTCCTGGTGGGCGTAGTCGTAGGCGTTGTCGGAGCCGCCGGGTTCGGGGTCGGTCTGGAGGAAGCGGCCGAGGTTGGGGTCGTAGAGGCGGACGCCCATGAGGGTGAGGCCGGACAGGGTGTCCCGGGAGCGTTGTTTCGCGCCGAGCCAGCCGTAACGCGGGTAGGCCGAGCTGGGGAAGTAGGGGCTGCCGAACTCGGTGGACTCCGCGTAGCTCGCCGGGGAGCTGGCCGAGGTCGCGTCGTCGACGGTCGCGACCACATCGCCGTGCAGGTTCGCCAACTGCAACGTCACCGCGCCACCGTCGGTCTGGACGGCGGCCCAGGGCCCCGGGAAGATCGTTCTAGGTTGCGATCTGCTACGCGGAGTATTGGCCCCGTCGTGCCGTCCGGATGCGCTCCAGTCGAGACCGC
>NZ_CADCWT010000528.1 GCF_902806485.1 Candidatus Frankia alpina | reverse complement strand
CGCAAGGACAGCCCAGAGGTTCTGATCCTCTGGGCTGTTGCGTTTTTAGGTGATCACGCCTGCTCTCGCTTACGACGTATCTGACGGCCCTCCAGCCACTTTTCGACGGCGCTCAGCCGCCAGCGGGGATGCCCGGGTGCACTCGTGTCGTCTGGCGGAGGGAACCGCCCCCTCTCCCTAGCCTTGTAGAGCGCATGCCTCCGTACCCCCACAGCAACAGCCAGCTGCGAAACAGTCAGCAACGGGTCGGCTGAGCTCTGCCTGGACCCCAGGACTGTCTTCGGTCGGGACGCCATCCACTCGTTGAACGTGCTGGTACGCCACCGTGGACGATCAGGCCAGTACAGATCGTCAGGTTCGGGCAACATCCCCTTACCGCGGTAGCTGTACAGCGTTCCAGGGGTTACACCTGCCCGCCGAGCCATCTCCGCAACGGTCAGTAGCGGATCATCGTCATCTGGCGCCATGGGGTGTACACTACTCGTCCATTAACGTATCATCCCGACCTGCAGTCGAAAACGCCCCCGGGCCGGTGTGTCTAGCACCAGCCCGAGGGCTAACGGATCACCTGCGATAACAGGAGCCCGCTATGAGTCATCCTTCCCTGCCTGGGTGCGGATCTACGCCGCAGGCTTCGTCCGCCGCTGCCCGTCTGGGTGGTGTGGCATGAGTGCCCGCCGTTCGGGTCGGATCACGGTCACGGTCGACCATCCGGAAGAGATCTTCGATCCGGTGATCCTTGCCGCGTTGCAGGCTGGCCGTCGA
>NZ_CADCWT010000527.1 GCF_902806485.1 Candidatus Frankia alpina | reverse complement strand
ATCCGTCACCAGATCGCTTGAAACCACAACTCAACGACACCTAACAAAGCCCTACTACCCCGTCGCCGCCGTGTCGATGCTGTCGCACCTTTCCCGGTCAAGATCGACTTCGCTCGACTGTAGCGAGGTCCGCCGGGGGTTCCCGGGCAAGCCCGCTGGCGGGATCCCGCGTGGTGGCGCATGAGCGTTCAGCGCGGCGGCGCCGGGCCGGCTTGCGGGCTGTTCCGGTTACCTGCCGGCCGGACGACCGGGATGCGCATGCGCCGGTTGAGGGCGTGGGCGGAGTGGCCGAGTCCCCCCTCGGTCACTCCAAGTAATTCTATGGCTACCTAGGGTGGCTATTTTTCTTTGGTATGAGTTCCCCAATCGGCTTGGGTTTGCGACCTTGGTCGGGTGGCCCGGGGGAATTGCACCCCCGGGCTTCCACAGAACGGAGCGTGAGCCTCTCGGTTCACTCCGTTCTTCTCATCGCATTCCGGCGAGCGTGCGTGCCCAGGCCCAGTGCATGAACAGCCCGGGCTCTCGATCGAGGAGCTCGGTCCACCATGCCTTGAACCGCTTGTGCGGGCGAATCTGTCTGTACTTCTTGCCAGCCCACCGCATCAGGTAGGTGCAGTTCATCCAGCCCGCCACGACCGGGTTGATCAGCGCGGCGAGCTCGCCCAGGTCATGCCTGGTAGGGGTGTGGATGCGCCATCGGCGGACCCGCTGGTCCATTTTCTTGAGCTGACCGCGGGCTGGAAACCCACGAACATTTTTCCGTCGGCCCCTC
>NZ_CADCWT010000526.1 GCF_902806485.1 Candidatus Frankia alpina | reverse complement strand
TCGCCGGAATCTGCCGTCCAGGTGAACACCAACCCGGCTGTTCAGGTGGACACCCAGGGGGACACCCCGTCAGCAGGGGCGAACACCCAGGTGAACACCCCTGCTGTTCGCCTGGACCCGGCCGCGGCCCGCGCCGCGATCGTGGCCGCCTACCGGGAAGGCCTGAGCGTCCGGCAGGCCGCCGCCCGGGCCACCCGCTCCCACCCGGATCCAGGCGGTGTACACGGAACTCGCCCAGTCGGCCTGCGGGCAGCGCCCCGCCGACGCGGCCTAACCCCCCGCCGGGCGGCCGGCCGGGCGGACCAGTGGCCCCAAACCGGAGGAGCAGGACAGACGTGATCACCTGAAAAGGCGACAGCCCAGAGGCACACAACCTCTGGGCTGTCCTTACGGATCTCCCGTATCCATCGCCGGTCCTGAGACCGATCGTGCGCTCCCTGCCAGGGGAGGCGCGACTCCCATGGTGCCCGTCAACTCGCCGGCCGTCAGGCCCGAGTGGGTGGCATCGGCCTCACCGGATCGGCATGAGCCCCGAAGGGCCACTCATGCACCCCGATCTGCTACCCCCCGTCTCCCTTGCGCATCGGCTGGACCTGCGCCGGGCCGCCCGGTACTACGCCGGCCTGGGCTGGCCCGTGGTCCCCATCGCCCCACCCGGCGCCCCGGTGGCCCGGCCGGGCAAGCAGCCGCTGCTCCGGGACTGGCCGGCCGCGGCCAGCACCGCCGTCGGGCAGATCCGGGCCTGGTGGCGCCAGTGGCCGGACGCGAACATT
>NZ_CADCWT010000525.1 GCF_902806485.1 Candidatus Frankia alpina | reverse complement strand
CTGACCAGTTACATCGACGTTACGTCTGGTCAACAGCGCATAGGCCAGGTCATGCTGTTCGAGCCACAAGAAGCGACTTCGCCTGTTCGTAGGCCTCGTCCGCGGTCACCGGTCGCCAGCGTCCTGCTGTGAACCTAGCGCGGCAACGCGTCGGCGGCTACGACATCCAACCCGGCGGGCCAGCCCTCGGCGTCCTTGCCCGAGCCCTCGATTCCCGCGCGCACCTACTGAGCTTCGTACCCGGACAGCATGCCCCGCTGGCAACCGACCGGCCGACTGCGCGCGGCGCCCCGCCGAGGGCGGCAGCAACCGACTCGAACGCGAAGATATGCCGCGCGAAAAAGCTTCAGTGCGAACACCTCTCCGATGTATAGGGCCGGACCGCGGCCACTCACCCCGGACGCATCATCACACCAACAATAAACACCCACCAGATCGCGGTTACAGCACGCGCAATGCCCACGGCAAAGCGGAGATCGCACATTCTGATCGCACACACGGGTACCTCGCAACGGGGCCTACGTTTCCCCTAAACGTCAACCCTAACCCATTCTAGCAAAAACAGAGTATGGTCGTCGCCTAAAGTGACAGGCGGCCCAGATGGAACCCTCGACTCCTTCCTTCCGTATCCATTGCATAACCCATAATAGACATTCCGCCTGCGGGAGTTATCTACTCGTCACAACAGAAATTAAATATGTCCAACTTCACATTCGGTGCCGAGGTGCTTGATTTGCAGTCACTCGCACCGTGGCCGGCCCACGTATGGGTAGGCGATGTGGGTGCAC
>NZ_CADCWT010000524.1 GCF_902806485.1 Candidatus Frankia alpina | reverse complement strand
CGCGCCTGGATGCCCGCAACCAGCTAACCCAAGATCAAACAAATACCTGACCAGTTACCCTTCACCTACATCAGACTGGCCGACCTGAGTGCTGTTGCCGGCGACAACGACGAGGCCCGCCGTCTTTAGACCAACGCCCTCGCCATCCGTCGGCGCTTCGCCGACCTCAACCCCCACGACGCTCGCTACCAACGCAACCTTTCTTCCGTCTATCTCCGACTGGCCAAAGTCGCCGCTGATACCGGCGACAACAACGAGGCCCGCCGCCTGCACACGGACGCTCTCACCATCGCGCGCCGAATCACCGACCTCGAACCCAACAACGCGCGCTACCAACGCGACCTTTCCACCTCCTACGAACGGCTAGCCGACCTCGCCGCTGGTGCCGGCCACATCGACGAGGCCCGCCGCCTTTACGTCGACGCCCTTACCATCCGCCGCCACCTAACCGACCTCGACCCCAACAACGCCGCCTACCAACGCGACCTTTCCACCTCCTGCGACCAGCTTGCCGAACTCGCTCTTAGATCGGGGGATAACGACGAGACCTGTCGCCTGTTCACCGAGGCCCTTACCATCCACCGCCGACTCACCTACGCCCTCACTATCCACCGTCGCCTCGCCGACCTCGACCCCACCGACACCAGCTACCGTCGCGGCTTGACCGTCGAGATCTTGCCTGGCGGATTGGTGTACGAAGGATGACTCCACGCGGTCCTCTGGTCGGATTCAGGGCCGCGCGAAGGTCACTTTCCGTGCCGACTGGTTACTCTAGGTTGTGAGGAATGT
>NZ_CADCWT010000523.1 GCF_902806485.1 Candidatus Frankia alpina | reverse complement strand
ATTTACGATCCCGGCGATCTGATTCGAATCAGCCATGGCGGGTTTCGGAAAAACTCCTGTGAAGTGCGGTGACGAGGAGGGCGGCCTCGTCGACGGCGGCCAGCGCCGTCACACCGACCAGCTGGCCATGGCGGCGGTGGGGACGGGCCTGGTCCGATCGGACGGTCTGGGCAACGGGCGACGTTGCTGGTGCTCGCGGATGGCCGCATGCCGACGGGGGGCACGCCCATTCGGGTGGGGTCGAGGCCGCGGTGAGCGACGGCAGCCTGGCGAGCCTGGCCGACCTGGCGGCGTTCCTGCTCGGCCGGCTGCACACGGCCGGCCTGGTCGCCGCGGCCTTCGCCGCCGCCACCTGCCAGGGCCTCGAGACGGGTCGGACCGGCGTCGTCGAGCTCGACGACGAACTCGACGCCCGGACGCCCTCCCCGGCGCAGCGCGCCGCCAGCCGGGCGCAGGGCCGGACCCTGCTGCGGGCGGGCCGGGCGGCGTGGCCGGTGCCCACCGGTCCCCGCGCCCCGCACCACCCGATCGCGCTGGGCATGGTCGCCGTCGGCGCGGGGCTGTCGCCCGGGGAGGCGGCCCTCGCCGCGGCGCACGGGACGGTCACCGGGCCGGCGACGGCCGCGACCCGCCTGATCGGGCTGGACCCCCTTGCCGTCACCGCCGTGCTGGCCCGTCTCGCCGATGACGTGGCGGCAATCGCCGACACGGGCGAGGCGGCGGCGGCGCTGCCCCCACGGGAGCTTCCGGCGCTTACCGGCGTCCGCCTGGACCTGTTGGCCGAGCGCCACCGAGTCGCGGCGCTGCGGATGTTCACGTC
>NZ_CADCWT010000522.1 GCF_902806485.1 Candidatus Frankia alpina | reverse complement strand
CACTAGGCGCCGCTTCACGCTGCCGACGTGTGCTGTCGACACACGTCTACAGGCTCGCTAGGTTGCCCTGGACACGCGCGTTTACCTTGGCCCGCCCGGTCTGCGCCTGGTGGGCCGCCTACGGGGACGAGGTCCGATCATGAGCATTGCCGCCGAGCGACCCGATGCCATCGACACCGACGCGCCGATGTGGGAGCCCGGACCCCCGGTGGAGTTCACCGCGCCATCCGCGACCGTGCACCACTCCGAGCTCACCGGGCTTTCCATGCTGATCGCCGACGGGGGGATGCGGGCTTCGGACCTGGGCGCCAACCTCGCACTCCTGATCCCCGCCGACGCGCGTCTGGTCAAGGGCACGAGCGACGGCGAGGTCACGGTGATCACCTTCCAGGTGGCGCCACCCCGGCCGCGCGACGAGGCACCCGCGGCCGACGAGGGCGACGTGCCCTAGCCCGTCAGCGGTTCGCCTCGCGGATCGGCCGCTCCACGACCGGCTTGTCGAGGTCGTGGTGGAACAGGTTCACGTTGCCGCCGGGCAGCCGTTCGGCGATCATCTCGGCGGCCACCGGGCCACGGTGTCGCCCGCCAGCGCAGAACGACGCGATCGTCACCTCGTTGGCGCTGCGGCCAAGCAGCAACGCCTGCTCCACCATCCGGTTGACCAGGTCGCTGATCCCTGGCGTGTGCCGGACCGCGTCCTGCACCTCCGCGTCGTGGGCGGTGAGGTACCGCAGGTTCGCCGCGGCGTGCGGATCGCGGTAGGGACGCAGGTCGACCTCGATGTCGGGCTCGTCCGGGTCGCCGCGGTAGTTGTCAAGTCAAGTCAA
>NZ_CADCWT010000521.1 GCF_902806485.1 Candidatus Frankia alpina | reverse complement strand
AACACACCAACACGACATTGATGTCACGCAAAGCGACGAAACGTTACCGGGAAAGGCTCAATCCCGGGCCACCCGCGGTTTCCGGGGAGGTCAAGATCGGCCTTCTCGCTCCGTTGACGGGCGGGAACGCCGAAGCCGGCCGCGATGCCCAACGGGGAGCGGAACTCGCCAGCCGGCTCATCAACACCGGAGAAAGCCGCTCCGGATACTCCACCGGTCGAATCTGGGGACCGTCAGGTCACGCCCGACTGTCGATTGTGACGTTAGACACCAAAGACGACCGGCAAGCCGCGGCGGACGGTACGGTGACCCTGGCGGGCGGTGACGGCGTGGCCGGCATCGTCGGCGCCTTAGGCGCCGACGATGCCCTGGACGCCAGCCAGCGGGCCGAACGGCTGCAGACCCCGTTCGTCAGCGGCGACGCCCCCCTGACGGCACTCACCGAGCGCGGGCTGAGCTGGTACTTCCGGGCCGGGCCCGACGCCGCGGACTACGGCGGCGCCTTCCTGTCCCTGCTGCGCAACGCCGAACAGCCTGATCAACAGCGTCGACGGGTGGCCGTGCTGTACGGCAACGACGCGACCGGCACCGACCTGAACTCGATCATCGCCGAGTACGGCGAGGAGGCCGGTTACCAGATCGTGGCCAACGCGCCGTACGAGCCGGGCGACGCCGATCCCTCGGCCGCGGTGGCGGCGATCCGCGCCGCCGCACCCGACGTCGTCCTCATGACGACGACTCCCGGCGCGGGGGCGGGTCTCGGAAAGGCGTTCCAGGCCAGCGGGTACACGCCGCCCGCCGTCGTCGTCTACGGCGCGCCCGCGGAGGCCGCC
>NZ_CADCWT010000520.1 GCF_902806485.1 Candidatus Frankia alpina | reverse complement strand
GCGCCGGGCGAGCTCTTCGATCATCGGGGTGAACTGGGTGACGTCGGGCTGGCTGCCCGGGTAGACCCGCGAGAGCAGCGGGATCCCGCCGTCCCTCGTGGCGACCAGCCCCAGGCCGACCAGGCGCAGGTCATAGCGCTTCTGCTTGGCCTTCCCCCGGGCCGCGACCGGGGCGCGGGTGTTCGTGGAGTCGATGAACGTCGCGAAGTTGGTCATGTCGAGGACCAGGCCGTGAGTGTCAAGGCCGAACACGTCGATCATCCGCCGGGTCAGCGCCGTCTCGACCGCGTCGAGCTGGACCAGGTCGACGCGGTCCATCGCGTCCCAGAACCGGCGATGGTCGACCATCCTGGCCGTCAGGCCGGTGATCCGGCCCAGCGAGGTGGTCGCGGACCAGTCGGCGAAGCCGGCCTTCGAACGGGGGTCGCAGATCCGGTTGAGCGCGGCCAGCGCGACATAGGTCCCCACGGTCGTCCCGCCGGGGACCTTCGCGTCGCCGACCACACCATCGATCACCGCGATCGCATCGAGGCGGGTCAGCACGCTCCAGACCGCGGCGACGTCACCGAACCGGCGGTGCACGGTAGCGGCCGGCAGCGCCGGATCACCCCCGCCCGCCTGCCCGGTCAGCCGGGCGATCACCTCGTCTTCGGCACCGAGGTAGACCTGGTCGACGATCCGGGGCTGGCCATCGACCCGGGCAGACGTCGCGGCATAGAGATACGTCTTCCCCGAGATCCGCTTCTTCACGATCGACGCCACTTTTTAGGTACTACACCCCCCAGCAACGACCGCAACCACCCGGCCACACAACGCCGCAGATCGGACGCGTGGACCACGCC
>NZ_CADCWT010000519.1 GCF_902806485.1 Candidatus Frankia alpina | reverse complement strand
CGGGATACGGCTGGCGTGTGCGGTCTCGACTGGAGCGCGTCCGGACGGCACGACGGGGCCGATACTCCGCGTAGCAGATCGCAACCTAGAGCGATCTTCTCGGGGCCCTGCCGCTGCCGTGACCGGAATAGGCAGCCGGGTCGTATGCGGTGTTGGTGTGCTCGTCGTGGAAGCCGTGTGCGGTGAGGTACGAGTCGGGAATCCACGAGACGGCCTCGAGTCCGCTGTTGGCCGCCGCGGAAGGCAGGTCGGCGGTGAGGTTCCACTCGGCGGTCGCATTGAGCGAGGTGGCCGTGGAGGAGGCGTCGTACCGGAGGACCTTCAGCGAACTGACGTTGCTGTTGCTGTTGTCGCATTCCGTGGAAACGATCACGCCGCCAGGGGTGGTGACCACGCCTTCCGCGTCCGGATCACCGGTCCCGCCTGCGTAAGCCACCGGTCGTGTCGGGCTGCCACTTCGCACCGTTCGGCACGAGGCGGTAAAGCGTGCCAGGACCGTTCTTCACCGCCCACAGCACGCTGGAACTCTGGAAGGACAGGCCGCTGAGGTTCGTGCCGAACACGTTCGCGTCGTCCGCGGTGGCGACGGCCGAGCCGCCTGGCCACGTGCTGGCGGGGCAGGCGTTCGCCGCGCCTCGGGTCGACGAGGCGGTCGTGGTGAACGAACCCGTGCCGTCAGGGCAGCGCCCGTAGGTCGTCGACGCATGCGAGGTCCAGGTGTAGGAATCCACCAGCGTCGTGCCACCCGGCTGATACAGCCGCACCGAATCGGAACTCCCCAGGCCGAACACCGGATCGACATCAAAAACCAGATGCCCCCCGGCCGCCAGCGACGTACCCGACGC
>NZ_CADCWT010000518.1 GCF_902806485.1 Candidatus Frankia alpina | reverse complement strand
TGCCGGGAATGGCTCAATGCGATGATCGGGGAGATGAAAGGTGTTGGCCAGGAGCTGGAAGATACCGAAGTCGAAGATCCGGGCCGGGTTCAGGACCTCGAGGGACCGGATTTCCTCCGGGACGCCGTTCTGCAGGAAGCGCGCCAGGATCTCCTGCTGGGAGACGAGATTGCCGCTGACCCGTCCGCCGGTCTGCTGGTGCGTGTCGACGGCCAGATTCAGATAGAAGGGGAGCCCGGCGCTGGCATCGGCGATCTTCTGGCGTTGGAACGTGTCGGCGATACCGCCGGCGTCGAGGAGTTCCAACCGGGCTTCCATCGGCAGCCCGCCGATGTCACACACGTAGATCAGGTCGTCCCATTCGGGGTCGGTCAGCTCCCAGCGCAACGGTTCCCGGCTGGCGATGACGACCAGGCCGCGGTCGAGCTGCGCCACGAGGTCACGCAGCCAGGCGTCCGCGAGCTGCGTGCGCCCCGAGCGGACCGGGCTGGGGACCAGCGCCTCGTGGCTGTCGATGACGATGACGTACGGCTTGTCCCCGCTGGCGGCCCGCAGGTCCTCGGCGAACAGGTAGGTGACGGCGTCGGCGAGTTCGCTGTTCGGCAGGTCGTCGAGCGTCGCCAGCGTCGGGTCGCGGCGCACCCGCAGCCGGCGGCGCACGTCCGAGGTGCCGCGTTCCAGCAGCTTGACCAGCCCGCGGGCGGTGCCGAAGACCGGTAGCCCGGCCACCGTGTCGACGATGTCGGTGAGGATCGAGCTGTCGCCGACGAACGCCAGGTCCAACCTAGGGCCTCGGGAAGATCGTTCTAGGTTGCGATCTGCTACGCGGAGTATTGGCCCCGTTGTG
>NZ_CADCWT010000517.1 GCF_902806485.1 Candidatus Frankia alpina | reverse complement strand
GCCGGGAATGGCTCATTGTGCACTCACCCCACCACTTTCGACAGCACTGTCGACGTGATCCGGACCGCAATCGACATCACCGCCCAGCCGATATGACCCAGCCCACAGTAATGGCGCTCACACTCGCCGCGATTCGTAACACCGGTCACACCCATTAAGGCAGGGGCAATGAATCCGCGTCGCGCGGGTCACAATTCCCGCTTCGACACGGTCGATCGGCCCCGCGCCAGCAGGCCATTCGTCTCGTCACCCAGGTCACATTCCCCCACACCGGAGCAACCTTGTGACAGGGAATCGCGTCGGGCCTTCTTGACCGCAAGCAGGACGGAATCAAGCGATGCGGATGCCGGGCGGTCACCCTCACCGGCGGTCAGCGGCATACCGACGCGGCGGGGCCGCATCGGTGGCCCACAGCCGGCAACGTCCATGGGCCCACGGCCGCGCCGACGGCCAGATCGTGCACTGCTCCCACGGACGCTCCTACAGACGTGCCACCGGCCCGTCCGTGCGCCTCCTACCGTGCTGGCGAAAGCCGATCGAGCCATGGATGTCCGGGATGCACGAGGGTGAGCGCGTCGGCGAGCCATCGGCGCTGCGTTGCGGTGAGGACCGGCAGTGCCGCTACCAGGTCCAACTCGTCCTTCGGCCGCGGCGACGCCGCCTTGTAGAGCAGCTGCACCTCGGGGACGAGATGGGGAATGCCGTCCGAGGTGAGGTTTCCCAGCGTTGCGATCGGACGCCGGACACGGGGATCGCGCCGGCATTCCCACTGACCGCCCCGGACCTCCTCCAGCATCACCTGGATCCGCCACGGCCGATCCGGCCCGGGTCGACACCAGATGTCGTGCACCCC
>NZ_CADCWT010000516.1 GCF_902806485.1 Candidatus Frankia alpina | reverse complement strand
CTTCCACGAGCAAGGGGAGCCGATGAAGAACTGGCGGGTACTCGCCCCGACCCTCCTCGTTGCCGTTCTCGCGGCGTGCGGAGGTTGCGGGGGTTCCAGCGGCACCGGGGGATCCGGCGGGCCGTCGTCCGGGGCCACACCGACGGCCGGCGCGTCGGCCGCGGGCGGGACGAGCGCGTTCGACCTGATGCACGACTCCGAGGCCGCGGCGGCGTTCGTGACGGCGTTGCGCGCGCAGTTCCCCGCCCTCGCGGCCGGCCGCAGCGACACCGCGCTGCGCGACGACGGCACCCACATCTGCCTCGACGACCTGCCCGAGGGCGGCGACCGCCTTGCGCTGACCCGCATCCCGCCCCGGTTTGCCCACGGCGGCATCACCCCCGACCAGCCGACCGCCGGCGCCATCCTGGCCCTGGCCCGATCAACGGTCTGCGCCGCCGCCTCGACCCCGTAGCGCCGCCTCGACCCCGTAGCGTCGGCGTGGCCCCGTAGCGTCGGCGTAACCCCGAAGCATCCCGAAGCGGCGGCGCAACCGCACCCGTGGGCCCGTCAGTAGCCGGAGCGGGCGAGACGGTCGGCGCCAACCCGCAGGGCGTCGGCGAGGACGCGAATGCGGGCGGGGCGACGGGCCGGGTCCGAGTCGAGCGCCCGGACCAGCACCTCGTCGAGGGTGTCCGGCACCGGGAACGGCAGCCGATTCGCCCTGCTCTGGCTTGCTCCGGGACGGTCCGCCGGCCCTCGTCGCCACGCCCGGCGCGCAGCCCGCGGGAGCCGGCGCGAACGGTCCGCCCGACGCATACTGAGCCTTTCCCGGTAACGTTTCGTCGCTTTGCGTGACATCAATGTGGTGTTGGTGT
>NZ_CADCWT010000515.1 GCF_902806485.1 Candidatus Frankia alpina | reverse complement strand
ATGGCCCCCAGGTCTGGACGGGGCCCATCCTGCAACCCGGAGGCAACGCGGGGCCCCTGCAGATTGGCTTCAACACCGGATTTCTCTACACCGGCCTGGACTACTGGTTCTGCGTGGCGCACGTACTCGACGGACCGAACCCCGGGATCTACGCCACCGAGGGCTCACTCGACCAGCAGATCGACGAGTGCGAGTGCGAGGCCGTGGACAACGGCACGACAATCTACTGCCCCGTCACCACGGAAAACTTCACCATCGCGCTGAACTCTGGGCCCTGCGGCTATCAGATGTACCAGCAGCCGCCCGAGGCGCTCCACGGAAAACTCCGTTCCGAGAGGAAGAAGTCGGCGGCGCGATAGCGACGGCGGCGGCGTGGATCCAGGCTCCGGAGATCGACTCCGCGGGTGGATCGAGGCGCACTCGGCGGATTTCAGGCCCGATCTGCGGTCGGGTCTGAAATCCTTCGGGCAGGTGCGGGCGTTCGGAGAGCTGTCGATGGTGCTGTGGGCTCTGACTGGTCCTCGGCACCGAGCGGCCGGCAGCCGGTACGTCGCCTGGGCCCAGGACGTCGCGGCCCAGCTCTGGCCAGACCTTGAGGTGGTCGGAGAACATCTTCCCTGGGACGATCTCCCACAACATCACCTGCGAGACCTGCTCGTCATGTTCCCGGTCCTGGAGACAGTGACCCATCGGCGATCACGGTTTCACGACAAGGTCGTCGAGGTCCTCGGCGGCGGCTTCGGGACGGTACCCACGGAAGACCTCAAGATCGCTTTTGCGCGGGATACGGCCGGGCTCGACGACTGCCGCCCGGCAGTCACCCGAGAACTGACGACAGAGTTGTCGGCCCGGCCCACGCC
>NZ_CADCWT010000514.1 GCF_902806485.1 Candidatus Frankia alpina | reverse complement strand
ATCGGCAGACGACGTGCGCGATGTCATCATCGTCGGCTCGGGGCCGGCAGGTTACACGGCTGCCATCTACACTGCCCGGGCCAACCTGCGGCCGCTCGTCTTCGAGGGCGCGGTAGCCGCGGGCGGCGCGCTCATGAACACCACCGAGGTCGAGAACTTCCCCGGCTTCCCCGCAGGCGTGCAGGGCCCGGAGCTGATGGAACAGCTACGCCAGCAGGCGGAGCGGTTCGGTGCCGAGCTGGTCGCCGACGACGTGACCGAGCTCGACCTCACCGCCAACCCGAAGGTCGTCAAGGTCGAGGACCAGACGTTCCTGGCGCGCACGGTCATCGTCGCCACCGGCTCGGCCTACCGCAAGCTCGGCGTCGAGCACGAGGAGCGGCTACTCGGGCGTGGGGTGTCGGCCTGCGCGACCTGCGACGGCTTCTTCTTCCGCGACCAGGACATCGCCGTCGTCGGCGGCGGCGACTCGGCGATGGAGGAAGCGACGTTCCTGACCCGCTTCGCCCGATCGGTCACGGTGATCCACCGGCGGGACAAGCTGCGGGCGAGCGCGATCATGCAGGAGCGGGCCTTCTCCAACGACAAGATCCGGTTCCGGTGGAACGCCGACGTCGCCGAGATCCTCGGCGAAAACAAGCTCAGCGGCGTCCGCCTCCGCGACACGGTCACCGGGGAGACCGACGACCTCGACATCACCGGCCTGTTCGTCGCGATCGGCCACGATCCGCGGACCGAGCTGCTCCGCGGCCAGCTCAAGCTGGACGACGCCGGTTACGTGAAGGTCGCGCACCCCACCACCAAGACGAACCTCGACGGCGTGTTCGCCTGCGGCGACGTGGTCGACCACACCTACCGGCAGGCGATCA
>NZ_CADCWT010000513.1 GCF_902806485.1 Candidatus Frankia alpina | reverse complement strand
CAACACCACATTGATGTCACGCAAAGCGACGAAACGTTACCGGGAAAGGCTCACTGTCCGTGCGGGGACCGGACTGGTCCGCCGACCCATACTTCCTGAGTCCTGGTAGCAAGAGCCTGCTGACCCTGTTCGGAGCGGAACACTCGCTTGGCAGAATCCCCGGCTACGAGGCCAGGGAAACGACGGACGACAACCCCGAACGAGTCGCCCTGATCCAGCGGCTCACGTCGGCTTACCTTCGCCATGCGCTCGACCTTGAGGATTCCAACTGGCCGGCGGCGTGCGAAGCTCTGTCGGCGAGCGGTAATCCACTGGGCCGAATTGAATCCAAGTGAAGCGCCAATAGACGCAGTCGATTTCCTGTCGATCTGTACTGCTCTGGCGGCACCGCTTCGCCGCCGCGCGGATCGCCGCCGGCCTGGCCGTCGCCGGGGTGCTGTGGGGCTGGGTGGCGGCCCGGTACCCGGACCTGGTGGTCGGGCACGCCACGGTCGCCTCGGCCGCGGCACCCGAAGCCAACCTGATCGCCATGATCATCGTGACCGGGCTCGGCATGGCCGTGATCGTGGCGTCGATGTTCGTGCTGTTCCGGCTGTTTTTCCGCCCCGACACCTCGGACGCCCACCACAATTGACCGCCACGTCGCCTGTGCCTGGGCGGCGACCGCACCGGCCGGTGGACGACCTCGTGGTATGGCAGCGCCGTTGCGTTCCGAGGCGTCGAGGGCTATACAGGGATTAGCACTCGGTAAGGTCGAGTGCCAACCTCTGGCGCGACGGGTGCCTGGGCCCACGACTCGGCCCATCGTTTTCGTTGCTGGGCCCCGCTGGCGGCCGGCACTCCTCCCCGCAGGCATGAGCCTCAGGAGGATTTATCCGTATGTCA
>NZ_CADCWT010000512.1 GCF_902806485.1 Candidatus Frankia alpina | reverse complement strand
GGCGGTACCGCCGGTGCGGTGCGCGGCGCGCTGCCAGCGAGGCCGGTACTGCCACCGGTACGCCCGACCGGAGGGATGCACCACGACGGTAGCCGGGTGCAGCCAGGTCGCATCCGTGCGCAGCATGCCATCGAGGGGAGCGCCGGTCGTCCACCGCCAGAAAACAACCCGCGCCGGAGTCTTCTGCGGCCCGGTCACCGGGACCACCGAACCAATATGGCCAGCATCACAAGCATGGCGATGCTGGCCGCTCCGACCTCGGCGGTCGGGACCGGGAGCACCGTAGCGCTTGGATGTGTGGCGAGGATCACGATCGCACCAGCGGCCGGCGCCGTCCAATGCCGGCCCACCACCCGGCGGACGGCCGCCGCAGCCTGACCGGCGGCATAGGGAAGGAGGAGGGTTACCCCCTCGAGCAGGGCAGCGTGAAACACGACGTACATGAGATCTCCCGCAACCAGGAAGGAAGAGTGGGGGGCTCCGGGGGTACGCCCCGAGAGAGCTCGGGACGTACCCCGTCGACGAGCCGCAGGGGTGGAGAAGTGGAGCCGTTGGCGTGCCTAGACAGCCCACGGCCCAGGTTGTGATCTACAGGTACTGTCCGGGTTCGTACGGACGGCTCTGCACCCGTCGCACAACACGTCGGATGTAGTCCGGGGTGACCGTCAGACCGTCCACAGCAAGACGGCCGGCGATAGCCAGGACGTCCGTGACACCGGCGGACACCAAATCCCGGATCGTCCGAGCCGCCGCCCCATACAGTCGACGTCCAGAACTGTCCGCCGACTGTCCGGCGGACAGTTCTGTGACCTGCACGTTTACCGCAGGACTGTCCGGCGGGACGGTGACGGACGTCCGGACACCTTCCTCGTCGGCTGGCGGGACGGTGACGGACG
>NZ_CADCWT010000511.1 GCF_902806485.1 Candidatus Frankia alpina | reverse complement strand
CGCTGCGACAGGCTTGCCCCCTACCGCTGCAGGTCCCGCGCTCAGGTAGCCGACCTGGCCCGCCAAATTTCAGCCGGTGGGGCCCGTCAGGGCGAGGTGCGCCGATGGGCGACCGCAAACGAACGATTCTCAGTCCGAGTGTCAGTCCGAGCGGCGGAAGCCGCCCTCGGTGTTGAGGGTCTGCCCGGTGATCCAGGCGGCGTCGTCGGTCGCGAGCCAGGCGATGAGGCGGGCAGGGTCGTCGGGAGTACCCCAGCGTTGCTGCGGGAAACGGAGGCGGACGGTTTCGTGGACCTCGGGCGGGGCGTAGCCGGTGTCCACGGGACCCGGGTTGACGGCGTTGACGGTGATGGCCTGATCGGCGAGATGGTCAGCGAGGGTGCGCGTGATGGAAGCGAGGGCCCCTTTGCTCGCTGCGTAGGCGACCTCGTCGCGCATCGGTCCGAGGTCCTGCCCGGAGGTCATGAAGATGATCCGTCCGCCTCGCCGGCCGTCGTGCTGAGCGGCGAAGGCTTGAGCCAGCAGGATGGTCGAGCGGGTGTTGACGGCCCAGTGTGCGTCGAGCATGGCCGCGTCCAGGGTGCCCAGCGGACCGTCGCCGCCGCTGCGGGCGTGGTTGCAGACGAGGATGTCGAGGTGCCCGACGGCGGCGCTGGCACTGTTGACCAACTGTTCGGGTGCTTCGGGGGCGGCGAGGTCGAGCTCCATGTCATGGATGGCCGCCTGGTCGTCGTCGCGGGCGGCGGCCACGCCGTCGATGACCGCCGGCGGTCCGCCGGGATCGGTTCCCCAGGGCTGGTCCTGGTCGTGCGGCGTGTAGTGGTGCAGGAACAGCGTTGCACCCAGGGCGGCGAGGCGTCGGGCGGTGGCGTATCCGATGCCCGCGCGTCGGCTGACCCCAGTGACCAGCGCC
>NZ_CADCWT010000510.1 GCF_902806485.1 Candidatus Frankia alpina | reverse complement strand
CCGGACGGCACAACGGGGCCAATACTCCGCGTAGCAGATCGCAACCTAGAACGATCTTCGCGGGGCCCTGGGTGCCTACGCACCCTCACCGGCGCCCGCCAGTTCTGCGCGATCCGCAGCTACCTGTCCACCGCCACCAAACGCGGCATCGGCCTGTTCCCCGCCCTCGTCCACCTGGCCGAAGGCCGCCCCTGGATGCCCGCAACCAGCTAACTCAAGATCAAACAAATACCTGACCAGTTACGTTCCCGGTACCGATCGCTGTGTCCTCGATGACTGTGGTGGCGGCCCTGGCCGGTGTTGCCAGGACCGCCACGGTTGCCAGGGCCACGATGAGCCCCAGTCCCGCGCAGGTCGACCGGCCACCCAGCCGGGCGAACAGCGCGCGCCGCCGGGGATGCCGGCGTCGCGGACCGGCCCGTCCTTCGCTGCGACCGGGACGCGCCCCCGGCGGGGGCCCACTTCGTCCACCTTTTCTTCGACCTGCATTCATTTACCCCATTCGATGCTGCCACCATGCGCCGCTAAAACGTATCAATCAAAGTAACTTTCGATAGCAGGAAAGGACGTTATGGCAGCGATTCACCAACCCCGGCCATGTCCTATCCCTCGGAGATTCGACGCCCCACACTGCACCTCGGACGAAACCTGGCAACGCGGACTATCGCACTGCTCCGGTAGAACCTCTCGCAGGAGACCAAAAAGTTGGGGTTCGCCTTTGGAAGCGCATTCGCGGGGACCTGGCAAGGTGTTAGCCAAAGATTCGTCGCCGGCTGCTGTCGCCACCGCTCCGCGAAACGACCCGAACGGCGACGATATCGATCATCTTCTCGGCCGATTCCCTGGCCGACCAGCCAGGACCTAGCCCGAGTTTCCATACCGGCGGGTAACTTATGCCCTTTCGGTCGTGATCGT
>NZ_CADCWT010000509.1 GCF_902806485.1 Candidatus Frankia alpina | reverse complement strand
CCGCGGAAGGCAGCACCGGTGCCAGCGCTGGGATGACCAGGCAACATGGAGCGCGGAAACCAGCAGGAAGCCAGTGAGGTGTCGCATGACCGACACGGTGGGAGACCCCTACCGTCAGATTCAGGCCGGGGAGAAGGTCAAGGTCACGATCGTGAGCCCCGGTCCGATCGGCTCGGCGCTGGGGCGCGGCTACGTCGAGGGCGGCGCCCGGGTGCTGGCCTGCGTGGTGGGCCGCTCGCAGCGGACCCGCGCGCTCGCGCACGGCCTGGAGCTCGTCGACTCACTTGACGACGCCGTCGGCGCGGCCGACATCGTCCTGTCCGTGGTCCCACCGGGCGAGGCCGTCGCGGTGGCCGGCGCCATCGGCCGCTCGGCCGCCGCGACGGGGGTGACCCCGCTGGTCGCCGACCTCAACGCGATCGCCCCTGCCACGGTCGGCCGGGTGGCGGCGGCTCTGGCCGGCCTGGACTTCGTCGACGGGTCGATCTCCGGCCCGCCGCCGGACCGGGCGCCCGGGCGCGGCCGCACCCGGCTGTACCTGAGCGGGCCACGGGCCGGGGAGATCGCCGCGCTGGCCCATCCCCGGCTCGAACGGCGCGTCCTGGCCGGTCCGGTAGGCGCCGCGAGCGCGCTGAAGATGAGCACGGCGAGCCTCTACAAGGGGCTCGCCGCCCTGTTCCTGCAGGCGACCGCGGCGGCGCAGCAGGCCGGGGTACTCGACGTCATGCTCGACGATCTGGCACCGACGTTCCCCGACCAGGTCGACGGGCTGGGATCATGGCTCGCACTGTCGGCGAGCAAGGCGCACCGCTACGTCGCCGAGATGCGCGAGATCGCCGCGACCCAGGCCGCCGCGGGCCTGCCGCCGGAGCTGTTCGAGGCGATGGGCGTGGTGTGAGAGCGGGTCGCCCGGTCCCC
>NZ_CADCWT010000508.1 GCF_902806485.1 Candidatus Frankia alpina | reverse complement strand
CCGGAGGGGGTCCTACGCGTGCGCGCGCGAGGAACCCCGATTTCCGGCGGGTTGCAACCCTGCTCGGACGGCCCGGCGGCGGGGAGCTGGTGGGCGGTCATGCCGCACCACCGAACAGATCATCCTGGCCGCCGCAGACCGAGCACAGCAGCCCCGACACCGTCACCGTCACGTCCAGCTGCCCGTGGCAGCGGGTGCACCGCCGCCGCGGCGCCAGCGGGATGACGGTCAACGCGATCGGCAGACTACGGGAGTCCACCAGCACGATCGACGGGCAGGCCTGATGCTGCGCGGTGAGCACGAACCCGCACGCCCGGCAGCAGACAGCCGGCCCGGCAGTGAGCTCGGCGGCGTGCCGGCGGCGGACGTCCCGCTCCTCGTCGGCGGTCACCCGACGGCCGGCCTCCAGGGCGGCGAGGATCACCGGGTCGAAGATCTCCTCGGGGTAGTCGACCGTGACCGTGATCCGACCCGGACGGCGGGCACTCATGCCACACCACCCAGACGGGCAGCGGGCGAAGCCTGGCGCGCAGATCCGCACACAGGCAGGGAAAGATGACTCATAGCGGGCTCCTGTTTGCAGCAGGTGATCCGTTAGCCCTCGGGCCGGTGTTTCCTCACCGGTCCGGGGGCGCTTTCAGTTGCGGGACGGAACGCTACACACCTATCCCTCGGACGTCAATCGTTTAGGGTTGCTGGCTATGGGAGAGTCCATCGACAACTTTGAGCCACTACTCGACTACACAGACATAGCCAATCTGGCCGGCATCTCACCCCACACCGTGCGTAGCTACAGGCATTCGGGGCACCTACCGGACCCCGACGTACAGACGTCGTCGCGTCGGCCCCGCTGGAAGCCGTCAACCGTTCGCGCGTGGCTGGAGAACCGTCCGGGCCCCGGGGCCCGGACAGATCTAC
>NZ_CADCWT010000507.1 GCF_902806485.1 Candidatus Frankia alpina | reverse complement strand
ACATTCCTCACAACCTAGAGTAACCAGTCAGCACGGAAAGTGACCTTCGCGCGACCCTGGAAGAAGGGCAAGACCGCAGACTCGGCGATCTACTTCCGGAACTGCTTCACGTTCCGGAACGGCATCCTGACGCTGGCCAAGCAAGCGGAGCCGTTGGACATCGCCTGGTCTCGGGTACTGCCGGAGGGCGCGAACCCGTCGCAGGTGACGGTGTCGCGGAACTCCCGTGGCCAGTACCACGTGTCGATCCTGGCCGAGGAGACGATCGAGGCGCTGCCGCGGGTCGACGCGCAGGTGGGGGTGGACGCCGGGGTCACGTCGCTGCTGGCCTTGTCGACGGGCGAGAAGATCGCCAATCCGAAGCACGAAAGGCGCGACCGGGAGCGTCTCGGCCACGCGCAGCGGGTCCTGTCGCGGAAGGCGAAGGGTTCGAAGAACCGGGCGAAGGCGCGGCTCAGGGTCGCGAGGATTCACGGCCGGATCGCGGACCGTCGCCGCGACAACCTGCACAAGATCACGACTCGACTCGTTCGCGAAAACCAAACGATCGTCGTCGAGGATCTGGCCGTGCGGAACATGGTCCGCAATCACAGTCTTGCCCGGTCGATTTCGGATGCGGCGTGGCGCGAGATGCGGATCATGTTGGAGTACAAGGCCGGCTGGTACGGCCGCGACGTTATCGCGATCGACCGCTGGTATCCGTCCAGCAAGACGTGTTCGGCGTGCGGGGCGATCGTGGAGAAGCTGCCGCTGAACGTCCGGGAGTGGACGTGCCGCTGCGGCGCGCACCACGACCGGGACGTGAACGCTGCGAAGAACATTCTGGCCGCGGGGCTCGCGGTTGCTGCCTGTGGAGATGGAGTGAGACCGCCTCGCTCCTAGTAGGGCTTTGTTAGGTGTCGTTGAGTTGTGGTTTCAAGCGATCTGGTGACGGA
>NZ_CADCWT010000506.1 GCF_902806485.1 Candidatus Frankia alpina | reverse complement strand
GCCGGGAATGGCTCATTTCCCGGCGCATCCGATGTCGACGGGCATGGGTCAGGTCGGATCGCGACCGTCCCGCACGTTCAGGGCATCATGATCAGGGCATCATGATCAGGCTACGGAAGTTGTCGGACATCAGCTTCTTCTTATCCAGCGAACTCAGGTCGGCGATGTCCGCGACGAAGTCCGTGGGCCGGGCGAAGCCCTCGGGATGCGGCCAGTCCGAGCCGAACAGGACGCGATCCACGCGCATGTGGTCCAGGAGAACGGTCAGGTTGTCCTCCTGGAACGGCGCCACATAGATGTGCTCGTGGAACGTCTCCACCGGGTCCGCGCCGAAGGCATACGGAATCTTGCGGTAGGACTGGCGGAGCCGCCGAAGTAGCTCGGGCACCCAGCCGGAGCCCAGCTCGATGGAGGCGAAGCGCAGGCGCGGATGCCGGTCGAACAGTCCGTGGCAGATCGCGGCGGCGATCGTCTCGCTGATGGGGCGCTCAATGTGCACCGAAAGCACCTCGGCCAGCGCCGAGGTGCTTTCGGTGGCGAACTGGACGTGCTCGCCCCAGGCCCGCACGTGTCCAGCGTACCCCGAGTCGGCCGCGTGGAAGGCGACCGCCACGTCCGCGTCCTCACACATCGACCAGAAGCGGTCGTACACCGGATCCGCGGGCGACCGGTTTCCGTACGGACCCACGACCGGCGCAGAACGCAGCACGATCGCCTTGGTCCCGCGTTCGATCACCCAGCGAAGCTCCTCCTCGGCAAGAAGGGGGTCCATGAGGCTCAGAACCGGCGGAGCGATGATCGTTTTGTCGCGGGCGAATCCCCACTCCTCGTCGATCCACGAGTTGAGCGCGTGGAGGACGGCGAACAGCGCCGGGGGGTTGTCGGTGAGCAGTTCCTCGAGACCAAGCGCGAGCGTCGGCAGCAGAAATGCGCCCGCCACCCCCCAGCCC
>NZ_CADCWT010000505.1 GCF_902806485.1 Candidatus Frankia alpina | reverse complement strand
AAGCGGATCACCGACTTGCCTTTGGTCTCCCGTTCGTATTCGTGCCAGAGCTTCAGCGCGGCGGCGTCGCCGGTCCGCAGGAAGTAGGCGGCGATATCGAACGGCATCAGACTCCCCTTCCGGCCTTTCTTTAGATCTCCGCGGGCCATTTCGTTTCCCAGGCCGACGCCGGTTTCCTGGAGCTTGACCAGGTAGCGGCCGAGGGCGTCGGAGTCCCGGGTGATGATATCGAGTTTCACACCGATTCCTTTCACCATCGGCTTATGGCCCTGCCGCACATAGGAAGCATTCAAATTGTCGAAATACTCCGTCGACAACTTCCCGTAGGCCTTCGGCGTCACCGGCTCCCGGAAAACTTCCACGTCGTGGGTGTGTGGATGCCAGCCGTTGTTCCCGCGGGTGATTTCCTTCGCGGTGATACACCCCAGGAAGCCGGCTTCCTGTCGCGCCCTCTTGACCATCCTCTGCGAGGAAGCCCAGGCTCGACCTTCCGTCAGGCCACCGAGGGTTGTGCGCAGTTCATCTTCGGCGGTGTGGGGGATTGTTCTGGTCACAAAAACAGCCCCGAAACCCATCTCGATGGCCCGGGCGATGGCCCGGGAGATCTCGTCCGCGCGCCGGAACCTGATCTTGGCCGAGCAAACCGGACAAACCCACCCAGATCCACACGTCTCCAGGCCGCTGTAGCGATGATGATCTCCGTTTTGGATCAGAGCGACGTCCGAGACCCCGACCGGTTTGCCGCAGTCCCGCAGCCGTCGGTTCGTCGTCACGCCGCGAAGCCCGGATCGCAAAACGCTCCGCACCTCTTCGCGATCATGCCTCTCCGAGGTTTCCGCTGGGGCACAGGGCAAATCGGGGTCCGCGGAGGGCCAATTTGAGCTTGATCGCGGCCGGTAAGTTTGCGTAGTACCTAGAAGATCTCTTGAGGCAAGATCATTTTCGTCCTTGAT
>NZ_CADCWT010000504.1 GCF_902806485.1 Candidatus Frankia alpina | reverse complement strand
GCTAGGACGCTGGGATGGCGGGCGTGGGTGTTACGCCAGCGCAGGTAGGCCTGCAGCCTGCGGGCGAGCACGGGATGGTTGGGATGGTCGGAGTTACCCATCGCGAAGGTCCGTAACGGGCCGAACTGGGATTCGATCGGGTTTGCCCAGGACGCGTTCGTCGGGGTGAGACACAGCTGCACGTTGTGCCGCCCGGTCCACCGGCGGATCGTCGGGGTCTTGTTCGCGGCCAGGTTGTCGCAGATCACGTAGACCGGGGCGGTGTCAGGCCGGGCAGCCCTGATCGATTTCAACGCCGCCAGGGTGTTCCCACCGCTCTTGCACCCGCGGGTGACGCCCCAGAGCTGGTCGTCGCCGAGGGAGTAGCAGCCGTGGAAGTAGCGCACCCCGTGGGTGCGATGGTAGGTCGCGGGGAGCCGGTCAGGATGGGATTCGGCGGCCCAGCCAGTCCCGTGGACGGGGCGGATCGACAGCGGACCGAACTGGTCGAACGCGAAGCAGCGGTAGGGACACACGTCGGTGAGGTACTCGATCCGGTCGAGTTTGGCGTCCTTGTCCGGGTCGGTGGATTCCTTCCACGTCCGGGTCCGCTGGAAGGAGATCCGGTGGGCGTGGAGAAGCTGACGGAACCGTTCCCGACCGACAGTCACCGTCCGGTCGGGGTTGTCGGCGAGGTAGGCAGACAGTTTGCGCAGGCTCCAATGGGTAAACGGCTGCCCGAGTTTCTCGGGACGGCTGCGGGCCGCCTGGACACAGAACGCCTCGTCGTCAGAGCTGATCAGGCGGGGACGGCCTCCCGCCCACCGAGGGTCCAGACAGTCCAGGCCGATCTCGTTGAACCGGTGGATCACCCCCCGGACCGTGTCCTCGTCCGCGACGACCAGCCGGGCGATCGCGGGCACCGGTGTCCCACTCGCCGACGCCATGACAATCAGAGCACGGCGGACCCGGATCGAGCCATGC
>NZ_CADCWT010000503.1 GCF_902806485.1 Candidatus Frankia alpina | reverse complement strand
GCTTGCGCGGGCGAAGCCGTGAAGAATGGATCAAGTTCGGGGTGCGCAGGCCAGGCGACGAGTCCGGCGTGGTGGATGAGCTGATCGACGGCGGTGTTGTAGGCGTCGGCTGCTCGGCGTAGCGGCGGGGGTTCGTGGTGGCAGTCGGTGAGTTCGGCGGTGCCGATGCGCAGGATCCGGTTATGGACGCGGGTGAGGAACAGGGCGTGTCGCTGGCCGGTCGGGATGATCTGGTAGCGGTGGGTTCCGGGGATGCGTTCGATCAGGCCGTGGAGGCGGAGTCGGCGCAGGTCGTAGACGTTCAGGTACATCCTGTCGATGCACTCCACCTCGAAGGCGACGTGACGGGCCAGGACATCAGCGACCGAGCGGGGTAGCGTCATCATCAGCTCCGGTCCGGGACGGTCGGGCCACGACCCACCGCCGTCGATCAGCGCGGCACCACAGGCGGGTTCATCGTCAACCCGTCACACCACCCGACCGGAACCCAAGAACACAACAAGACCACAGACACATGCTCGTCGGGCTGGGGCGAAGCCCCGTTAGTACTACAGCCGTACTAGTACTACAGCCGCACTAGAGCGCGCATCTACTTGTGATCAATGGATGGTGCGCGGGAGGCACCGTGGCTGGCGCCTGCCTTGGTTGCGTCGGCAATTGCAGGAGGTTGATGACGGTTCCCGCCGCTTGAACGGACATTAACCTCCTGCATCTGCTGGCCGCGGTGTGACCGGGACCGCCACGGACCGATCTTCGCATCTGTGCGTGATCGGTGGGGTACGGGAATGCTTCAGCCCGAGCCTCAACCCTGGTGATCAGGGTGTTCTGTGGAGCCGCGCCGTGCCGTTGGACGCAAGCCCGGCGTGACGACGACCCCAACTTCCATGATCACGATGTGTTCCCACGTCCATGCCTCGACGGGCCCGGATCACGTGGCGCTAGCAAGCTGTCTGATCACAATCGGATACACA
>NZ_CADCWT010000502.1 GCF_902806485.1 Candidatus Frankia alpina | reverse complement strand
TTGACATCCTCCTCCGCGTGAACGCGGAGGATTCCAACATCTACACGTCCTCCGGGAGAGGGGGTGTGCAGTGTTGAGGTTCGCGGTTCACGGGCCGCCCCTCGGCGTCGCCTCCCCGCGCAGTCACCCACGTGGTTGCCCACTGATGCCCCAGGGCGATGTTGCGTGCCGCGTTCACGTCCGCGTTCGCCTGCTGCCCGCAGCCCCGGCAGCGGAAGACGGCTTGGCTCTCACGCGCCTCCCGGTCCCGGGTTCCGCAGGTGTTGCAGATCTGCGACGTCCACGCAGGGTTGATCTTCTCGACCCGGCCGGGGGCCTTCTGCTCCAACCGGGCGACCAGCAGCCCCCAGCCGTGGGCGAGAATGCTCCGGTTCAGCCCGGCTTTCTGCCGCACGTTGCGCCCCGGCTCGGCGACGGTACCCTTCGCCGAACGGGTCATCGCCCCGACCGGCAACGCCTCCACCCGGATCAGATCGTACCGGCGGGCCAGCGCGGTACTGGTCTTCTCCACCCAGTCCTTACGCCGGGCGGCCTCCCGGGCTTTCACCCGGGCGATCTGCCCGACCAGTCGGGCCCGCCAGTGCGATCCCCACCTCGCTCGAGCAAGGCGACGCTGCAACCGGACCAGCCGGGTCTTTTCGGCGGGGCGCAGCCCGGGGCAGCGCAGCAACTCCCCGGTGCTCAACGCGGCCGACACCGCCACACCCCGGTCGACCCCGACGACCCCACCGGTACCCGGGGCGGGAATCGGGTCGGGCACGGCGGCGAACGCGACATGCCAGCGACCCGCACGATCCCGCGTCACCCGGTAGGACCTGGCATCCGGAACGATGCGGCTACGGCGGAACCTGACCCAGCCCACCATGGGGATCCGCACCTGCGACCAGCGCCGGTTGACCTGCCGCACATCACCCGACCTGACCGCGACGACCCGGAACCCCTCACCCCGCCCGCGTCGACGCCACGCCGGCCGCCGATGCGAACCACC
>NZ_CADCWT010000501.1 GCF_902806485.1 Candidatus Frankia alpina | reverse complement strand
CAACACCACATTGATGTCACGCAAAGCGACGAAACGTTACCGGGAAAGGCTCACTGTCGTGTGGAAAACGGATTCCAACCCGGTATGGGCGAGCAGCTCAGAGTCATCGCGGGTGCGGGGATCGAAGAATTTAAATTAGCTGGATCTTGAGGCAGATTGGCGGTGAAGGAGTCAATGATCGACCCGGCGGTCGTCGAGAGGCTCGTCGCCGCCGGCAGCCGGCGTCGCGACAGCGCGCTGGACCGGCTCACGCGGCGGCAACGCGAGGTGCTCGGCCACAGGCGCAGGGTTGGAGTAATGCCGTCATCGCCGCGGGCCTCGTGCTGTCCGAGTTGGCGGTGGATGAAGCACAACAACTCGATCTTCGCGAAGCTCGGTCTCACCGACGAGCCGGACCTCAACCGCCAGGTCAAGGCCGTCCTGATGTTTCTGCACGCCGGCGGCAGCGCGACGCCCCACGTGTCTGCCACGGTCTGCGGCGCGACGCCGGGGGCCGTGCGCAGCAGGGCGTTGCGCCAGGGGCTGGTCAGGGCGACGGTGGTCAGCGCCCGAGGATGGAGCAACAGGCAGGTGCTGAGCCGTTCGCTACCGAGGACCGGGCCAATGCCCGTCCCGACGATCGCGAATCGCCTCCGGCCGCCGTCCACAGAGGCGACGTCGAGCGTCTCACCGAGGCCCAGGATGAGCTCGTCGGCGACCTGGGGGCGGAGCACGACGTCCAGGCAGTCCGGGGTTCGTGCCCGCTGATGCAGTACGCGGCCTGGTGGGGGGTGATCGCCGCGGCCGCCTGCGCGGCCGTGCTGATCTTCGCGCACCGGGTTCTGCAGACCTGGTGCGGCGTCGTGAGTGCGGTGCTTGTGACGGTGTCGATTGGCGCGACGCTCGGCGTCGGCCTGCCGTACTCAGCCGGGCTGTTGGCCCCTGTCTGGATGGTGGCCGCCAGCGTTGCGGTCTTCCGCGCCCGGGGATAGCCAGTAATCTTCCGCGGCTGTGGGCAAGGTACGCGCGAACCCCACGATGGC
>NZ_CADCWT010000500.1 GCF_902806485.1 Candidatus Frankia alpina | reverse complement strand
GCGCTGAGGCAGATCGGTAACGCCGCACACCTGCTCTATATCCGCCCCTGGGAATGGGACCTTCTCACCGTCGAAGAGGCTGACGCCTGCCTGGACTGGCTCGACGAATACCAGCGGCAGATCGAACGGGCGCGGAAAAACTGAATAGGGAGGTGCACGGTGGCCTCCGACACGTCTTTGATCTTCAACTTGATTGCCCGCAAGCGTGTCTCCGAGGGCCTGGCGAAGGTCCGGGAGAAGTTCGACAGCGCGGCCACCGGGATCGCCGCGGGCATAGGCGGCGCCCTGGGCTACGGAGTCGCGTCCAGCCTGGACATGGGGGCGGCGAGCGCGAAACTCGCCGCCCAGCTCGGCCTCAACACGACGGAGGCGGCGAGCGTCGGCAAGACCGCCGGAAAGGTCTATTCCGGCGGCTGGGGCGACTCGATGGATACCGTCAACGAGGCGATCCGCGGCGTCACCCTCAACATCGGCGACCTCGGCAAAGGCGCCGCGGGCGGCCTACAGGGCATGAGCAGCAAGGCCCTGATGCTCTCCCAGACCTTCGATCAGGACCTCGGCGGCGCCACGACGGCCGTCGGGCAAATGCTCCGCACCGGGCTCGCGTCCTCCGCAGATCAGGCATTCGACATCATCACCGCCGGGCTACAGGCCGGCGCGGACAAGAGCGGCGGTTTCCTAGACACCCTGAACGAATATGGTACGCAGTTCCGGAAAATGGGTATCGACGGGCAGACCGCAACCGGCCTGCTCTCCCAGGGGCTGAAAGCCGGCGCACGCGACGGCGATCTCGTCGCCGACGCCATCAAAGAATTTTCTATCCGGGCGATCGACGGCAGCACGACCACGGCGCAGGGCTTCAAGATGATCGGCCTCAACGCGTCCGATATGGCTACCCGGATCGGCAAGGGCGGATCGTCGGCGTCGTCCGCGCTCGACGAGACCCTCGACCGGCTGCGCGGCATCAAAGATCCGGTGCTGCAGTCCCAGGCCGCGGTCGCCCTGTTCGGGACACAGGCCAGGGCCGCGCGAAGGTCACTTTCCGTGCC
>NZ_CADCWT010000499.1 GCF_902806485.1 Candidatus Frankia alpina | reverse complement strand
TGGGTTTGGATCATATGGTTGGCAGGCTGCGTAGCCAGAGGATGGATCCGCGTAGGTGGAGTCCCGCGGCGTAGCTTTCGGGTGTCTTGTCGTAGCGGGTGGCCAGACCCCGCCATTCCTTGATCTTGTTGATGCCGCGTTCCACGGTGTTGCGGTCTTTGTAGAGCGTGGCGTCGTGGCTGACCGGGCGGCCTCCGACGCTGCCGCGCTTCTTGCGGTTGGCCCTCTGGTCGGCCTTCTCCGGGATCACCGCCCGGATTTTCCGTGTGCGCAGGTGGGCGCGGTTGGCGCGGGAGGAGTAGGCCTTGTCTCCGGCGACCGCGTCCGGCCGGGCCCTGGGGCGTCCGACCGGCCCACGCACCTTGATCTTCTTCAGGACCGGGAGGAAACACGGGCTGTCTGCGGCCTGTCCGGGAGTGAGGATGATGGACAGTAAGCGGCAGCGCCGGTCGGTCGCGAGGTACACCTTGCTGGTCAGCCCGCCCCGGGAGCGTCCCAGGTCAGCGGCCTTCAGTCGGGCCGCGCGGCGCCGTGCCCGTTCGGCTCCCTCATCATCTTCGGGCACCTCGACTACAGGGTCGTTTTGTCCGGTTTCTGAAGCCCCTTTTCCTCCGTCAGGGCCTTCTCCATGTCCTCCAGGAGATCCGGGTCGACCACCATGCCCGCCGCGTGGTGATGCGCGCGGGCGACGGTGGAGTCCACGCTGACCAGGCTGAGATCGACATCGTCGCGCGCCGCCGCCTCGGTGATCATCGCGTCCATGAGGGTCTGGAAGACCCCGTCACGTGCCCACATGCGGAACCGGTCGTAGATCGTCGACCAGGAACCGTAGCTGGCCGGCACGTCCCGCCAGGGGCTGCCGGTACGGAACCTCCACATCACCGCGTTGACATAGCTGCGCAGGTCAGGGATCGGCCCGGACGCCCCCAGCGGGAGATGCGGCTCGATCAACTCCCATTCACCATCGGTCAGATCACCACGCGTCATACAACCGTGCTACCAGCCGAAGCACCCGAACGCGAAGGACGATCACCCTGCTTGTGATCCAGACTCGGAACA
>NZ_CADCWT010000498.1 GCF_902806485.1 Candidatus Frankia alpina | reverse complement strand
GTCAAGTCAAGTGAGACAGTGGGTTGTTAGTCGACTGGCTGTGGGACTGGCTTGTTGATCCACACGGTCACGGGTAGTCGGGGTGGCCGTGGCCAGCGGGTGAACCGTGCGGGGTGGGTGGCGTGGGCGCGGCCGAGGGTGGCCTGGCGGTGGTCCTGGACCTGGTCGGCGGTGCCGTAGTGGACCGAGGCGGGGGTGTGGAACCCGATCCCGGAGTGGCGATGCTCATGGTTGTAGGCGGTGAAAAACCCCTCGCAGAACCGGCGGGCGTCGTGCAACGACCCGAACCGGGCAGGAAAATCAAAACTGTACTTGAGAGTCTTGAACTGCGCCTCGGAATACGGATTGTCGTTGGACACGCGGGGTCGGGAATGTGACCGGTGGACGTTCAGGTCGACGAGGAGCTCTGATACCGGTTTTGATATCATGGCACCGCCACGGTCGGCGTGGATCGTGTGCGGCTGGGTTCCGTTACGGCGTACCGCGTCGGCGAGGAAGTCTTTCGCGACAATCGCGTCCTCGGCGGCGACGAGCCATCCGGTGACATACCGCGAGTAGATGTCGATGATGACGTAAAGTTTGTACCAGATTCCTTTCTCGGGTCCTTTCAACGCGGCGATGTCCCAGGTTCAGACGTGGTTCGGTCCGGTCGCGGACAGTTCGGGTCGTACTCGGGGTGGATGGGTCGCCTGGGCACGGCGTTCCCGGGTCTGCCCGGCGGCGCGGGCGATCCGGTACATCGTCGACATCGAGCACCAGTAGCGGCCTTCGTCCAGCTCGCGAGCCCAGACCTGCGGGATCGCCAGGTCCTGGTACGCCGGGCTGGTCAGGACCGCCAGGACCTCGGCGCGTTCGGTGTCGGTCAACGTGCCCGGCGGCAGGGCCCGGGCCGGCCACGGCCCGTGCAGCCGGCCGCCGGGAGCGGCGTGGCGGTAGTGCGTCGCGCGGGACCATCCGGTCAGAGCGCAGGCCTGCGCCACCGGAATGTTCGCCGCGCGCAGCTCCTCGAAGGCGCCGGTCAGGACCTGTTCTGCGGCCCGTCGGTGTCCGCGCTCCCGGAAATCTGTTCCAAGAGCGCGCGCGCTT
>NZ_CADCWT010000497.1 GCF_902806485.1 Candidatus Frankia alpina | reverse complement strand
TTCGCTGACCGTCACCCGAGTTTCGAAAGGATCAACCTGGCGGTTTCGGAATAGCTTCATATTCTCCAGCATGGTAACGCTGTCGTTGAACGTCGCGGAACCCCTCATCGCCGGTCACTACGGAAGAGCCGCGTTCGACGCGGTCGGCCCGCTTCTCCTGATCGGATGGGCCGAGGTCGCCCCCGACCTGCTCCAGGTGAGGTGCCCTTTTTCTTCCGGACAGTGGCCCCTACTAGAATAGGGACAGTCCGGAAGGGATGATAGTTGACACAGAAGCGCAGGAAGTTCTCGGCCGAGTTCAAGGAAGAAGCCCTGAGGATGGTGATCGAGACATCCCGTCCGATCTTCGATGTCGCACGGGAACTCGGCATCCTGGAAGGAACCCTCGGAACCTGGGTCGCCACTTACCGGCGGGCCCACGCCGGCGAGGCACCCCCGCCGACCGCCGACGAAGGCGCCCGGCTGCGCGAACTCGAACGGCAGAACCGTGAGTTGCGCATGGAAAACGAGTTCCTGAAAAAAGGTGTGCCACGAACGCAAGCCGCGTAGCCGCGTAGGCGGGGTGCGTGGGCGGCGATGCTGTGCGAAAGATGGAGGATGGCTGGCCCTTCGGAGCCGCCCTGCGGGGGGAGGCTTCAAACCACCTCATGCTGCGTTAGCTGAAGACTGTCGTGGTGAGCGATGAGGAAAAGGCGCCCGTGAGGCGTCAGGTGGGGACCAGGAAGACGATCACTGCGGACGCGTCGTTATTGAATCAGGTGGCATCAGAACCGGGTGTTACTTTTTGGCCCGGGATAAGTCTGGCAGGAGTCCCGTTTACTGGTCAGGCGGTGTCCGGCGTGGAGGTGACGTGAGCCTGGTCTGCGGCTTTCGCATGGAACGTGGGAAGGCATGCCACGATACTGCCGCGCCTGTTGGGTGGGGCGAGAGGGAGCGCTCCAAGCGGCTGATCCGTGAGGAGTTGAGTACCGACGCGGGGTGTGCCGGCGGACCGGCCCGTAGCAGCGAGGAGGCTTCTGTAATGGGAGCAGAGCGAAGGGGCCGGATCGCCCGTGGCCTGGTCGTCTGGCCAACCGGACGGTGTCCGGGAGGAGTCAGATGGTCAGGTT
>NZ_CADCWT010000496.1 GCF_902806485.1 Candidatus Frankia alpina | reverse complement strand
ACATTGATGTCACGCAAAGCGACAAAACGTTACCGGGAAAGGCTCACTGTGGTTAGGCAACCTGGTCTCCCAACATCATCGCGGCAGGTACGAAGGTCATCATGGGCGTCGCGGCACCAGATGGTCACGGTCCCAGCGGACCTGTGGCCGTATCTGGGGATCTTCGCTCGGTACCACCACCCGACGCCATCGAACTCGGAGATGCCAGATACAGATTGTATCCAGTTGCTCACTGGAGGTACCTTCGGGTGTACGGCCACCGCTAGGAAGCCGGCTGAGTGGGTGAGCAGATGTGACGCAGGGAGAACGCCCGGACCCCTTCGAGGTGCTGGACATCGCCGTCATCGAGACGGGCGCCCGGGATCATCGCGTCCGGCGCGCCAACCCGGCTGCCTGCGCCCTGCTCGGCCGCTCGGAGGCCGAGGTCATCGGCCTGGCCTGGGACGATGTCGCCGTCGGGGACGACGGGGAACGCTGGAAAGCCCAGGCCCGGCTGCGCGTCGCGGCGGGCCAGCGCCGGGCGCGGATGCTCACTCGCCTGCTGCGCCCGGACGGCACCATCGTGCACGCCCTCGCCACCATCGCCCTGCTGGCCGATCCGGACGGTGAGCAGTACTTTCTTTCCCACTTCCAGGACGTGTCCGAGGAGATCGCGGCGCAGGACCGGCTGCGGCTGGTGGTGGAGAACACCCCGGTGTCGATGTTCCTGGTGGACAGGACCGGACGGGTGCTGGTGAGCGAGGGGACAGCGGACCCGCAGGCCGCCGCGGGGCTGGGGGAGGCTCGGGAGTCATCCGTCTTCGCGACCTTCGCCGATCTGCCCCAGGCGGTCTCGCTCATGCGACGAGCCATTACCGGGGAGCGGATTCATGAGAACGTGGAGGTGTTCGGCCGTTGCCTCGACATGCATCTCGTGCCGATCCCGGGCAACGGCAGTGACGTGGGTTCCGTCGCCGCGGTGGCCACCGACATCACCGAACGGCAGCAGGCGCTGGCGAGCCTGCAGGCCCGGTCGGCCGAGCAGGCGGTGGTGGCCGACCTCGGCCAGCGGGCGTTGGAGGCCCGGGATCCGGCTCCGTTGTGGGAGCGGACAGTGAGCCTTTCCCGGTAACGTTT
>NZ_CADCWT010000495.1 GCF_902806485.1 Candidatus Frankia alpina | reverse complement strand
CGAACTAGCCCACGTCTTCCCCGACATCGACCCCCGCGTCCGCCAGACCCTCGCCCTGGCCGAAGAAGCCGGCGAAGCCGTACAGGCCGCCCGCCGCCACCTCGGGATGGCCCGCACCCCCGGCGACCTCACCGCCGTCGCCACCGAACTCGCCGACGTCGTGCTCACCGCATTCGTCACCGCCGCCGCGTTCGACATCGACCTGCCCGCCGCGATCAACCTCAAGACCACGGTGCTGTTCACCCGTGGCTGGCGGCAGACCCCGCCTGCCGCACCCTCGACAGCCCGCCGATGACCAGCCCCGTCCTACCGCCCGGCCTGCCCGCCGACACAGTCCTCGACCTGCCCGCGGGCGGGTTCACCGTCGGGCAGTGGGCCGCCGCGGTAGGGCGGGCCGCCGACCGGATCCCCCGCGAGATCCACGACGGCGACCAGTGGCTACCGAACCCGGCCGCCCACAACGCACGGATCGCCGCACGAACGGCGTTCCTCACCGCCTGCGCACACCTGGGCCTCCCCCCGTCGCAGGTCGGACCGTGCGCCGGCTGCGACGCCTTCCACCACCTCTACGGGCCCGACGGACGGCCCCTATGCCCCACCTACCACGCCCACACCCACGTCGGCCGCCCACCCGGGCGGCCCCGGCTGATCGTCCTGCCCGGCGGGGCGGCAGACCCCGCCTCCCGCCGCCGTACCGCCTGACCCACCTGCACCCGAGCCGAAAGGGCACCGTCATGGCTGGAGAGACCACCCTGACTCTGGTCGGGAACGTGACCGCCGACCCCGAACTGCACTTCACCCCGAACGGGGTCGCGTGGACGTCGTTCACCGTCGCCTCGACGACCCGCGTGCTGGACCTCCAGAGCGGCCAGTGGAAGGACGGTGACGTGATGTTCCTGCGCTGCAGCGCAGGGCGTGACCTCGCCGAGCACGTCACCGAGTCCCTCGCCAAGGGAACGCGGGTGATCGTCACCGGCCGGCTCAAGCAGCGCAGTTTCGAGACGAAGGAAGGCGAGAAGCGCACCGTCTTCGAACTCGACGTCGACGAGATCGGCCCGTCCCTGCGTTACGCCACCGCCAAGGTCACCCGCGTCACCCGCGGCACCGCCCCCGACG
>NZ_CADCWT010000494.1 GCF_902806485.1 Candidatus Frankia alpina | reverse complement strand
CCCGTTGAGAGGCTAGATGAGTCGGAAGGCCAGCTACGAGTCCCGGCCGGGCTTGTCATGAGGACAGGCGTTCCTCTGGGACCGCGGGTGGAGGCGGGAGGACCCAGAGGCTGGTCAAGACCCAGATGGACGGTGCGCCGTCGGAACCCAGTCGGCAATCATCCGCCCGGCGGCAGCCTGCATAGCGTCCATCGGGTCCGCCGAAGCCGCGACGGCGGAGCCCGGCGTTTTGCATGGACTTCCGCTCGCCGATCTGCGGGCACGGACCCGGTCCAACTCTGCAAGAACTTGGCCGGCGCACCAGGTCCAGCCGTGCGCAGATCGTCGCTGATCGAAGAAACCGGCTGCGCTGCTGGCGACCGTACACGTCCAACATCACGGCGATTACTGCGATTACTGCGATTACTGCGATTACTGTAGCAACCGACTGTCTCACTTGCCCTGACAACTACCGCTCTGACCTCGGCCCGAGCACGTCCGGGTGGTGAGCGCAGTCACACCAGTAGTGCGTCGTCGCTCGACGGGACGGGCAGGCTGTCGGGCTCGACGACCGCGCGGGGCCGAGGAAGGAACTTCGATGCGCCGTGGATGGCCAGGACGCAGAGGGCCATCGTGAGGAAGGTCGCGGCCCACACGAGCCCGCGGGAGAAGTCCTTGCCGTCCAGGTGCAGCGCGATGATGATGGGGCTGCTGACGCCGAAGTTCGCTCCGAACATCGTGATTGGGAAGGCAGCGAACAGCGAGGTCAGGCCCCAAGGACGGGAGACGCGCCGCCAGATCTGCACGGCCAGGACCGTGAACAGGACTGTCTGGGTGCCCTCGAGCACGCCGATCACGGCTGGGTAGTTCCAGATCCGCAGCTCGTAGGGGCCATAGTGGGTGTAGACGTCGACGCCGGTGCCGATCGCCTCGAAGACGCACGAGGTGAGAATCTCCAGGCCCCAGATTGCGAACAGTCCCTTGCGGGTCAGACGGCCCTCATACATCTTCCGCCCCGCATATAGTGCGACGGCGGCATACAGGATGATGTAGCCGCTGAGCCTTTCCCGGTAACGTTTCGTCGCTTTGCGTGACATCAATGTCGTGTTGGTGTGTTGGGTTTCAGGCGGTCCTGCGGTCCTGCGGTGCTCGGTGCGGAGGA
>NZ_CADCWT010000493.1 GCF_902806485.1 Candidatus Frankia alpina | reverse complement strand
TCCTCACCCTTGCCATCGACGAACACCAGGTCGCCGCGCAGGTGAGCGGTGGCCATCAACGGCCGGATTGACCAGGACTTCCCCGACCCCGACGCCCCCGAGATCAGCATCCGCTCGTCGAACGCCACCAGCACCTCCTCCCCGGTCTCGGTGTCCCACCAGGCGGCGAACGGGGCGCACGTCGGGGACAGGCCGTCGAGGACCGTCACCGCCGTGCTGGACATCGCCCGCCACACCCGCACGGGGGCCGCTGCGGAGGGAGTTTGCGGGGTCTGTGCGGGGGTGGTTGCAGCCGCCGGTTGCACTGGTTGCACCCGGGCTGGCTGGTTGACCCCTGCAACCACCCCCTGCAACCGCCTCTGACTGCACGGTTGCAGGTTGCAGCCAGGGGGCCGGAGGGGGCCCTACGCGTGCGCGCGCGAGGAACCCCGATTTCCGGCCCGCTGCAACCCGGCTCGGAGGCCCCGCCGGACCCCCCGCGGACATCCAGTTCTTCTCCCGGCTGGGTCTGGCGGGAGACATGCCAACGCCCCGCCGGGCTAGGCCCGGCGGGGCGGGGCGTCAGACGGCCAACAAGATCAATCAAGCAAGATCGCCGATGTGGTCACTTATATAACCCGCTCTGTTACTTTGCGCTGCACTCGCCGTTGAGGATGGACGACCATGACCCGTTTGCGTACTGCCAGTCGGCGAAAGCACCTTTAGCCGCCTTCGTCTCGCAATGCGTCGCCGCGTCGACCTTGGCAGCCGTCTCCGCCAGCGCGGCGGTGTCCTTCTCTAGGGCGAAGCCGAGCACGCTCACTCCGACCCTTCCGGAGTGGTCGGAGTGGTCGCTCGCAGCGAACGAGGTGCCCCCCGTTGCGAGCCGGGTGCCGGCGTCGACGTTTGCACTACATTCGCCGAGGACGACGGACGACCAGGGGCTGCCTACGACCTGCCAGTCGGCGAAAGCACCGTTGGCCGCCTTCGTCCTACACCCATCTGCCGCGTCGACCTTGGCGGCTCTCTCTGCCGCTGCAGTAGTGTCGCCCTCGCCGAAGCCAAACGCGGCCTCTTCGCCCCCTCCAGAGCGGCCGACGTAGTCGCTCGCGGCGAACGAGGTGCCCCCCGTCGCCAACAGGGTGCCGCCGACGACGACCGCTG
>NZ_CADCWT010000492.1 GCF_902806485.1 Candidatus Frankia alpina | reverse complement strand
GACAGTCGGCTGGCTTTGTCGCATCCCTCGAGGCGAAGAGCCGCAGCGGCAGTCCAGGGCCCGGTCTGCACCGTTCGATCTGGGGTCGCGGATGCCTCCCGATTAGCCCAGTTGCACCCCAGGAAACCGCGGGTTGCAGTTTCCTGGGAGTTTCCTAGTGGAAACCGCTCTGACCTGCAGGTTTCCACGTTTCCTGGTTTCCCGGTGGGGGGCCCTACGCGTGCGCGCGCGAGGAAACCCCGTTGCAACCCTGCTCGGACACCCCGCCGGAGCCCCCCACTGACATCCAGTTCTTCGCCCGGCTGGGGCCCGGCAGCCGACATGCCAACGCCCCACCGGAAACAGTCCCAGCGGGGCGTCAGACGACCGAACAAGATCAGCCGAGGGTGTTAGTCAACGGTGTTGTCGACACCTGCTGGGTTGATCTCCTGGGTGGGGCCGTGGAGGCCGGTGGTGTCGAGGTGGTAGGCGGTGAGCAGCTCGGTGAGAGCCCCGAAGCCGCCGGTGTCCAACGACCGCAGCACTGCCCCCCAGGCCTAGGACGACGACCCGGTGGTAAAGCCAGTTCGCCAGTCGGGGCACCTCCAGACCCCACCGTCGGCGACAATATATTCTTTGAATATATTGTCGCCATCTTCTAGGAAGTATTGGATTAATGCCAAGCCGACGGAAACGCCTACAGGATTACGATAAGAAGATTTTGGGGGACCAGCGGATATGCGAGAAGCAGCCCGCCGAATACCCGATAGGCTGGTACTTTGCCCGATTCAGTGAAGATCTAAAGCCGGGCGAAGTAGTTCCTGTCGAATTCATGTCGCGTCAATTTGCACTTTTTCGCGGGAAGACCGGAAAAGTAGGCATGATCGACAGTCGGTGCTGCCACATGGGCGCCGACCTCGCACGCAGCGGCCAGGTCTCCGGCGATCGCCTTGCCTGCGGATACCATCACTGGGAATTTGAGTCCAATGGCCATTGCGCGGCGATCCCTCGGGTGCCAGACGACAGCATATCCCCACGAGCCAAACAGCTTTCGGTACCTCTCGTTGAACGCGCTGGAAGCATTTACTTCTGGTACGGCCACAAACCGGCTCGCGAGTTTATCGACCTTTCCTACCTCGATTCTTCGAATTTCCTTAATATAAAAGGTA
>NZ_CADCWT010000491.1 GCF_902806485.1 Candidatus Frankia alpina | reverse complement strand
GCTCGGTGTACGTCGGCATCTTCGGGCATACCTTCGGCCCGCCGTCCCAGTACCCGACCAGGTCGGTCGCCATGGCCGAATATGACCACGCCCGCTCGACCGGCAAGCACGTACTCGTCTACCTGGCCGACGAGAGCCTGCCCGTCCCGCACGACCTCGTCCCCTCCGACGAGCTGCGCGAGCTCCAGGCGGAATTCCGCGACGAGCTACAGCGCCGGCATCCGACACGACTGTTCACCAGCCCTGCTGATCTGGCTTTCCGGGTGGCCGTCGACGTGGCCCGGGCGGTGCGGGAGATGAACACCCCAACCCATTCCTATACCGTTTTTGACTCGGATCTCGAAGGTGTCCGGGACCTGGTCGACAGCGGAAATCCGTCGCAGGGGTCCAGGTACAGGGGTTTCTGGGTTTCCTCGCGGAGTCGTTCCAGCCCCTGTTCACCATCGACCGGTCGTCCTACGCCTCGCACCCGCTGCTGCGGGAGGCGAACAAACGGCTCAGCGACCTGCTCCCGGAATTCAGCCTGTCGGCCGAGGACGGCGTGATCCGTAGGACGGGGGTTCGTCACGTCATCCTCCGCACCGAGACCGTCGTCCGGCTGCTGAGGTTGTTACTGCCGGACCGCGTGGACCTCTTCCAGGACACCGCGCAGGAGATCGGCGCGGGCGCCGCCCGCGACCTCGTCGAGTTCGTGCTGCGTGGCGGACATTTCGTGCCAAGCGGCCCGCGCGCCTTCGTGTCGCTGTGGAACTATTGGGACCGTACCGGCGGCTGGGGAACGTACATGCTCGACGGCGTCACCGAGGAGTCCTGGCGCCTCGTCGTGGCCCGCAATTTCCTCCGCACCGCGGATCCGGCTGAGACACGCTTCCTCGCGGCTTTCTGGTGTGGCTATATCCGCGGTTTTCTCAATGAGTCCCTGCCCCAGATCTCGGCCATCATGTTGAATCTTCCCGAGGAGCAGCGGGCGTTGGCGCTCACCATGCCGGCGGCTGTCCATGTCCGAACAGTGGAATACGCCGAGGTCAAAGGTGATGACGACGTGTTCGTCATCACCTTTGACCGAGAGCTCTTGTTCGAAGCTTTGCGAGCACTGAGCCTTTCCCGGTAACGTTTCGTCGCTTTGCGTGACATCAATGTTGTGTTGGTGTG
>NZ_CADCWT010000490.1 GCF_902806485.1 Candidatus Frankia alpina | reverse complement strand
CACCGTTCACGACCTCGCCGCCACCTTCGCCGAATGGGTCGACGACCCCGCCGTCATCACCCTCACCCCCGCCGCCACCGCCCTACGCCTTGCCCACGCCGAACGCATCGAGGTCCAGCTCCGCCCCGGCGGCCAGTTCCACGACATGCGCGAATGGGCCAACAAGCTCGCCGGCACCACCCTGCGCCTCGCCGGCCTACTCCACATGGCCTACCACCCGCGCGACGGCTGGCGCCGCCCGATCGACGCCGAGCAGATGGCCGCCGCTGTCCGCCTCGCCGACGTCCTCGCTGCCCACTACACCGCCGCCCAGCACACCATCACCGCCGACCCCGCCAGCGGCCCCGCCGGCCGCACCCTGCGCTTCCTCACCGACAAGAAGATCACCGACTTCACCCGCAGGGACCTGCACCGGCGCCTCATGCGCCAACTCCCCAAAGCCAGCGACGTCGCTGCCGTCTTGGACACCCTCACCACGCTCGGCTGGACCCGCCCACGCCCCGACGGCTGCTACGAGGTCCACCCCCGCGCCGCCGAGCTCCTCGACCACAGCGACGCCGTCACCGCCACCGTCAACAACGCCTTCACCGCAGGCCAGCCCGCCAGCAGGACCGGCGACGGCCGATGACAGCCCTGCCCGGCACGCACCGCGCCTGTCAGCGCTGTCAACACCGTGTCAACGGCCCCGTTGACAGCTCGGCACCCATGCTGACCAGCGGAAACGCCTGCGAAAAGGCCGGTTGTCAACGTGTCAACGCTGTCAACGGGTTCCGCCGTAAGAGCCGCTCAGGGTCTGGCTCGGCTGTCAACGCTGTCAACGGGTTGTCAACGGGGGGTGTTGACAGCGGTTCAGGGGTTCTGACCTGCGGCGATGGTCTCGTTGATGTTGGTTGTCAACGTGTCAACGCTGTCAACGGGTTCCGCGCACCACCAGAAGCGCTCTCGTCTTCTCGCCCGAACCAAAGCAGCCCCGGCGACCGCCGACCAAGCAACCCGCCGGGGCCGCACTTCAGAAGGAGCACCCCAAGGATGGCCACATCCACGCAGCAACGGAACCCCGCCGACAGGAAGACCACGCCGTCGTCTCAGCCGACGCGCCCTGGCCGTCGCGAACTACTTCCCCTCGCCTCCGTCCTCGCCGCACTTGGAGACGAGCACGGACCCCTG
>NZ_CADCWT010000489.1 GCF_902806485.1 Candidatus Frankia alpina | reverse complement strand
CGGGCCGGGGGCCCGCACCCTGGTGGGTGAAGGACTGGGTGTTCGCGGCATCCGGCGTGTTCGTTCTTGCTTGCTGTGCTGGTGCGGCCGAGGAGGCTGCGTGTTGTCCCGTTCATGGTGTCTCGGTGGGGAGATGATGGTCTGGCTTGATCAGGAGAAGTTCATCCACCTGATCATGGTGCGCAGGTCGACGCCGGGGGCTTGGACGAGAGGATCATCGTGAAAACTCGGGCAGCAAAGGTCCTGACCGCAGCCGTTGTCATCGGCGGCACCCTGTTCGCCACGGGGGGCACCTCGTTCGCCGCGGCCGCTCTCCCGGAGGGAGAGTTCGTGGGGACCTGGGGCACAGGCTCAACTGCTAAGGCGGCGGAGGACCAGGCCAGGTCCCGCGCGGAGGCTCAGTGTCAGTCGGGGAAGGTGACCATCGGTCCTTACTCTTACTACAACACCTACTTTGACCGCGAAATTGGGAAATGGTCGGCCGTCTACGCAGGTAACTGCCTATGAAGATCTCGTCGGCGATGACGAGGATGGGACGGAGGCCGGCCCCATGCAGGAGATCAACTTGCGGGGTGTCGACAACAACGTTGACTAGCGCCCTCGGCTGATCTTGTTCGGTCGTCTGACGCCCCGTCGGGCCCGTCCTCGGCGGGGCGTTGGCATGTCGGCCGGTGGCGGTGTCGCTGGGGGTGAAGAACTGGATGTCAGTGGGGGGTCTGCGAGGAACTCCCCGACGCCGCCCGTCCCTGCAGGATCCGGGGCCACAAGTGCGTCAACGCCGGGTGACCACCGCCGCCATGGCCGACCGCGACACCGACCCCGGCGACGAAACAGCCGATGAGTTCGACACAGCGTGACCGCCAAGGCGAGGGGCCCCGCGAGGGAGGACAGAGGGAGGACCCAGGGACCGAGGGAGTTCTCCCTCGGGGGGTCCCTTATCGGCTCCCTCGCTCCCGTACCGCCGTCTAGCAGCGCGAATAGTCGCAGACCGCACCCCCAAGGGAGTCAAGGGACCCGAGGGACCCCCCTTCGCGCCGACGCCGTCGGGGCCCCAAAACCGGGATCGAGGCGCCCACCTGCGCCTCCCTCCCTTCCCAACCCGCACCCACATTCAGTTACAGAACGTCACAACCCGAGAGAGTCCGTCAAATCCGCTAGCCGGGTGCGGGCAGGCGGCCCAGGCCGT
>NZ_CADCWT010000488.1 GCF_902806485.1 Candidatus Frankia alpina | reverse complement strand
GGTAGAGGTGGCGGAGTTTGGTGCGGGCGTCGCTGGCGGTGAAGTGCCAGTTGACCTGTCGCTGGTTGGTGTTGACCGCGTTCTGCCAGGCGGTGAGTTCGGTGTTCAGGATGTCCAGGTCGGCGACGCGGCGGTCGAGGCATTGGCGGGTCAGGGCGGAGAGCTCGATCTCGGCGATGTTGAGCCAGGAGCCGTGTCTGGGAGTGTGGTGGATCTCGAGTCGTTGGGCGAGCGCGAACGCTTTGGTGGGTTCGAAGGCCTCGTACAGCGAGCCGAGGGAGTGGGTGTTGAGGTTGTCCAGGACGAGGATCACCTTCTCGGCCTTGGGATAGTCGCTGGTCAGGAGCCGGTCGACCTCGTGGGCTCAGTCCATGCGGGTCCGCTGCGTTCGGGCGGTCACCCGGCGGCGGCCGGCGAGGGGCTCGACCCAGATGAAGATCGAGCAGGTCCCGCAGCGGACGTACTCGGAGTCGACCTTGAGGTCGTGGCCGGGATCGGGTCGCGGGCGTGGGCCAGGAGCTGGTAGGGCTTCTCGTCCATGCACACCACCGGCACGGCGGGGTCGTGGGGGCGGGCGTAGACCGCGAGGACGTCTTCCATCCGGGCGACGAACTCGCCGTTCGCGCGGGGCGGGATGGTCCAGCACTTCCTCAGATGAGGACGAAGCGCCGTTTTTTTAACACTCTCCCGATCGTCGAGTGATCCATGTCCGGGATGTCCTCGACCAGCGCGACCTGTCTCTCCAGCAGCCGCAGCGACCAACGGGCATAACCCTGCGGCGGGGCCGAGTACGCCAGCGCGATCAACCGGGCCTCGACCTCACCGGTGATCTTCGGTTCGATCGGTGGCGTCAGCCGTTTCCGGCGCTGGATCGTTGCCGCGATGTCACCACCACGCTCGGCATAGGCCCTGGCCACGTTGCTGATCGTGTCGGGATCGACCCCGACCCGCTCGGCGATCTCCCGACGGCCGGCCGGCTCACCCTGACTCTCGTCAAGCTCCAGCAGGATCCGTGACCGGCGGACCTCCTGCGCCGGATGCGCCCCGGTCCGCACCACCCTCGTCAACCACTCACGCTCACCGGCGCTCAGCACCACCGACGGTAACCCCGAACCAGACACGACACATCCTCACGGCAGCAGAAGACATCACTACCGATCTACCACATCCCCATCGAAAGTTAGAGACGACAC
>NZ_CADCWT010000487.1 GCF_902806485.1 Candidatus Frankia alpina | reverse complement strand
ATTTTAAGGAGGACACCCGGGACACGCAGGTTGTCGGCGCGTGGGCCGGCGACGAAAACGGCTCTGCCAGGTTATCCGATGAACGCCCGTCTTTATTAGGTGGGTCGGAGGCCGGCGAAGCGGGCGGATGCACGGGAATCCGCCCGAGTCGCCGCCTGGACCGCAACGGTTACGGCAACATCTACTACGCCGCCGCGCCCCGGTCGATGAGCAGTTCGTGGCGTAACTATGTTTTCGGCGCTCTTGACCCGGCCGGCTTCATCACCGTCGACAGGCCGCCGCTGGCCCGGTGGGTGCAGGCGGCGAGCGTGCGGGTGTTCGGCCTGTCGAGCTGGAGCCTGCCGGCGTCGGCCGTCGTCGCCGGGACGATCATGCTCAGCTGGCGGACAAGTCCGTCGTCCGCGCGCTGCGTCGGCTCACGGGGGTGTTCCCCCAGCTCGCCCGGTCGCCGGGCGGGCCTCGCCGTTCGGCGGCGGCGGGATTCCGAAGCCCGCCATCGACATCTCGCCGGCCGACCTCCTCCAGGATTTCCGGGTTCTGACCGACGCCTTTTCGTTGAACCGCTACGCCTGCCAGGCCCCGGAAGCGTAGATCGGCCGTCGCCGACGGACCTCGCCGCCATCCGCATGGCCGGTGATACCCGCCGTCCCCGTCGGCGGTTCCAGGGCCGTCCCCGGGTTTCTCGCCCGGCCGCGGGGCACGGCCCTGTTTGCCTCGGCGCCCAGCGAGAAACCATGCCGTCCAGCACCGACTCGGTTTTCCCGCACGCGACGAGGCCGTCCGCCATGAATCGCGTCGACGTGGCGATTGTCTCTATTAATGTGTCCCTATGAATGGCACATCACGATCGTCGACAACGCGAGCATGGATCGGACATTCGTCGTCGCCGACTGGCTGGCGACGGAACTGCCCTGCGTCCAGGATAGCCATCTCGACGTCGATCTTTCTATCGACCCCGACGCGCGACCCCGACGCGTTCATCCCACTGACGGCCCCGCTGTTGTCCGGGAATTCCGAGATCGCCATCGAATCCCGACTGCGGTGCGGCGTCCGGGTTGTCCGCGGCCCGAAGCGGGAAATCATCTTCCGCTGTTACAGCAGCCTGCTGCGAGTGTTCTTCTGCAGTTCTTCGACACTGAGCCTTTCCCGGTAACGTTTCGTCGCTTTGCGTGACATCAATGTGGTGTTGGTGTG
>NZ_CADCWT010000486.1 GCF_902806485.1 Candidatus Frankia alpina | reverse complement strand
CCAACACACCAACACAACATTGATGTCACGCAAAGCGACAAAACGTTACCGGGAAAGGCTCACTGCCACTCGGTACGACCGACCGTCGTCTGGGTCCGGGCGGATTTCAATCTTTCCGGTGCCTTCGAGTGCCTGTATCCGTCGGGTCACCGAGGAGCGCGGGGAGCCAAGCACGTCGGCGATCTCGCTCGGCAGGAGTGCGCGGCCGTCGCCAAGCAACTGCATGACCGCGACCAGCTCGGTATCGAATGCCTTGGCTTGACCGCGCCGAATGAGGTTCACGAGCGCCATGACCGCGCCGGCGAACTCCTCAACGTCCACCCTTTCGTGCATGCGGCCGGTGGTATCATAGTTGGCTCCGGATAGCAACTATCTACCCCAGGAGGATTCGGTGCTGTCCGTGACGTCTGGCGGGAAACCGGCGCCACCACCCGGGGCGAGAGTCTGATGCACTAGGAACGGAAGCTCTTGCGGTAGGCATTGGGGGAGACGGCGACAGCGCCGCGGAGATGCTGGCGTAGTGAGGCAGCCGTGCCGAACCCCGAACGCTCGGCAATGCGGTCTATCGATAGATCGCTGTGCTCCAGCAAATGCCGGGCGAGGTCGATCCGTTGTTGGGTGAGCCACTTCCCGGGGCTCTCGCCGACCTCGGCACGGAACCGCCGGGTGAAGGTTCGGCGGCTCATCCCGGCGTGAGCAGCCAGATCCGTCAGCTGGATGGGGTGGTCCAGTCGCTCGAGGGCCCACAGGCGGGTGGGCGCGGTGCCAGTGTCCGTGGCCTCGGGGACTGGACGCTCGATGAACTGGGCCTGGCCGCCGTCCCGCCACGGGGGAATGACACAGCGACGGGCCACCTGGTTGGCGATGCCGCTGCCGTGGTTGCGGCGGATCAGATGCAGGCAGAGATCCACACCTGCGGCCGCGCCCGCCGAAGTGAGGACCCGTCCCGCGTCGATGAAAAGGACCTCGGGATTGACTCTGACGGCGGGGAAGGACCGCTGGAAATCCTCGGCGTGCCGCCAGTGGGTGGTCGCGGGCAGACCCTCCAGCAGGCCCGCGGCGGCCAACACGTAGGAGGCCAGGCAGATCGAGACCATCCGGGCCTCGGGACGGATTCGTGCGAGCGCCTCCGACAGTGAGCCTTTCCCGGTAACGTTTTGTCGCTTTGCGTGACATCAATGTTGTGTTGGTGTGTTGG
>NZ_CADCWT010000485.1 GCF_902806485.1 Candidatus Frankia alpina | reverse complement strand
GGGCCAATACTCCGCGTAGCAGATCGCAACCTAAAACGATCTTCCCGGGGCCCTGGCGCGAACCCCTTCACCAACAAGGAAGGACGGAGAGGTCGCCGATTCCAGAAAGCTGTCGCCGGACTCGACGGCGTCGGGGACGAAAAGCCGGTTCGCCGCCCAGAACTGCTGCCGCTTCGGCACACCCCGCGGGTAGATTCGGTGCACGGCGATCGCCGCCGTCGACTGATCATTCAGTAGAATCGAGAGATCGCCGGCGTCCAACCGCTCGCCCGTGAGCGGAGATCTTGGCCTCAACGCCCACCAAGAACAGGGTATTATCTTTCCGACCGCCTCGTTCGTCCGGAAACGCCGCGCATTCGGAAGAGTCCGAACGGAGGATTCCATCGATTTGGTGAGCCCCTGAACGGAGTCCTCCACCCGGCCGGGTTTCACGACGGCGCAAAGGATTCTACTCATCTGCGTGAAGCTTCCCTTGAACACGGTCGGTCCGCTGATGGCCGCCCGCCAGTAGAATCTACGAAGAAGCAGCCGGTTTCGATCCCCTGGGTCGGGAAAATGCGCGAAGAAGCGAACGAGAACCACAAGGAGCGCGCGATAGGTCAGCAACGAAAGATGCGGCACACCGACGTCGTCCTGAAGAAAACGCACCGCCCGCACCAGAGCCGCCTCTCCCTCTGCGTACGCTGCCTCCTGCGACTCGTCGGAGTTCTCCGCGGTCCGCCGGTTGTCCGCGGAGAACTCGTTGCGGATGTCGCGCATGGGATCCTGGCCACGACGAGCGAGGATCGAGTGCAGGACCGTATTCGCGTCGATCAGACCGAAGCCGGTCTCCGCGTCCACCCGCTCGGCGATGCGGGCAAGGGAGAGCCGTTCCGCCGCACCCTCCTCCGGGCCTGCGAACAGAGCCGAGAATATCTCGGCCCGACTCAATCGCTTCCCGTAGTTGTTCATCCGGTCGAAGATGTCGGTCAGGATCTTTTCATCATCCTGCCTGACCAGATAGGCCGGGATCTTGTAGGTGCGGAGCGCCTTGGCTATACGCTGCGCCTCCGGAAAGTACTCGCGGGCACCTCGGGCAGGGTCGGCGAACCAGTCGATCAGCCTGACCAGATCGAAGAGAACCGGCAGCGGCAGGTGATGCTCCTCGAGCTCCCTGGGTCAATCGACGAACTGCTGCTCTTTGAAGTCGTAATACACTG
>NZ_CADCWT010000484.1 GCF_902806485.1 Candidatus Frankia alpina | reverse complement strand
GCGGCGTCAGCAAGATCCTCAAGGCTGTCGGGGTCGTGATCAAGGACGAAAATAATCTTGCCTCAAGAGATCTTCTAGGCCGGGTGTATTACGTTGCTGTCGACACACGCCGGGTTGATCTCCTGCATGGGGCCGTCGGCGAGTTGATGGCGGCACTTGCCTAGCCGCATGACAGCCCAGAGGAAGCGACAGCGCCCCGTCGGACCAGCCCGGTGGGGCGCTTGGACGTTCCAGGCGAGGACGACCGGCTGGCTGTCGCATCCCTCGAGACGAAGGGCCGCTCCAGCGGTCCAGGGCCTGGTCTCCACCGTCCGATCCGGAGTCGTGGAGGCCTCCAGATGGCCCGGTTGCACCCCAGGAAACCGCGGGTTGCAGTTTCCTGGGAGTTTTCTGGTGGAAACCGCTCTGACCTGCAGGTTTCCAGGTTTCCCGGCGGGGGGCCCTACGCGTGCGCGCGAGGAACCCCGATTTCCGGCCCGCTGCAACCCGGCTCGGAGGCCCCGCCGGACGCCCCGCTGACATCCAGTTCTTCTCCCGGCTGGGGCCGGCGGGCGACATGCCAACGCCCCGCCGAGGACGGGCCTGGCGGGGCGTCAGACGACCGAACAAGATCAGCCAAGGGTGTTAGTCAACGTTGTTGTCGACACCCCGCAAGTTGATCTCCTGCATGGGGCCGGCCTCCGTCCCCTCCTCGTCATCGCCGACAAGGTCTTCATCAGCGGTCCCCTCTTCCGCTGGGAGGAGCAGAGGCGCAGCGGCCCTTGTAGGTCGACGTCCAGGTCCCATTTGCGAGGTGGTTGTTGTTGTAGGAACCGGTGGTCACCACCCCCGACTGACACTGATCCGCCGCGCTGAGCGTGGCCTCGTTCTCCGCCGTCTCAAAGGTTGGGCCGGTGCCGGTGGCCGTCACGAACTTTCCGTTCTCGATGTTGCCGGCGGCGAACGATGTGCCTCCCGTTGCGAACAGGGTGCCGCCGATGACAACGGCTGCGGTCAGGGCCTTTGCTGCCCGAGTTTTCACGATGAGCCTCTCGTCCAAGCCCCCGGCGTCGACCTGCATGCCCTGATCAGGTCGATGAACTTTTCCTGATCATGGTGGACCATCGTCTCATCCCCGGGGCGCCAGTGCCCCGCCGATGGCCAGTTCCACGGAGTACTCGACGCCTCCAGACAAGATCATCCGGGGGCGTTAGTCAACG
>NZ_CADCWT010000483.1 GCF_902806485.1 Candidatus Frankia alpina | reverse complement strand
CACTAGATAGGCCCGTCCTAGATAGGCCCGTCGTACCCGTCGGTGCCATCCGGGCACCGACGGCAAGGGCTCGGATCGGACGATGCTGTCCGATCCGAGCCCGTTGTCATGTTCCGGAGTGGTCGCGATCCGGCATGGAGGGAGTGCCGGAACGGGCCGACGGACCGTGGCGTGGCCCGAGCGGGGCAGTGCCGAGCGGTGGCCGGGAAGGGCCGTCGGCGATGGTGCCGGAAGGTGCCGGTGGTGCTTGTGGCACCGTAGTGCCGGTATTGCGGATGTGGCTGCGGGTGCTGCGGGTGCCGCCGGTCAGTCCAGCAGGCCGATCTGCCGGGCGGTGTGCACCGCGGCCGTCCGGTTGCGCACCCCCATCTTGCGCATGATGCTGCGCATGTAGGTCTTGACCGTCTCGGCCCGGATGGTGAGCTGCTCCGCCGCCTCGACGTTGGAACACCCGGTGGCCACCAGAGTGAGCACCTCCATCTCACGCAGGGTGAGGCGGAAGGGCGGTGGCTTCGCCGGGCTCTGCACTACCGGCTCGCCGCGTAGCAGAGAGTAGATGCGCAGGATCTGGCGTCGCAGGTGGGGCGTCGTGAGCTGCGCGCTGAGCTCAAGCAGCTCGATCTGGGCCAGGCGAACCCGTTCCCGCTGGGTCCGCGCGTCGGTCGGCTGGTTGTCGGCGGTGAAAGGACCCGACGCTCGGTCGAAGCCTGCGGCGGTCATCGTCCGGTGCAGGCGCACCTGCACAGCGGGCGAGTCCGAAACCATTGGGCCCATCGTGCTCCTCTCCCTGTCCACTCCGGTTTACCCGACCGCTCCGGATGAGGATCGCCGGCCCATCGCCGACAGTCCGGCAAATTCATCCGAGGGTCGGGCAGGGGATCAGCCCCACACCACCTTTGCGGGAGGCCGTGCATGGTCCGGGCTCGGGTGAAGTGGATGCGCCGCCACACCAACTCCCTCCGGGCTCGGCATGCCTTCGTCGGACCCCACTGTCGGCTACATCGAAAAGGTTATCTCGCGGTTCGGCCATGTCGTCAATGCCGCCCGCTCCGATGTGCGAGAACAGACTCTCACGGCGCCGGGGAAGCCCGGATGAGGACCCTGATCCATACCCCGAACGGGGGTTCCTTCGGGTGCGGCAGCTCACGCCGCCGCGCCACCCTCCCACCAGTTTGTGGCGGGCGCGGAAGGAAATTTTAAG
>NZ_CADCWT010000482.1 GCF_902806485.1 Candidatus Frankia alpina | reverse complement strand
CACCTGTCGTGAAAGTGCCGTCTTACCTGGACGGTTCAGGTTACCTATCGTGCGGTGGTCACCAAAGGAGACCACTGGCCGGGAGGCTGACCATGGACGCCGATCTGCACCGCGAGACGAAACTGCACCGCGTCGAGGCGAACGGGACGGAGCTCGCTGTGGTCACCGCCGGCGAGGGGCCGGCAGTGCTGCTCGTGCATGGCTGGCCGCACACGCACGACCTGTGGAACCTGGTGCTGCCCCAGCTCGCCCGGACCCGTCGCGTGATCGCGCCGGATCTGCGCGGCCTCGGCGGCAGCCGCCGTGAGACAGACGGCTACGACCTGCACACCCTCGCCGACGACATGGCCGGGCTGCTCGACGCACTCGCCGTCGACCAGGCCGACGTCGTCGCGATCGACGCCGGTACGCCCCTCGCGTTCATGCTCGCGATGCGCGCACCCCAGCGGGTCCGGCGGCTGGTGCTGATGGAGTCCCTGCTCGGCACGCTGCCGGGAGCCGAGAGCTTCCTGCGTGGCGGGCCGCCATGGTGGTTCGGCTTCCATCAGGTCCCCGGCCTGGCCGAGACCGTGCTGGTCGGCCGTGAAGCCGAGTACCTCGACTGGTTCCTCCGCGCCGGCACCCACGACGGAACCGGGGTGCCGGGCCCCGTCCGCGACGCGTTCGTCGCCGTCTACGCCGGTGCCGAGGCGTTGCGTTGCGGCTTCGAGTACTACCGCGCGATGCCGGTCAACGCGCGTCAGATCGCCGACGCGGTGGCGGTGGGGTGCCTGGGTGTCCCCACGATGGCGATCGGGGCCCGTCCGGTCGGGGACGCGTTGTTCCGCCAGCTGGAGCCGGTGGCCGACCGGCTCACCGGCCAGCTGATCGACCACTGCGGCCACCTCATCCCGCTGGACGCGCCGGAGGAGTTCCTCCGCCTCGTCCAACCGTTCCTCGGGTGATCGTGCGGACATAGGTGCGGACACAGGCGTGGCCCGACCGGGTCGGCTCGGCCCCGGGGGCGACCCCGTTCGGGGCAGTCGTCCGGCGGCGGCTCCGAGCCTCGCAGGCCCAGCTTGTAGGGTCGCAACAGGCGATCGGCGGAGTCATCGGACATTCGCGGCAAGGGTCCCCATTCGGCAGCTTTCCCGTCGAGTTCGGCACGGGTTGAGGGGTCGTTCGGGACGCCGGGTGTGGACGGATACCTGGCCGGACAGGGCCGC
>NZ_CADCWT010000481.1 GCF_902806485.1 Candidatus Frankia alpina | reverse complement strand
CCGGCCGGCGCACCCGCCGCCCGTTCCTCCGCCGGTGGCCCTGACCAGCACGTGTCCCCTATCCACCTCCAGCCCTCGCGCCGACGCCGACGCCGACGCCGACGCCTCGGCACCGTCCACCTCCGTTGCCGCGGTTCGGCACATGATCAACCGACCGGCCTCGCCGCCGGCCGGGGATCCGCGCGGTGCGCACCCCGCGGCCCGGCAGTGTTCGGCCCGGTCGGTGGCACCGGCCGAACACCATCCGTCCCTCGAACCTCGGGAGCATCCGTATGACCGCCTCGCTTCGCCAGACCCAGGGAGCCCCCAGGGCGCGCGCCGCCGACGGCGACCTGTTCCGGACCGTCTTTCGGGGCCACCCGCCGGGCGTCGCCGTCATCACGACGGACGCCGGCGTGGGACCGGTCGGCTTCACGGCGACGTCGTTGGCGTCGCTGTCCGCCGAGCCGCCGATGGTCGTCTTCGCGATCTCGTCGGGCACGTCGGCCTGGCCGCACCTGCAGGCCGACGAGACGTTCGTGGTCAACCTGCTCTCCTCGGCGCAGGAGGACGTCGCCCGCAGCGGCATCGACCGCTTCGCCGAGCCGACCCGCTGGACCGCGCTGCCCACCGGGGAGCCGCTGCTCGACGGCGGCCGGGCCTGGCTGCGCTGCGCCACCCGCCCGCCGATCGAGGCCGGCGACCACTTCCTCATCGTCGGCCTGGTCCTGGAAGCCGCGACCGACCCCGCTGCGGCCCCGCTGATCTACCACGACCGCACCTTCCACGCCCTGCCCTGAGCTCGCCCGCGCCCGAGTCCGCGCAGGTCGCCTCGGGCCATCCGGCCGGCCACAGCTATCTACGGCCCGCGCCCCGCCCCGGGGTGCGGGCCGTAGCCATGTCCGGGGCCGCCTGACCATCGCCCGGCGCGACGACCCGACGGGCCATCGCAGCGTGACCGTTTCGAGACGAGCACGTCCTATCCACTTGGGGTGGCGGCTGATCAACGTCGAGTAACGGCTGCGGTCTCGCACCCACCTCACCGTCGATCTCCGACCACGAACCTTCACCGGCAACGGCCGGTCACGGCACGCGGGAAGCATTGCGGTGCGATGCGCACGATCCCAGGGCTCAGACCGCGCAAAACGCACCGCAACCGGCCCCGCGCGGGTACGACTCACTCGTCGGCCTCTGCGACTACCTGCGCGTGTCATCACCCAGGTCGTG
>NZ_CADCWT010000480.1 GCF_902806485.1 Candidatus Frankia alpina | reverse complement strand
GCGGCCCGCCAGGCGGCATTGGCGGGGCAGATTTCCGCCCTCGGTGGGGATCCGGCGACGGTGGGCCGGGCGGTCGCGACGGCGGGAGTCGACGTCACCGCGCTGCACCACGCGCCTGCGCGGGACGGCTCCCGACTGCTGCTCGGGCTGCTCGCGGGTGGTCTCATTTACATCTCGCTGCTGATCTTCGGTCCGGCGGTGGCGCAGAGCGTCATCGAGGAGAAGACGAGCCGGGTGGTGGAGCTGCTGCTGGCCGTCATCCGCCCGTGGCAGCTGATGGCGGGCAAGGTGCTCGGGATCGGTGTGGTGGCCCTCGGCCAGCTGGTGCTGATCGGCGTGGTCGGGGTCGGGTTGGGGCTGGCCACCGGGGATCTGGGCATCCCAACGGGGATCGCGGTGGGGTCGGTGGCGGCGGCGCTGCTGTGGTATCTGATCGGGTTCGCGATGTATGCGCTGATGTTCGCCGCCGCCGGGGCGCTGGTGTCGCGCCAGGAGGACGCCGGCGGGGTGACCGCCCCGATGATCTCGATGATCATCATTCCGTATGTGCTGGGCATCTCGGTGCTGCCGTCGACACCGGACAGCGGTCTGATCGGAGCGCTGGCGATCGTTCCGCTGTTCGCGCCGATCCTGATGCCGATGGTGATCGGCAGTCTGGCAGGTGCTGGTCGCGCTGGCGCTGTCCCTGGCGTGGATCGCGGTGCTGGTCTGGTTGGCCGGGCGGGTGTACGGCAACGCGGTGAAGCGTTCGGGGACGCGGGTGCCGCTGCGCGAAGCTCTGCGCGCCGCCTGAGTCCGCCGTCGGCGCGCTGCGCGCTGCCAGCACGTCGTCGGCGCGCCGGGATCGGTAGCATCCGGAGCAATCGACTAGGGCGCCGGCCATGCGGACGGCGCCCAGGCCAGCGATGACCGAGGCCGGCCGGCCCAGGCGACGATGCCAGCCGGCTCGCGAAAAGAGAACAGGGAGCGGTTCGTGCGAGACATCGCCGTCTTCAGCGGCAGTGCCCATCCCACCCTCGCCGAGGAGATCTGCGCGCACCTGGACGTGCCGCTGCACCGGGTGCGGGTCCAGCGGTTCGCGAACGACTGTCTGGAGGTGCAGCTGCCGGCGAACTGCCGGGAGCGTGACGTCTTCCTCATCCAGCCGTTGGTCGCGCCGGTGCAGGAGAACCTCGTCGAGCTGCTGCTGATGCTGGGCGCGGCCCGCGGGGCGTCGACC
>NZ_CADCWT010000479.1 GCF_902806485.1 Candidatus Frankia alpina | reverse complement strand
CAGGTGGACTCGGGCTCGCCGCCGGTGGCGTCGTTGACCTGGAGGACGACCTGGTCGGCGCCGGCGGAGAGGTACTCGGCGACCCGCTTGGCGATGGTCTCCACGTCGCCCCACACGGTGACCTGGTCGATGAGGCGGTCGCTGAGGTCGGCGACGTCGTCGGTGGTGAAGCCCATCCGGGCCAGGTTGCGGACGTAGCCGGGGACGGTGGTCAGGAAGCGGATCGACTCGCGGGCGACGCCGCGCGCCACGGCCGGGTCGCGCTCGGGGACGACGACGACGAGCACGGCCAGCGTCCGGTCGGAGCCGAGCACGGCGCGTGCGTCGGTGACGTACTGCGAGGTGACGAGGGTCGGGTACGCCCCGGCGGCACGGTCGCGGGCGAGGCGGAGCATGGCCGGGCCGAGGGCGGCGAGGATGCGTCCGTCGGCCGGCACCGAAGGCTGCGCGGCGTCGAGCTCGTCGAGGTAGGCGCCGAGGGTGTCCAGCGGTCTCGCGCCGTGCGCGCCGCCGAGGCCGGCGAGGTAGCGGCCGGGATGGCCGGCGGCGAGCGCCGCGTAGGTCGCCGCGACTTCGGCGGCGGGAACCTGGTCGACGGACAGGATGCCGTTGGCGACGACCAGGCTGTCCGTCCCCCGCACGACCTGCTCGACAAGGGTGACGTTGTTGCTCTGGCCGCCGGGCAGCCACAACGTCGCATAGCCGAGCCCCTCGACCTCGGCGGCCGCGGTGACGGCGGCGCCGGTGTCCGTGCTGAAGGCGATGGTCGAACTCGCGATACCGATGGTGCCAAGAGTGCTCATGGATCGGGTAACCCGCCGGTGCGGAGCCTTGTTCCGGCAGGTGACCGCACGGTCGCCCACTGCGCCGACGGTCCGCGGCGCCGATGGGTCCAAAGCTTCCCCGCTTGCTCTACCTGGCATTTCCCTTCGCTGGAGTGGCTCCACCACTCCGACGGGGTAGCCCTTTGGGGTAATCACCTCCTCAGCACAGGTTGCGTGGGCACGCACCGACTCCCTACTCTCCGAAAAATCGCCTTTACAAAAGCCGCAGGGAATGCTTCACGCATCTCCGCCAACCGTTACTAAGCCCACGGAATATCACCGACAGCCGCAGTCTCGGACGTGCCGTCCCGCGATGACTTGCGGATGATCGGCGCGGGTCCGGCCCAGGGCCCCGGGAAGATCGTTCTAGGTTGCGATCTGCTACGCGGAGTATTGGC
>NZ_CADCWT010000478.1 GCF_902806485.1 Candidatus Frankia alpina | reverse complement strand
TCCCTCCGCAGCGGCCCCCGTGCGGGTGTGGCGGGCGATGTCCAGCACGGCGGTGACGGTCCTCGACGGCCTGTCCCCGACGTGCGCCCCGTTCGCCGCCCGGTGGGACACCGAGGCCGACCGGCGCCGCGAGTTGCGGACCCCGGAGCATCGGGCGGCGTGGATCGCAGCCCGCCATCACCGGGCGGTGGCTGGGGTGGCGGTGGCGCAGGCACGCAGCCAGTGCAAGACGGCCCGGGAGGCCTCCGCCAACCCGCTGGCCGCCCGCCGCCGCGCCGCCCGCCTCGCCAGCAAGACCGCCAAGGGCCGCAGGAAGGCCGCCAGGGCCGACGTGAAGGCCGCCCGGGTGACCTACCCGGCGGCGCTCTATCAGCGGGCCCTGCAGGCGCATGCGGCTCATGCGGTGCCGGCGGGGGTGGTGGCGTGGTTGTCGTCGCAGGACTGGCCCGTGGAGATGTCCGCCGGCCTGGTGGGCCTGCACGCCGCCGGCCTGTGGCTGGGCCGCCGCCACGCTCCCGTCGCCCCGACCGTGGAGGGGGCGGTGTCCGCCGAGGAACGCCAACTCCTCGACCGGCTGCACCCCGAGTACTGGACGGCACACGCCGCCGACCGGGGCCTGGCCGGCACGCTCACCACCCCACCGGCCCTCGGCCCGGGCGGGATCCGCTGCGAGGTGCGCCTCGACGGCACCTGGACCGTCAAGGCCCTGGCCGCCAAGGCCGACAGCGTCCGCGCCCTGCTCGGCGCACGGACCGCGCTGCGGCTGCGGATCACGGGCGGTGCGCGGGGTGGCTGGGCGGTCCTCACCCTGGCCACCCGCCAGGCCACCGACGGTGTGTCCGCGGTCTGGACGCCGGCCCGGATCCCCGCCGACCCCCTCGCGATGTCGGTGGGGGTGGATACCGAGACCGGTGAGGAGGTGCTGGTGGCGTTCGACGAACGGATGCTGATCTCCGGGGCGTCGGGGTCGGGGAAGTCCTGGTCAATCCGGCCGCTGATGGCCACCGCTCACCTGCGCGGCGACCTGGTGTTCGTCGACGGCAAGGGTGAGGAGGCCACCCTCTGGGACGGCGTCTGCCGGGTAGCCGTCACCACCGACGAGATCAACGCGGTGATCGATGAGGTCCACGCGGAGATGACCCGCCGGGCCGCCGAGCTGAAGCGACGCCGGCTCAGCCGGTGGGACGGCCCCCAGCTCACCGTGCTCATCGACGAAGGCCAGGTGGTCCTCGC
>NZ_CADCWT010000477.1 GCF_902806485.1 Candidatus Frankia alpina | reverse complement strand
CAGGATCAACCAGGTAGCATTCCTTCTCGATGCCGGCACCGCACAAGACCTTGCTGCACCCAAAAGGGGGCAGAGGGTCGAGGGCGGGCACGACAATCGTTCGTATCTAGCGAGAACGCTCGGTTTGGGCCAACAGAGGCAATAAGCCCCCACACCCACAAAACTTTCCGCATCCAAGAGCACGAGAATGCCCACATGGTCCATGACAACCACGCAACAAGGCGTGGCACGCATGGTAGCACGTGGACAAGTTCGAGGTCCTGCAAGCACCCGATGGGGCACTCACAAGGAAAGGGGTCAAATAGGAACGAATTCCATCATAGCAGGTATGCAACACAGGAACCCGTATACCACCCAAGGTGACAAACACGCTTGGAGACACAATGAGGGGGAGCACGCCCAACAGTTCGATGCACAAGCACAGAGCCTGCCAAGCCATACAACCCTGCCACCACTCACACGCCGTCACGTACATTAGGCCACAACATCACCAAACGAACCACGCACTCCACCAACCATGATGGCTAGCCAAGCGTGCAGAAGCGTTGTGCGACGCCGAACCCAGACCGCTAGGCATGAAAACGAACGAACGGGAAAGAGAGTATCAACACCATGAAAGCGCAGCCACAGCTCGAACGGCACCATCAGCTTGCCCATGCGTGGCACTGGGTGAAATTAACACCATCCGCGTGCACAAGCTTGTCGCCAACGAAACCGCCATGAACATAGGCTCCACCCACATGAGGCCGAGGGCCCCCACAAGCATCTCGAACACACAACCACACCCACGAACAGGACCACCACGTAGGAGGCAGCCGCATGAAAGCATTGTCTAACAAGCCGGATTGCCGCCGACGACAAAGGCCATGCGTAGCACTGGGTGAAACGAACACCATCCGCTTTGCATAGGCATGATGCCGAGGAAGCCACCAAAAACGTAGGCAACGCACTCATGTAGCCGACCGCGTGACTTTCGAAGAGACCGCCGGAGGTCGACGGCCGCCGCCGCCACAACCACCGCCGGGCGGCGGTGGAGACGCTACCCCCCGCCACCGGCACGAAGAGTGTGGAACACGCCTTTTCATGAGCATGCTAGGCATGGCCATGTGAGGGGGGCATGGCATGGCAGCCCCCTGGGCTGGCCAGGCAGGTGCTTGCAAGCCCCCCCTAAAGAGCTCTTAAGTCCAAATCCCATCTGGCAGGAGGAAACATCAATTTTCCGAGGAAACATAAAGGCCTTTT
>NZ_CADCWT010000476.1 GCF_902806485.1 Candidatus Frankia alpina | reverse complement strand
GGACACTCACACCCCGCAACAATTACCCAACCTCACAAATCGTTGCCGGGAATGGCTCATTACCCGCCGCCGTACCAGTGGCCGAGGCTCAGATCCCCCTACCGTCAGCCCCCGCCATACCAGCCGCCCAGAACCGGGCAGCACTACCAGCAGCCCGCACCTCCTCCATACCAGACCGGCCCGGTGATGCCGCCGCATCCGTACCAGGCGCCCGGATACGGGCTGCAGTACCAGCCCGGGCCCTCACCCGGAAACCCGGGCGTCGGCGGCCGAGTGCCCGCCGGCTGGTTCGCGCTCACGGCTCTGCGCGGCAGGTTCGGCTGGTATGCCATCGGACTGTCGGCAATATGCTACTCGCCCTTCGGTCTTGGCTACTGCATCCTCGCCCTGATCCAATTGCGCGGCGTCAGTCCCGCGTCTTATCCACAAGTCCAGCGGACGCGTATATCGCTCATTGCCTTCGCGGGTCTTTACCTGCTCGTGGTGGCTTTATCCATCAAAGCTTCCGGCTAACCCCGAGAACGCGAAAGGATTCCGCGTGGCCGACGAGAGTTCCGAGCTCTACACGATATTTCCGGTCTTCATGGTTCTGGACGTGAGCGCGTCCATGGCCGGCGGCCCGTTGGAGGCGCTCAACGATTCCCTGCCGGCGCTGCAGAAGGAGATGCAGTCCAATCCGACGGTCGGCAAGATCGCCCGGATCAGCATCGTCACATTCTCCGACGTGGGGCGGACCGTCGTGCCGCTGTGCGACCTGGCCGAGGTCTACCTGCCAGAACTCATGGTCGAGGGCGGCACGAACTTCGCCGCCGCGTTCCAGGAGACCCGGCGGGCGATCGAGGGAGGCCTGCGGTCGCTGCCGAAGGGGACGCCGATCTACCGGCCGGTGGTGTTCTTCATGAGCGACGGGGAGCACCAGGCACCGGGAGACTGGTCCGCGGCGCTCAACGACCTGCGGGACCGGTCGTGGCGGTTCGCCCCGGAGGTGGTCGCGTTCGGCTTCGGCGACCAGGTCAACGTCGACAGCATCCGCCGGATCGCGACCCGCTTCTCCTTCCTCGCCAAGGACGCCGACCCCGCGACGCAGGTCCGGGAAATCATGAATGCCCTGATCGGCAGCATCCGGACCACGTCGACGAGCTTCCGCGACCCGAGCCAGGCCGATGGTCTGCACCTGGAGACACCCACCGAGTTCTTCACGCCGCTCCCACCGATGACATTGAGCCATTCCCGGCGTCGATTTGTGA
>NZ_CADCWT010000475.1 GCF_902806485.1 Candidatus Frankia alpina | reverse complement strand
AAGATCATTGCCTTCGACGAGGAGGCACGGCGCGGCCTGGAGCGCGGCATGAACCAGCTGGCCGATGCGGTCAAGGTCACGCTCGGTCCGAAGGGTCGCAACGTCGTTCTGGAGAAGAAGTGGGGCGTTCCCACGATCACCAACGACGGTGTGAGCATCGCCAAGGAGATCGAGCTCGAGGACCCGTTCGAGAAGATCGGTGCGGAGCTCGTCAAGGAAGTCGCGAAGAAGACCAACGACGTCGCGGGTGACGGCACGACCACCGCGACGATCCTGGCTCAGGCGCTGGTGCGTGAGGGTCTACGCAACGTGGCCGCCGGCGCCAACCCCCTCGGCCTGAAGAAGGGCATCGAGATCGCGGTCGAGCGGGTCTCCGAGGAGCTCTCCAAGCAGGCCAAGGAGGTCGAGACCAAGGAGCAGATCGCTTCGACGGCGTCGATCTCGGCGGGTGACTCGGCGATCGGTGGTCTGATCGCCGAGGCGTTGGACAAGGTCGGTAAGGAAGGTGTGGTCACTGTCGAGGAGAGCAACACCTTTGGTCTGGAGCTTGAGCTCACCGAGGGTATGCGCTTCGACAAGGGTTACATCTCGCCGTACTTCGTCACGGACGCGGACCGTCAGGAAGCCGTCCTCGACGACCCGTACATCCTGATCGTCAACAGTAAGATCGCCGCGGTGAAGGACCTGCTCCCGCTGTTGGAGAAGGTCATGCAGACCAGCAAGCCGCTGGTCATCATCTCGGAGGATGTCGAGGGTGAGGCGTTGGCGACTCTGGTCGTCAACAAGATCCGTGGCACGTTCAAGAGTGTTGCGGTGAAGGCTCCCGGTTTCGGGGATCGTCGTAAGGCGATCCTGGGTGACATCGCGATCCTGACCGGCGGCCAGGTGATCTCCGAGGATGTCGGCCTGAAGCTGGAGAGCACGTCGCTGGACCTGCTGGGCCGCGCCCGGAAGATCGTCGTGACGAAGGATGAGACGACGGTCGTGGAGGGTTCGGGTGACCCGGACCAGATCGCCGGTCGGGTCAGCCAGATCCGTAACGAGATCGAGAAGTCGGACTCGGACTACGACCGGGAGAAGCTTCAGGAGCGGCTGGCGAAGCTGGCCGGTGGGGTTGCGGTCATCAAGGTCGGTGCGGCCACCGAGGTGGAGCTGAAGGAGAAGAAGCACCGCATCGAGGATGCGGTGTCGAACGCGAAGGCCGCCGTCGAGGAGGGCATCGTCGCCGGTGGTGGCGTCGCGCTGCTGCAGGCGTCGATCACCGCCTTCGAGAAGCTCGACCTCTCCGG
>NZ_CADCWT010000474.1 GCF_902806485.1 Candidatus Frankia alpina | reverse complement strand
CACACCAACACCACATTGATGTCACGCAAAGCGACAAAACGTTACCGGGAAAGGCTCAGTGTCCGCGTTGTCGTCTCTTCGAGTCGGCAGACGTCCTCGCCACCGCCTACGACACCGGTTCGTGCCTGTGACGTACTGGCCGCTGGCGTGTGGCACGTTTCGCTCGTATTCCGGTCCCACCCCAACCAGCCCACCCTGCACCAGCAATTGGCCGGCCTGCCCTGGCGGGCCGTCCCGAACGCCTCCCAGATACGCCGCCGCAGGCGCCGCCTGGACCAGCCGAAACGCTTGGGTCCGCGACGTCACCTACGACGAAGACCGCTCCCAGATCCGCACCGGCACCGGACCTGAAGTCATGGCTGCTCTGCGCAACGCCGCCATCCGCACACTCCGCATCACCGGCGTCACCAACATCGCCGCCAACCGCCACCACGCCCGCGACAGCACCCGACCACTGGCACTACTCGGCATCATCTAACGACTTTGCCGGTGCCCTGGGTGCCCATCGCACTACTTAAGGTAGTGGATGTGGTCTCCCGGGGATACGGGCGGCGGCTGCTGCGACGGTTGCCAGGTCTTCGCTCGAGAAGCCGGCGCGACTCAGCACCGCCAGGGATTTGTTCGTTGCCAGCGTGCACAACGCCAGCTCTGCCGTCTCCTGATCATCGGCCCCCGCCGCCAGCAACGCCTGCTCCAGCATCGTCCGCAAACCGCAGATCATGGCGCGGACCATCGCCTGGCCCTCCGCGTCGAGGGCCGGGAACTGCGTTGCCGACACCGTGAGCAGGCAGCCATCCGGGACCGTCGGGTCGGCGATGCGGTTCAGGGTGACCTGCAGGTAGGCGGCCACAACGACGCTCGGGCTCGGGTGGGGGCCGGACAGTGCCTGGTCGTATAGCGGGTGGTAGGTCTGCGCGTACCGTTGGAGGCTTTTCCGGAAGAGTGTGCTCTTGTCGCCGAAGGTGCCGTAGAGCGAGCTCCGGCCCAGGCCCGTGCCCTCGGTCAGGCGGTCGATCGAGGCCTCCGAATAGCCCCAGCGCCAGAAGACGTGCATCGCGCGTCGTAGCGCCTCGTCCACGTCGAATTGCTTGCGGCCCGCCATGGTTCGTCAGCTTACACATCTTGCACCGATCGTTTCAAGATGTGTAGGGTCGCCGGCATGACAAGTTGCACTGATCGTTCCACGATGAGTACGGTCGACGGCACGACAAGCTTGAGTTCGCTGCGGCTGCCCAACGGGTTCCCTGAGCCTTTCCCGGTAACGTTTCGTCGCTTTGCGTGACATCAATGT
>NZ_CADCWT010000473.1 GCF_902806485.1 Candidatus Frankia alpina | reverse complement strand
TGATCGGCCCCGCGTTTTCCGGACGCATTCTAATAGTCGGCTTTAGGCTGCATCATTACGGTTCAGGTATTCGTTGTGGACTTCTTGCGGGGTTCTGTAGCCGAGCCCGGAGTGGAGTCGGCGGGTGTTGTAGTGGAACTCTATGTACCGGGTGATGTCTCGGCGTGCGTGTTCGCGGGTGGGGTAGGAGGTGCGGTGGACGCGTTCGTTCTTCAGGGCGGCGAAGAACGATTCCGCCATCGCGTTATCGTAGCATATTCCGGTCTGCCCGACCGAGTGTCGGAGGCCGAGTTCGGTGAGGGTTTTCGCGAACTCTTCCGAGGTGTAGTTGCTGCCCCTATCGGTGTGGAAGATCGCGTCTGGGGCTAGCGGGGTGTTGCGGGCCGCGTTGATGATCGCCGCGGAGATTAGTGGTGTTCTGTAGTGGTCGTCCATGGCGTAGCCGATGATGGCTTTGGTGTGGCAGTCGATGACGGTGGCGAGGTACAGCCATCCTTGCCAGGTCGGGATGTAGCTGATGTCGCCGATCATTTTCACGCCGGGGGCGGAGGCGGTGAAGTCGCGGTTGACCAGGTCCGGGATCGGGCCGGTGGGGCCGGCGTCGGTGAGGGAGTGCCGCCAGGGGCGGGGCTGGCAGGCGACCAGGTGCGCCTGGCGCATCAGGGATCGCGCGAGCTCGATGCCGCAGGTCTCGCCTTGGCGGGAGAGGTGGGCGTGGACTCGGCGGTGTCCGTAGGTTCCGTCGGAGCCGTCGAACATAGCTATGATCATCCGGGTGAGGTGGGCCCGGCGTCGGCTGGTCGCCGACGCGGGTCTCGATCGCCATTCGTAGTATCCGGACCTGGATGTCTCAAGCCAGTGGCACATCGCGTCGATCCGATATTTTCGGGCGCCCGCTGGTGTGCGGGTGTCCTTCTCCACGTCGATGAACTCGTATTTCGAGCTTACCGATATTCCTGGGCGAAGAAGGAAGCCGCTTTTCCCAGGAATTCTGCCTTGAGGCGTAGTTCCCGGTTCTCCTTCTCGAGTTCTCGTAGCCGTGCACGTTCCGGTACCGTGAGCGGTGGTTCGTCGCCGGCGTGGTCTTTCCGGTAGGCCGCAACCCAGCAGCCGAGGGTGCCTTCCAGGATTCCCAGTTCACGAGCGACGGCGGCGATCGGACGTGACGTCTCGATCACCGATTTTACTGCTTCCTCGCGGAATTCCGCCGAGAATTTCCTGCGACGTTCGGCCATATGGCACACGCCATTCCAGGTTCAGTCTATTAGATCTACTGCCCGGAATACGCGGGGCGCCTCAGC
>NZ_CADCWT010000472.1 GCF_902806485.1 Candidatus Frankia alpina | reverse complement strand
CTACTAGGTCGTAGACGAATCCGAATTGATCAGTTGCTTGGGTGGGGCAACGTCTTCGGCGACGCTGGAACGACCGGCGCGTGCCGCACGGATACCGAGCCACCCGGCCACGGAGCCGATCACGAGCGAGACGACGGTCAGGACCAGGTGGACGGTGAAAAAGCCGGTCGGGCCGTTGTCCCAGAAACGATCATCCTTCCAGATGTTCCGCAGGAAGTTCGGCCAGATCGCCCAGCTCCAGACACCGACCGCGATCAGGAACCAGGACGCACGCTTCGACAGAGTCACCCCACCAGCCTCGCACCCACAGCCCCCGTGGCCTCTCTGTGGACGCGCGATTTCAGCCACGTTGATCGCCATAGAGTGGAATAGCGGCCAGAGTCGCGACGGGCTTGTTGCTCGAGCTGTCTTGCATCGACGGGACCATCGGGGCCCCGCCCAAGGCGAGAAGATCGATGGAGGGTGCGGCGGGTGAGCCGAAGTTACGATGTCGCCATGACGGAGATGCCGCTCCCGCCCGACGACCAGCTTGCCGAGGTCGTCCGAGAGGCTGCCGCGTCTGGTCAGGTCGTCTACCTGACGGACAAGGGCCAGCGGTTGGCCGCGATCGTGCCGGCGGGTCTCGCCGAACTCCTCGAACGGAGTGAGACGACCGACGGTCGGCGGGTGCTCGGCGCTCGGGGCGCCGGCCGCAGCGGCAGGCAGGACATCTCCGAACGCATGGAGGAGATCCTCGCCAACGAGGTGGCGTCATAGCCCTCGTAGTCGACGCAGGTCCGCTCTACGCGTACGTCGACGCCGACGACCAACATCACAAGGCCTGCGCGGACCTGCTGGAAACCCATCCCGGCCCGCTGATCGTCCCCACCCTCGTAATCACCGAGGTGGTCTACCTACTCGGTACCCGACTCGGCACACAGGCCAAGCTGCGCTTCCTCGCGGACCTGGCCTCCGGGGTGTTCGATGTCGAGGCCGTCCACCCAACCGACTGGCTGCGGATCGCGGACCTGGTCAACCAGTACCGCAACCTGCCCCTGGGCACCGTGGATGCATCAGTGATCGCCTGCGCGGAACGGCTCGGCGTCGATGAGGTCGCCACCGTCGACCGCCGACACTTCACCGTTGCCAAACCCAATCGGACGCTCACACTCCTGCCCTAGTCGATCACCGATCGGGGCGGCGTGGCTTCCGGAATGTGACGTGCACGCGCGTCCAGCGAGACGCTCCTTCGCGAGTAACCCACCATTCGGTCGTCGCAGCCACTGGCCGATCACCGGCGTGCCCCAGAGCCAGTACCTAGCCCGAGTTTCCATACCGGCGGGTAACTTATGCCCTTTCGGTCGTGATCGT
>NZ_CADCWT010000471.1 GCF_902806485.1 Candidatus Frankia alpina | reverse complement strand
GTGGCCTGCTGCAACCGGGGAAGACGCAGCCCCGGTCCCGGGCGACCAGCGCACGGCGGAGGTCGCCCGGGACGGTGCGCTGCGTGCGGCCGACGTCGAGGGGGACGCTGGCGGGGTCGAGGATGATGCGGCTGACGGCGGCGTCGCAGGCGAGGCGCCGCACGGTGGCGCGTGACAGGGGCTGACCCCAACTGGTCGACGCGGCCGGCCCGCCGCGGCCGACCAGGGTGGGCCAGGGGATCGTGACGGTGAGGTGCGGGCGCACTCCGCCGGAGATGGGAACGGCGGAGGCATCGAGCGCGCGGTGCACAAAGTCGACGAGGGCGTCGGCGCGGCGGCGAGCGGGGCTACGCGGGTCGGGAGTGCCGTCGACGGCGGGCATGTGGGCGGCGAGGCTGTCGAGCGCGGTGCGAAGCAGAGCGGCGGCTTCCGCATCGAGTTCGCCGCTGATCCGGGTCATGCCGTCGGACAGATCGGTGATCCACAGGCGACGGCGATCCGCTGGATCGCCGTCGCCATCTCCGGCGTCGGTGGTATCCCTCTTACCAGCACCCTTACCGCCGTCCGGGGGGCTGTCGGCGTCTGCGTCGCCGGCGCCGTCGTTGTCGCCAGCGCCGTTGCCCCCGGGGTCGGGATCGTCGCCGCCGGGACTGGTATCGACGTCGGTGAGGCGTTCACGGATGTGACGGCCGAGCCGGGCGAGTTCCGCGGGGTCGAACGTGGCGGCAGAGGTGAGCAGGAACTGTTCGACGGAACGTCGGGTGGCGACGTCAACGCCGCGGGGCAGGGAGCGAAGCGCGAGGTGGATCGTCTGGGCCTGTTCGACGCTGATCGTGCCGGCGATCAGGGCGGCACCGGTCGCGGCCAAATCGTCGTCCACGGCCAAGGCCAGGTCCACCAGCCGCTGGGCGTCGACGGGGCGGATGCGTAGCCGAGCACGGATCAGGGCGGCGGTACTCGTCGCGCCTTCCCGCAGCGCGCTGCCTCGGCCATGCATCTCCCGCACCAGACCGAGACGGACCGCGGCGAGACGGGCCAGCAACGCCGCGCAGTCCAGAACCGCGCCGTCGAGCTCGGGATCGGACAGCCCCCAGCCGGGCATGTGCACCGCCTGCCCGACCGTCGCGCGAGCTCCGACAGGGCGGCCAGCAGCCGCGGACAGCCCGCCAGGCCACCACCATCAGAATCGCTGCCGGTGTCAGTGGTTGAGCGCGGACCCGGATCAGCAGTGACGCCGGGGGCGAAGCCAGCGGCAGAGCGTGAGCCCTGGCCGGTGTCGGTGCCAGGGCCAGGGCCAGGGCTCGGGTCGACGGAGTCAGGACCAGGTGAAGGGCATGGGTCAGGGCCGGG
>NZ_CADCWT010000470.1 GCF_902806485.1 Candidatus Frankia alpina | reverse complement strand
CTAGTAGGACTTTGTTAGGTGACTCCGGATAGGTGTTCTGTTACTTCTAGTGTGTGGTTGAAGGGTCGTTGGCAGGTGGGGCAGGCGCCGGTCCAGACGGCGAGCAGGGTCTGGAGGTGTCGCAGGACTGCGTAGAGAGTCAGGCCGACGCAGGGACTTTTGGGTCGCGGCGGAGCTGGGTGCAGATCGCTTGGGCGATGCTTGCGAGGGTGACGTGGCGGTGCCAGCCGGTGAAGGTGCGTCCTTCGAAGTGGTCGAGGCCGAGGCCGTCTTTCAGTTCGCGGTAGTCGTGTTCGATCCGCCAGCGGATCTTCGCGAGGCGGGCGAGGTGCCGCAACGGTGTGCCCTCGGGCAGGGTCGACAGCCAGTAGTCGGTGGGTTCGGCCTGGCCGGGGGGCCATGCGGCGAGCAGCCAGCAGGCGGGCAGGCTCCGGTCGGGGTTGCGGGTGAGGTTCCGGTTGGCGGGGCGGACGCGCAGGGCGAGGAAGCGGGAGCGCATCGCGGCGGTGGGGTTGGCCGGGGTTGTGTGGGTGCCGTGCCGCCAGGTCACGTATCGGCCGGCGGACCGTCCGGCCGCCAGGACCAGGGTCTTGAGGTCCTGGGGTGGGTCGGGGTAGGCGGGCATGGGCGGGCGGCCGTTCCCGGAGTACGGGGCGGTGAACCGGCGTGGCGTCGGCGGGGTAGGCGGTCGTGGTCGGCTTCACGGCCAGCACGTAGGGGATGTTCCGGTCGGTCAGGCCCTGGCGGAAGGCGGCGGCGTCGCCGTAGCCGGCGTCGGCCACCACGGGCCGGGTCGGTATGCCCCACCCGGCCAGTTCGTCGATCATGTCCAGGGCGAGGCGCCACTTCTCCCGGTGCCGCGCCTCGTCCGGGATCGCCGCCCGTTCGCGGCGGGCCCGGGCGGTGGCGATCTCCTGCGGGTCGGACAGGGCGGTGTCGTCCCAGGACTCTGGCAGGAACAGCCGCCAGTCCAGCGCGGCGGACGCCCAGTCGGTGACCGCGTGCACCGACACCCCGATCTGACAGTTCCCGACCTTGCCCAGGGTGCCGGAGTACATCCGGGCCACCCCGGGCGAGGCTGGCCCGTCCTTGGGGAAACCGGTGTCGTCCACGACCAGCGCGACCGGGTCGCAGAACCCGACCGCCCAGCCGGCCAGCCCCCGGCGGACCTGGGTGTAGTCCCAGGTCGAGCTGGTGATGAACTGCTGCAGCCGCTGAGGGTCCACGCCGAGGCGGGCGGCCATCGGGACCATGCTCTTGCGCTTGCCGTCGGTCAGCAGCCCCCGCACGTACAGCTCACCGGTGAGGCGCTGGTCCCGCCGCGGCAGATCCGCGAACATCTCACCCGCGAACCATTCGATCACC
>NZ_CADCWT010000469.1 GCF_902806485.1 Candidatus Frankia alpina | reverse complement strand
TTCGCTGACCGTCACCCGAGTTTCGAAAGGATCAACCTGGCGGTTTCGGAATAGCTTCCCTGTCAGAGCGCTGGAAGTAGTGTTGGAAGTTTTGATCGGCGATGGCTTCCCGGACTGTCGGGCCGCTGCCATAGTCGAACGGAAGCCCGGAATTTATGAGGCGTTTATCGCGCTCACGGGCGATATTAAGCCGATGGGGCACCCGCCTGAATTGGACGATGCTGGGGATGCTTCTGAGTAGCAGGGCGAGCGTACGGCGGTTGGCACCGCCCAGATCGCGACGGAAGCGTTCCATCTCGGTCATGGTGGCGAGCTGTTCGGGCAGATCGAAGGATTTTTGCACGGGTGTCAGCACGGCGCTCGACGCCTCCACGTAGAGGCTGCGTGGGTGTAGGACGAAGCGCAGCCAAGGGAGAAGACGAGAGTTTCCGCCCAGCCGGAGACTCGGATGCAGGTGTAGCGTCGCATCTTCTCGTCCGGACCCGCCAGGAGGGCTTCGAACGTAGGCTGGTCGACGGTCTGCACCGGACGTTTCAACCCGTGGGGTAGCAGTGGGCTGTTCGGCACCAGATCTAATCCGTTGATGAACAGCCGTTCTTCGATGGTCAGCTGCGGCCAGCGTAGGTCGCGCAGACCGTCCAGGACATGGCTGCGTAGCTCCTCGACACCGAACTGCTCGAGTGGGGTGTTCTGGTCCGCCGGGGTGCCGACGTCGACAGAGAATGACCAGGACCCGAGGATGCCACCGGAACCGACGAAAGGCGAGTAGCCGCTGTAGACGGTGACGTTGTGGCCAGGATAGTCGTAGAGTTCCCGGAGATTTTCGCGACGTCTCTGATCGACTTTGGCCACGATCTGGCTGGGATTGAAGGTGCGGCGGGTGAACTGGTTGATCATTTCTTCGGTGCTGAGCATCGCGGTGGCGAGTACCACGACCCAGGCCACCAGGAGAGATACCAGTATTAACACCCACAACTTATGATCACCAATGATGGAGCCGATCAGGCCGACCGCGAGGAGCGCGCAACAGGCGGCAAGCAGGCCGTCCCGAACCCTGCGCCGCCGCAGTTCCACGATCGCGCAGCACGTCGCCGTGGCCAGGTCGACGTCAGTAGCGGCTGGCAGCGCCCGCGGGGCGGCCTTGGACTCCCGCAGGAGCCGGTTCGGTAGGTCGCGGTCTACCAGGATGGCCGCGCAGAGCAGCCGGGTGGACTCCGTGTCCCACTGCGTCGCTGGCATCGACTACCCCCTGTGTGCCCGACTGGGAACATCAGTACAACACGGAGACTTGCCGTGGCTGCCGCGCCGCGCCATCGCAGACCTGTCGATACTCGAGGAAACCGTAATTTTACGGATTCACCGCCC
>NZ_CADCWT010000468.1 GCF_902806485.1 Candidatus Frankia alpina | reverse complement strand
ACACCAACACAACATTGATGTCACGCAAAGCGACGAAACGTTACCGGGAAAGGCTCAGTGCCGATCGAGGACTGGGACCGGGTCCTCGGGGTGGACCTGCGGGGGGTGTTCCTCTGCCTGCGCGCCGAGCTCGGCCACATGGTCGCCGCCGGGCACGGCCGGATCGTGAACATGGCCTCCAACGCCGGGGTGAAGAACGCCCCGGCGATGGCCGGGTACACCGCCGCCAAACACGGCGTCGTCGACCTGACGAAGAACGCGGCGCTGCAGTACGCCCGGCGCAACATCCGCGTCAACGCCGTCTGTCCCGGCACGATCCTCACCGAGGGGCTGGCCGGCTACGGCCCCGAGCAGCAGGCGGAATGGGCCTCCCTCGTCCCGATGGGGCGCATCGGGACCCCGGCGGAGGTCGCCGGGTCCGTCGCCTACCTGCTCTCCGACGAGGCCGGGTTCATCACCGGCCACTCCCTGCTCATCGACGGCGGGCTCATGTGGGACTGATCGCCGTCGCGGACGGCCGGTGCCCCATGATCGCACCGACCGTGGCCGAGACACCTGGGGAACGGGCCTATACGCTCTTGTGATAATGACTGTCACGACTGAAGTCCTCGTGTCCCCCCCTCTATCGCCCTCGGCCTTCCTGGAGAGCCGGCGGCACGTTCCGACCTCGGCCGCCCCGGTGCTCGTCCCGGGCTGGCGCCGCCTGGCCGTCCTCGCCGCGATCCTGGCCGTGATGGCCGTGACCGTGCACTGGGCGAACGGGTTCGTCGTCGGCCACCTCGACTCCCCGATCGAGTCCTGGATCATCGCCCATCGCACCGCCACGCTGGACTGGATCGTCCGGCGGGTGTCGTTCTTCGGCAGCTCCCGCGTCGTCTACACCCTCGGCCCGCTGCTCGGGCTGGTCGCCTGGGCCCGGTGCCGGACGGTCGGCGCCACCGTCCTCGCCGTCACCGCTCTGCGGCCACTGGCCGAGTTCACCGCGAAGGCGCTGGTCGACCGGCCGCGGCCGGACATCGACCGGATGGTTGCCGGGGTCGGCCCGTCCTTCCCGTGCGGCCACGTGATGGCCGCCGCGGCGCTGTGGGGCATGGTTCCGATCGTGATCTCGCTGTACACGTCGTCGCGGCGGGCCTGGCGGGCGAGCGTCGCCGTCTCGTGCGTGGTCGTCACCGCGATCGGGTCGACCCGGGTGTATCTCGGCGTGCACTGGCCGACCGACGTCGTGGCCGGCACGATCTTCGCCGTGCTGCTGCTCGCCGGAGTCGACCGTGTCTTCCACCGCGCCCACGACCGGCTCGCCTGCCGGCGCGGTGAGGGGAATCTCGCGTCACCTAGCTGAGCCCCGCCCACCTGCGTAGCCGCGTCCGCTG
>NZ_CADCWT010000467.1 GCF_902806485.1 Candidatus Frankia alpina | reverse complement strand
ACATTGATGTCACGCAAAGCGACGAAACGTTACCGGGAAAGGCTCGCTGGCCGGAGTGATCTGGAAGTCCAGTGCAAGAACCGGGATGAGGCTCAGCGTCTGGCCGCCAGCCGTGATATTGGCCACGACCTGCTCGTTGATGTGTTCATTGATCGGCACGCCCGTCTGCCTGTCGACGTCGGCGGTGATGTGGGTGATTCCCGTGTAGGTGAACGGGACCGGGTCGGGCAGCGCGGCCAGCGTCGCCGGAGTGGCCTTGGCCCTGACATCGGCGGGGAGCAACGACGCCAGGCCGGCGAACAGCTTCTTCGGCAACGCCGGGGGCAGCATCTTCAGCAGGCCGGGATCCTTCACCGGGCCGGTCGCGGCGACCGTGTAGACGTTCAGCGAACGACCGCGGATCTTGTCGTGCCCGGCGTAGCGGAGCGGGACGATGTTCCGGGTCGTGGAATCGTAGAAGTGATAGGCGTTGCCGGCCTTTGGGCCGATCGGGAAGGTTGAGCTCAACGCGCCCTTCGACGGTTCCACCGTTGTCCCCTTGGACGCGGTCGTCCCCTTCAGTGAGGTGCGGTCCAGCGCGTAGGTGTGGTTGCTGGGCAGGGCCTGCGTGCCGGCGTGGATCGTCAGGTTGTCGCTCACGATCGCCGTGTCGCCGTGCGTGCTGGTGACCTTCAGACGCCGGCCGACCGTGATCGGAACGTTCGAGGCGATGACGTGTTTCGTGTCGCCGGACTGCAGGGCCTGGCTGTTGAGCAGTGTGCCGGTGCCTGAGTATGTGATGCCGAGGTCCGTGCTGCCGGGCAGCTTCGTCAGGACCGGGACCAGCACGAACTTCAGTAGTAACCCAAGCACCACGGACAGAATGCCGAGCGTTCCCAGCACGACGGCTGAACGGCGTATGGGCATCAGTGCCTCCTCGGGGCGCGTCTCATGAAGGATGAGCGTGCCGATCATTCTGGTGCAGGTAATCCTCCGTTCGGGTGAGATTTTGGCTCCGGATGCCGATGTTGGGCCGCGCACCCAAAGGGTTCGCCCGGGTCGTCGTCCCTCTGAGCCAGAAGAGCCCCTGGAAGGATGAGGCGCCGGACGCGGTGGCTTCTAACGTCGGTCGCGCTTCGGTCAACTCCTCCGCCGGCGAGGGCAGCCGCCGTAGCTGGCCTGCCCGCTGGAAGCGGACCAGTCGAAATGGAGATCCGGTGAGCGTGTTCAAGAATGCTGGCGAGGTGTACGCGTACATCGGTAAGATGTTCGAAATCGCGGTCGCTGAATCCTCCTTCGTCGAGGCGACGAAGGGCACGGATCTGGTGGTTCTGCTGACCCAGACCGATCCCGATGCGTCGATACTGATCGACCGTACAGCTGCGGATGTCGTCGGAC
>NZ_CADCWT010000466.1 GCF_902806485.1 Candidatus Frankia alpina | reverse complement strand
CACTCACACCCCGCAACAATTACCCAACCTCACAAATCGACGCCGGGAATGGCTCAGTGGCGGCGGAGTGGGCCAGGCACCGCATCCGGGTGAACGCCATCGCGCCGGGGCCGATCCCCACCGAGTACGCCTGGGCAATGCTCAACCCCACCGGCAGGAGCTCGAGCGGGGCGACCCAGACCGACCGGATCCCGGCCGGGCGACCCGGCACCGTCGCCGAACTGGCCAACCTTGTGATCTTCCTGTTGTCGGATGCCTGCGACTATCTGACCGGCCAGACGATCGCGATGGACGGCGGCCAGATGCTCGCCGGCCCAGGCACGTTTGCCGAGCTCGCGAAACTCACCGACGCGGACTGGAGCGAGGCTCGGGCGCAGAGCAAGGCAGCTTCAGCCGTGAGCGCGGCGCAACGCACCCCCGGCTGAGTCGTTTCGATCGACGCGACAGCATGAATATGCACCGCTTGGCCTAGCAGGCACGCCGCTTGTAGATCACGGAAGTGTCTAACATCTTCGTAGTCTGGGGTGCGGCGTGCCTGTGTCCATCGCCTGGAGCACAAGGGCTCGGTCCGTCCCGCGGTAATACGCGGCTGATCGGGCCGGGCCGGGCCGGGCGGCCGAGATCGGGTACACGGGCCGGATCGTCGGCGCTGAGGAAGCCGAGCGCATCGGCCTGGTCAACCGCGTGGTGCCCACCGAGTCGCTGTTCGGGGCCGAGTCCGAGTGTGATGATGACGCACTCGCCGTCTTCGCTGACCCTCGCCGGTCGCATTTCCGCCGACCCGGTAACCCGGCCGAAGCCCGGACCCGGCCCACGGATCAGCTAAGACCCACCACGAGCGCCCACACAGCGACGATCCAGCCATGGAAGGCGATCCTCAGCGCGAGCGGGGCATGCCTCAGCTCCATGAAGTGCATGCCGACAAGGCGGATCTTCAAGGCCGCTATGGTCATGATGAATGCCGTCGGAGCGACCCCGCGGGAGGCATCAGACTCAGCGAACCATGACGATCCGCCAGTGAGAAGCAGAAGCCCGGCGAATACGCATACCACCCGGCCGGCCCAGACCGAGCGGGCCCCCGATATCAGATGAGATAAAGAAGCGGAAACAAAACGATCCACAACACATCCACCATATGCCAGTACGACGCACATGCCTCGATCGTCACGGTTTTAGGGGGACGGGTGGTGTTTCGGGTCGCCCGCCAGAGGAAGGCGAGTACACACATGCCGACGACGACGTGGAACGCATGCACTCCGGTCAGTACGTAATAGTACATATAGAATGCGTTCGTCGTCGGGGTGATACCGGCGTGGAGCTTCTCGCCGTATTCCAGCGCCTTCCCAGCGGCGAAGCCCAGGCCGCACAGCATCGCCAGCGCGAAGAACCAG
>NZ_CADCWT010000465.1 GCF_902806485.1 Candidatus Frankia alpina | reverse complement strand
CACTCACACCCCGCAACAATTACCCAACCTCACAAATCGACACCGGGAATGGCTCAATGCCGGCGAACGAAGCGGTACTTCACTACTTCGGTGTCGAGGGAAGAACCGCGATCGACGTCACAGAATCGGGTGCGCTGTCCAGTTGGCCACAGGGCTTCTTCGACCAGAGCGAGCGTGATCTCGCCAGCCTCGCCGGACTGCGCAGGCGGAGGCGGTGAGATTCGTCGTCGACGAGGAGGCATTAGGCTGCGCCGGAGTCGCCGACTGGTCCGCCGCCGAAGAGGAACTCGCGTAGCTCGCAGAACTCCTGAGTAAGGTCGGAAGCGAGCGCGAGACCATTGGAATCTTGAGTGGATGGGCGGCGGGGGAATTCGCCTTCGGACAGAATATTGCAAGCGTCCTGGCCAGTTCGCCGCTGATCGACCGGGACCTCCGTAACCGGCTTCTGCAACTCTTGGACAAGTGCGCGGACTGGGACGAGGATCCGGCGGTCTCCGTCGATGGTGCGGCCGTCATCGACGGCTTGTCGGTGTACGGGCTCGGCATCGCTCGGGCGGCCCAGCTCGTCGCGACCGGCCGGAACGTGGCGGTCCTCACTTATGCGATGGCGCCGCCTGGCCGGATTCCGCCGAGTGACCACCACGGACGGCCGGGTCGAGATTTCCTTCCTCGACGATGATCGCGACGTGCGGCTTTTCTATCGATCCCTGATGCGCCTCGAGGCGGTGCACGAAGGAGTATTCTTCGAACTTGCCGGTCGGGCCTTTCCCGGCCTGTGTTTCGCGGACGGCCTGTCCTTCCGAAGGTTCGATGGTGGATACGCGGTCCGTGACCGCGTCATCGAACATCTGGCTGCCCTCGATGACGGCTTCGCCGAGACCTTCGAGGCCGAGAAGGGCTCGTCGGCGCAGATTTCGGCGCGGCTGGGCATCGGGGTCAGCATCGAAGGGAAGACGAGGGGATCGCCCACGCTGATGCGACAGCGGGATGCGAGCTTCCGCGGCTACGTCTTCCGCTGCGAGTGGCATACCAAGCTCGAACGTCATCGTAACCGCATCCACTTCTTCCCCGGGGATGAGCGGACTGGTGGGAGAATTCTGATCGGCCTGTTCGTGCGGTACCTGCCGACCTGATCCGGGTTCTGGGCGACTCGCTTCCGGATAGAGCTGCTGCTACTCTCCGACCCCGGTTGGCCACTTAGTGGCGCGCTTCCGGTTCGGTTTGCTCCCGACCTTTCCTGTCTGGCACCGGACACGAAGATTGCCTGGTCAAGCGTCTACGATGATCGCACCATACGGAGGGGCAAGGTCACCGGCGGCCGGCGGCAGTCCACGTGCGTCGGGGCGTTTCGATGATCAGGCGGGGTCGGGAGTCGCGGTGGGTTATCAGCTCGGTATCGATATCGGATCCGCGAACACGATT
>NZ_CADCWT010000464.1 GCF_902806485.1 Candidatus Frankia alpina | reverse complement strand
CAGAAGGTTTCCCTTTTCCGGGGTCGCAACATTGTTTAACGGCTATCCGCGCGTATCAAGGGCACTTCGTGAACGCCCTTGACACACACGGCTATCCGCTAAAGCTTTGGCGACTGACCCCGGGCAAGGGGGAAGTATGGACTGAGACCCAATGGCCGGTAATGCCCGCGCGTAGTGGTGGCGAAAGGTTCTTCGAGCCGTCGCGCATGAGGGACGCCCCACCAGGTGGGACAGAGAGTAGTTGGCGTGGTCTCACCTAGGGTGATGGGTCGGGCACCCCGCGCGTTCCATGCGATCTGCCAATTTTCCACCAACGGGTGAGTGGGTATCTGTTGAGACGGGTGTCCACCCACCCGCGAGACGGGTTGCGATCTTCTTACAGGGCAACGGCGAGGAGGCAACCGGCCCACAAGCAGGCGACGTGCAGGGACTGATCAGCGAGGTACATGCCGTTGAGCCCGTGGTCTGCCAACGCCGCGAACTCCGGTGCGCGGAAGTGGTGCAGGACCCAGGCGACCGGTCGACGCCGATCCCACACACCGTGGGTCACCACCGACACCGCGAGCCCGCCGACCGCACCCGATGCCGACAGCGGCACGCCAAGAACCACCACCGCCAGCGCGACCATCCCGACCAGGACCAGGTGGTAGCCGAGCAGATGAGCGCCGAGCGCCCGCCAGCCGGCAACGCCAGGCCGTGCTTTGTTCGCGGCCTGCCGGTCCGTCTGCCCGGCCACATGATCGGCGAGCATGTGCGCGGCGTAGACGGTGGCAAACAACGTTCCGAAAGCGCCGATCATCCCTGCCGCCCCCTACCGTCACCCATAGTTGCTACGTACTTCACCCACTCCTCATCCGTCCAGCCCTGCCCCCGTTCAGTCCAGCCACCATCGGCCTCTCGATAGCCACTAGGCAGGCGATCCCTCTCTCGCCACGCCGCCGCAGTCTCCTCGTTCCTTCGCATAGCTTCCTTGTTTCTTTGCATCCTTTCCTTGCGTTCCCGAGCGCCTTTGGTCCCGAAGAGATCAATCAGGCCCGCCGTCCCCGCACCCCGCGAGCGACCAGCCCGTTTCCGTTGCAGTCCGAGTAGCCGGCACCACCACACGGCTTGTGTTTCACATTGAACCTTCCCGAATTCCTATTACGTCGAGGCATTTTTTTATTCCTTTCCTTGACTAATATTTGCAGGAATGTTACGTTGCTGAAAGTTGCGGGAGAATGCCGCCCATTCCGGATCGAGTTCATCGTCGGTGAGATAGGCAGCCGACGTCAACGCGCCATTGAGAACGTCGGAGATAGCCGAGGGGCGTTGAGAGGCGGCGGCAGACGTTGACAAACGTCGAGTAGGCACCTTCGTGTCGGCCGGAGCCGGGAAGTCCCGGGCCAGTGAGCCATTCCCGGCAACGATTTGTGAGGTTGGGTAATTGTTGCGGGGTGTG
>NZ_CADCWT010000463.1 GCF_902806485.1 Candidatus Frankia alpina | reverse complement strand
GGGCACATCGAGTGGATCACCGGCTGGTTGGAACGTGATGTGGGCGGGAGGGTCGTGCGCATCGAGCGGCAGGCACGATGGCGCCCGGCCTGGTGGGTCGATGTCGAACGCGACGGCGTGCTCCTTCCCTTATATGTGCGTGGCGAGCGGGTCGACTCGCCGTCGGCGTTCCCGCTCGCGCACGAGATGCGTTTCCAGTCGGTTCTGCAGGAGCACGGTATTCCGGTGCCGGCCGTTTACGCCTGGTCGGAGAAGCCGCGGGCGTACGTCATGGCGCGCGTCGAGGGACGGGACTCCTTCGACGGTGTGCCGGACGATGAACGTCGCCGGGCGATGGAGGACTACATCGACATTCTCGTCCGGCTGCACGCCCTCGACGTGGCGCCGTTCGTGGACGCGGGCATCGTGCGCGCCGGCGCCGGCGAGGATCCCGGCTCGGTGGGCCTGCGGCACTTCGAGGAGTCCGCCTACCGGAAGTTGAAGAAACGTCCCGACCCCTTCCAGGAGTTCGTGCTGGGTTGGCTGTCACGTCATCGTCCCGACTCGCGCGGCCGCGAGTCGGCGATCGTCTGGGATGCCGACCAGCTCCTGCACTCCGACGGGCGTATCACCGCGCTGCTGGATCTGGAGTTCGGGCACGTCGGCGACCCCATGCAGGATCTCGGAGGAATGTGGGTACGCAGCCCGTTCGTCTCCCTGGGCGACCTCGCCCCCCTCATGCGCCGCTACGAGGAACGCAGCGGCACTCCGGTGGACCTCCAGGCCGTCCATTACCACTACATTCTGTTGGCGCTGTCGAACAAGCTTGAATTCTATTCCGTGCTCGCCGATCCGGTGCCCGGCACGGACTACATGCTCAACCTGCACTGGTGCATCGAGACAAACCTGATGGCGCTCGAAGGAATCGCCACCGTCGTCGGGGCCGAGCTGGCGGAGGTGGAAGAACCCGAGCAGGTCGTGTCGGCCTACGGGCCGGCGCATCTGCACCTGACCCGTTCTCTCGAGCGGCAGGACCTCGGCGCCGGCGCGCAGCGCTACCAGAACCGCATGTCCGTGCGGCTCGCCCGGCACCTTCAGCGGATCGACGAGATCGGGGCGGCGGTCGTCGCCGCGGACCTCGACGACACGGCCGCTCTGGTGGGCCGGCGCCCGCGGTCGTGGGCGGACGGTGAGCGGGAGCTGGAGAACTTCGTCCTCGCCGACGACGGCCGTCACGACGCCGAGCTCGTCCGGCTGTTCCAGCGTCGCCTCCACCGGGCCCGCATGCTCAACGGCCCGGCGGGCTCGTGGATCACGCAGCACCGTGACGTCCCGCAGCCCGGTGCAGGCGTTTACTGATCTTTAATTCACCGGGTCGGACTGGAGTGGATTCTGCCCGGTCCCGGTCCCGGTCCCGCGGAACACCTCCAATCGTCGGGTGGAGGTGGGATGCGGCCGGGTC
>NZ_CADCWT010000462.1 GCF_902806485.1 Candidatus Frankia alpina | reverse complement strand
GCGGGAGATCAACCCAGCGGGTGTCGACAACACCGTTGACTAACGCCCTCGACTGATCGTGTCTGGAGGCGTCGAGTACTCCGTGGAACTGGCCATCGGCGGGGCACTGGCACCCCGGCGATGAGACGATGGTCCACCATGATCAGGAAAAGTTCATCGACTTGATCATGGCGCGCAGGTTGACGCCGGGGGCTTGGACGAGAGGCTCATCGTGAAGACTCGGGCAGCAAAGGCCCTGACCGCAGCTGTTGTCATCGGTGGCACCCTGTTCGGCGTAGGGGGCACATCGTTCGCTGCGGGCACCCGTCCGAAGGGAGCGCTCGTGTACGTCTACGGCGCAGGCGCAGCCGCCGAGGAGGCGAAGGCCAAGGCCACGTCTTTCGCGAAGGCTCAGTGTCAGTCGGGGAAGGTGACCACCGATAACTACCACAAGTCTCGCAAATGGGATCTGGGTGTCCACCTACACGGGCAACTGCGCCTCCGCTTCTCCCCACAGAGGAGGAGACCGCCGATGAAGATCTCGTCGGCCCCCCCGGGATCGGCCCAGGCTGGACAGCTTGACCAGACGCTGCAGCCGCGGCTTGTTCCGGTGGATCTTGGGCGAGGACCGCTTGGCCTTCGTCGATGACGACGGTGAGCTGGGGGCCGTCCCACGGGCTGAGCCGGCGGCGCTTCAGCACCGCGGCCCGCCGGTTCATCTCAGCGTAGAGCTCTTCGGTCGTATCGCTGATGTTGATCGGTGCCACTAGCTATGATCACTTAAATGGAAAGGTTTAACTCGACGCTTGGTGCTTGGTGCTTGGTGCTTGCGCGATGGGGAAGGATGATCCAGTGAGCTCGCTCGAAAGTCCGTTTCAGGAACAGTTTACGCAAGACCCGTATTTGCTGTATGCCGAACTCAGGCAAAGGGAGCCAGTTTATCGGACTATTACTTCAGACGGTTTGCGGGTGTGGGTAGTTACTCGTTTTGAAGACGCCCGTTCGGCTCTTGCTAACCAGGGGCTATCGAAAAACTTAATCTTGGCTCGCAACCTTGTTGAGCGTAATACACTACCCGGCTTTGCGTGCCGGAATGTTAATGGTGCGGTTACGCAACATATGCTAGAAAGCGATCCGCCGAATCATACCCGTCTACGTAAGCTGGTTGAGAATTCATTCACTGCAGGACGGATCAACGCGTTGCGACCTCGAATAGAACAACTCTCCAGCGGGCTGCTGAGCAGCCTTGCTGGAGAATTGGAGATCGACCTTGTCAACCAATACGCGTTCCCGCTAGCTTTTACGGTGATCTGCGAGATATTGGGCCTACCGCAGGGTGATCGGGACCAGTTTCGGCTGTGGATAAATGACTATAGCTCCACCGGTTCGCCGGAACAGGTCAACACTGCCTCTGACGCTATCGCTAATTATCTGACTGATCTGCTTGAGGCCAAGTGGAGACAGCCGAGTCAAGACGTGC
>NZ_CADCWT010000461.1 GCF_902806485.1 Candidatus Frankia alpina | reverse complement strand
ACAGCCAGATTCGCCACAGCGATGCCCGCCGCTGTCACGTCTCGGCTCCCAGCTGTGCCTTCCCCTGATGAGCCGTCACCACGACCGAACCGCGACCGCCCAGGGAGAACACCCATGCCCGCCACCCACCGAGAAGGGCACGCCACATTCGCCGCTGACGTGGGCGAACTCCCTGGGCAACCTCCCGGGCAACTCCTCGCCCCACTCCCCGCGCCGCTCCCCGCGCCGCTCCCCGGCCTGCTTGCGGTGGCCGGGGCAAACAGCCTGGTCAGGGGCACTGGGCAACCAGGTGCCAGACATCCGACATGTCTTTGTCCTGGTCTGGCACCGCTAGGGGGGAAGGCTCGTGACGGTTCCCCGCCCACATCAAGGCGGCCGCGCCGAAACCCCTCTCGCCCGCCGGTCGTCATGTGACGACCGTTCCGCTGAAAGGACCGATCGTGACGGTTGACGTTCCTCGCCCACCCGCCCGGGCCGTTGCCCGGCCGTTGTGTGGGTGGTCGGAACGTCACACACCGTCGACCCGTTGGCCAGAACGGACCACTACACCTCTGGCCCTTGGCGCGGGCCGCCTGCATTGGGCGTGGGACGAGCCCCACGCCGCCAGGCACGTTGCGAAGCCTCTCCGGGTCCCTGTCACTGCCATGCCGGCTGACACGAGAGACTCCTGATGCTCGCCGACGTTCTCCCCGACTGCGCCGACCGCCTCGCCGACGGCACGTTCACCGCCCTATGGGCCCAGATCCAACGCATCGGCGGCTGCACCCACCCGATCCGCCTGACCGGCCACGTCGACCAGGCCGACACGACGACCGGTGAGATCCACCGCGCCTTCGACTCCTCAGGCATGCCCGACGCCACGATCCTGGTGCCCTGCGGCAACCGGCGCGCCACCGTCTGCCCGTCCTGCTCCTACCTGTACAAGGGCGACGCCTGGCAGATCGTCCACGCCGGCATGGTCGGCGGCCACGACGTCCCCGACACCGTCGCCCGCCACCCCGGCCTGTTCGTCACGGTCACCGCACCCTCGTTCGGGGCGGTCCACTCCCGCCGCGCCAACCACGGCCCCGCCCAACGGTGCAACGACCGGCGCGGCCGCTGCCCGCACGGCCGGGCCCGCGGCTGCCACCTCGTCCACCCCGACGACGACCCCCGCCTGGGCGCACCGATCTGCCCCGACTGCTTCGACCCCGCCGGCCTGGTCGTGTGGAACCGGTTCGCTCCCCTGCTGTGGAAACGCACCCTGGATCTCACCTACCGGCGGATGGCCTGGCACCTCGGCCTCAGTGACAGCGCACTACGCAAGCAGATCAAGATCTCAGGCATCAAGGTCGCTGAAGGCCAGAAACGGTGCGCGATCCACTTCCACGGCGTGCTCCGCCTCGACGACGCCACCCAACCCCCCGGCGCCTGGGCACCACCGTCGCAGGACTGGGCCACCGCCGACCTGCTCGCCTCCTGCCG
>NZ_CADCWT010000460.1 GCF_902806485.1 Candidatus Frankia alpina | reverse complement strand
TTGCACATTAACCGGACCTCGCCATTATTGACAATTCTTATCGGCAATACTCCGATTCGCGATGAAATCTTTATCATTACCTGGCGGATTGCCGTCCGCAAGCTTGGTCCAGATCGCTATTTCGCTCCGCTCAATTACGCCCTCAGTCGCCTCATGTTTCACATCGTCAGGTGGCACCTTCACGCAGATATGGATGTCCTCAGGTTTACGCGTAGTCCGGTTAAGCCACTGTCCGTCAAGCCAGATGGACAGGCGGTACGAGAGATCCGCGCCTTCTACCGTCGCAACATCCAGTCTGGCTGGCGCTTCGGTGCTGCACCGCCGGAGCCGGAAACGATAGCTGCCACCGGTAGGACCCATCCAGAAAGATCCATCTGACGCCCCACCAGCACCACCTCCCCGTCGAGCTGTCCGGCGGGGAGTCCCACCAGCCCCACGCCAGACCCCCGCCAGGACAGTCCCTGCAGGGGTCTGGACACCTCCAGGCAAGATCAGCTGGGGATGTTGGTCAAACAACGGCGCGTTGTTGTCGACACCTGCCGGGTTGATCTCCTGGGTGGGGCCGTGGAGGCCGGTGGTGTCGAGGTGGTAGGCGGTGAGCAGACAGGAAACCCGCGCCCGCGGCAAGCCGACGGACGCCCCCCGCCTCGGGCGACCTCTCTCCCACGGGCGGCCCATATGCCCTGGGACGTCGAAGTGCCCCGCTGGACTGTTTCAGCGGGGCACTTCGACGTCCCAGGGCATGCTCAACTTGGCCGTTGCCCAACGTCCAGGTTCGGCCGGACGACGACCGGGGGGTCCACCAGCCCGGTGGATGACCCACTGCCGTTCAATTTGGACCAGGCAGCGTTCGACCTCCCTAACCCCCACGTGGTTCCAGCTGTAGCTGCCGAAGACTAGCGCTGCCACGACAATGGCGCTGATCATTATCCTCCGGACCCGCCAGCCGCTCCGCTTCATCTTGTCCACGCAATACCTCCGACGTAGCACACGTCAGGAAAACTCGGAGCCCATAACAACAAAACCTGCGGGCGGATAACCGTAATTACAGATACAGAATTCTGTAATTTTATGCATATAGCTCGACACCTCTAGCGATACGTCCAGTACTCACCGTTGCGAGCCTGAAAAGCTCCTCCGTGACCAGGCTCTGACCGGACCGAGGCACGTCCCTCCGCGGCCAGCGCCATGATCGCCAACACTGCGCTAGCCACTTCCAAGCCAAGGCCACCAGTACTGCGCTAGCCGCTTCCAAACAGGGGTGCACTTGCCCGTATAGGTGGACGTCCACATCCCCTTTACGTAGTGCGCGGTGTCGAAAGAACCCCCGGCCGCCACCATCCTTGCCTCGCACTGATCCACCGCGCGGGCCACCGCGCGGTGGCCCGCGACCTCAACGGTTTGGCCGGTGCCGACGCCCAGTACAGACTTTCCGTCTGGCAGGAGGTCCCAGGCATCCCTCGCGAACAGGGCGCCGCCGACAACGACGACTA
>NZ_CADCWT010000459.1 GCF_902806485.1 Candidatus Frankia alpina | reverse complement strand
GCCTAATGGGAGCTACCGGGTCGGCGTAGGGCAGGCTCGGTGCCGGTAGCCGCCGGCAGGTGAGCACTCTCTCCGCCTGGACGTGGTCGAGTCCTAAGGTCAGACCGTGCCCCTGCCAGTGGTCGGGAGAGTTGATCGCTGATGGGATGTCGTGCCTGCCGGTGACGGCGTGAGTACTTGTCCATTAGGTCGCTGGTGGTTCTCCCGTGGCTACGCTCACGATGCTGTCAGGGACACCGGAGGCCGGTTTGCTGTTCGTCGGGGACTACTGGGCGGAAGATCATCATGATGTGGAGGTCCAGGACGGCACGGGCCGGCGCCTGGGCGAAGGCCCGGCTGCCGGAAGGAGTAGCCGGGATCGCCCGGCTGCACGAGCTGGTCGGGGCGCACCTGTCCGAGGACGCCGATCCGGGCCTGGTGATGGTCGGGATCGAGACGGACCGGGGGCCGTGGGTGTCCGCGCTGGTCGCGGCGGGCTACCGGGTGATCGCGGTGAATCCGATGCAGGCCGCCCGGTATCGGGAGCGGTACTCGACGTCGGGGGTGAAAAGCGACGCCGGGGACGCGCACGCGTTGGCGGACATGGTCCGTACCGACGGCCATCAGCTGCGGGCGGTCGCCGGGGACAGTGAGCTGGCAGAGGCGGTGAAGGTGACCGCCCGGGCGCATCAGACGCTGGTCTGGGACCGGACCCGCGCGGCGCAACGGTTGCGTGCTGCGCTGGTGGAGTACTTCCCGGTCGCGCTGGTCGCGTTTGATGACCTGACCGCGGCGGACGCGTTGGAGTTGCTGGGCCGGGCGCCGGTCCCGGCCCAGGCCCGCCGGCTGACCGTGGCGGCGATCTCGGCGGCGCTCAAGCGGGCCCGTCGCCGTGACATCGCGGAGAAGACCCGGAAAATCCGGGCCGCGTTCGGCACCGACCAGCTGCCCGTCCCGGCCGTGGTGAGCGTGGCCTACGCGGCCACCGTCCGCGCTCAGGTCGCGATCCTGACGACGTTGAACGCCGAGATCGCCCGACTCGAGGAGGCGGTGGCCGACCATTTTGGCCAGCACCCGGACGCTGAGATCCTGCGTTCCCAGCCCGGTCTGGGACCGGTCCTCGCCGCCCGGGTGCTCGCCGAGTTCGGCGACGACGCCGGCCGTTACACCGACGCCAAGGCCCGCAAGAACTACGCCGGGACCAGCCCGATCACCCGCGCATCCGGGAAGAAGAAGATCGCCCTGGCTCGCTACGCCCGCAACCGCCGACTCGCCGACGCCCTGCACCAGCAGGCCTTCTGCGCCCTGAACGCCTCCCCAGGCGCCCGCGGCTACTACGACACGATCCGCGCCCGCGGCACCGGCCACCACGCAGCCCTGCGCCAGCTCGCCAACCGGCTCGTCGGCATCCTCCACGGCTGCCTCAAGACCCACACCCTCTACAACGAAGCAATCTCCTGGCCGCAGAAAGTCACCGTCGACGTCGCCGTTTGACACCCCAGCTCATGGGATGTCTGA
>NZ_CADCWT010000458.1 GCF_902806485.1 Candidatus Frankia alpina | reverse complement strand
CGCGGCGAGGTCTTCGTCGGAGGCCTCCTCCTCGCCGGGCAGGAGCTCGGCGCGCAGCCCTGGGCTGAACCGGATCACGGACTTGCCTTTGGTTTCGCGTTCGTATTCGTGCCAGAGCTTCAACGCGGCGACGTCGCCGGTCCGCAGGAAGTAGGCGGCGATATCGAACGGCATCAAACTTCCTTTCCGACCCTTTTTCAAATCGCCGCGGGCCATTTCGTTACCCAGGCCGACGCCGGTTTCCTGGAGTTTGACAAGGTAGCGGCCAAGGGCGTCAGAGTCCCGGGTGATGATATCGAGTTTCACGCCAATGCCTTTCACCATCGGCTTATGCCCCTTCTGTACGTAGAACGCATTCAACTTATCGAAATACTCCTTGCACATCTTCCCGTAGACCTTCGGTGTGACCGGCCGACGGAAGACTTCCACATCGTGCGTGTGGGGATGCCAACCGTTGTTCCCTCGGGTAATTTCCTTCGCGGTGATGCATCCCAGGAAGCCGGCCTCCTCTCGCACCTTCTTAACCGCCCAGTGTCGTCCCGCCCATCGGCGACCCTCAGTCAGGCCGCCGAGGGTTGTGCGCAGTTCATCTTCGGCGGTGTGGGGGATTGTTCGGGTCACGAAAACAGCCCCAAAACCGGCCTCGATGGCCCGGGCAATGGCCCGGGAGATCTCGTCGGCCCGCCGGAACCTGATCTTGGCCGAGCAAACCGGACAAACCCACCCAGATCCACACGTCGACAGGCCGCTGTAGCAGTGATGATCTCCGTTTTGGATCAGAGCGACGTCCGAGACGCCGACCGGTTTGCCGCAGTCCCGGAGCCACCGATTCGTCGTCACGCCGCGGAGCCCGGATCGCAAAACGCTCCGCACCTCTTGTCGATCATGCCTCTCGGAAGTTTCCGCTGGGGCACAGGCGAAATCGGGGTCCGCGGAGGGCCATTTTGAGCATGATCGCCGCTCCAAAGTTTCCGAAGTACCTAGAAAGGCGGTTTCAAGATCAGACTCAGCCTGGTTGATCTTGGCCCCGACGGCGTTAAGGATCTTGCTGACAGCCGCCTCGGAGCGATCAAGCTCGGATGATGTTGAAACGGCAAGATCGGCGGCGATCCGGCGGTCAAGGTGCCTCTGGACGTGTGGTCTCACGCGGAAGCCCCTGAGAGGGCCGCTGCGGCCCGAACCCCGCAAAGGCAGCTGTGGGTAGCTTCGCTGGGGGTCAGGCCGGCAGCGACGCCAGCAGACACCATTACGGGCATCGCCTGGTCGACGGTCAAAATGCCGGCTGCGGCGTGCTCTCCGACCCGGCAACCGGCCCAGTAAAGGGTTTTGGTGCGTTCTCCTTGGGGCCGGCTGGAAATCTTCTCGTACAAGGCTTGGAGAATCGCATCGGCCCGGGCCTGACGGTGCGCTTCCGGAATTCCGGAAGGGGTGCGAAGGATTGCCGGCGTCGGTGGCATGGGGGGTGAAGAACTGGATGTCAGTGGGGGGGCGGATCGCT
>NZ_CADCWT010000457.1 GCF_902806485.1 Candidatus Frankia alpina | reverse complement strand
ATGGTGGGTAACCCCGGGTACGCCGCCGACTGGGCGGCGAAGAAGGCGTGGTACGTCGCCAACGGGTTTCGTCCCTACGACGAGCCCGACGCCGACGGCTCGCGCGGTGTCCTCGTGCGGACCGATGGCCGCGGCGGAGTCGACCAGCCCCCGTGGGCCGAAATGGCCAGGCAGGTCATTGGGGTCGCGACTCCGAGAAGGGCCGACAGGTAGGGTCGCGAGGGAGTCGGACGAGCCTGCGGTGGCCCGCGCACGTGCGCGGGCTTTATGAGGCGCAAGGCTCCGAGCGCGCACGCCGCAGCGACGGCGAAGGCCACCCCGTAGCCGCCCACCGTGAGAATCGCGCCGGTGACCGGTGGCGTCAGGGAGGCGACCAGGTTCTGGCCGGTGCTCTGGACGCCCATAGCGCGCCCAGCCCAGTCGCTGCCTGCCAGCTCCGCGACAGCCGTGAACGACAACCCGTTCGTGCTGGCGGACAGCCCACAGAGGAGGAGCAGAACAGCCAGAGTGATCGATCCCCTGGCGGCCGCGGAGAACGCCAGGCCTGACGTCGCGAGCGCCACGGCCAAGGCCAGCGCATCGGGCGGATCCGGTCACCGATCTGGTCGGACCAGCGTCCGGCACCGATGCCGATGGTAGCGGCGAGTACCCTGCTTTGCCGCCATGAACTGGCCGGCCGCGGTCGGCCGCCATTGGTAGACGTCGCCCAGCAGTACGACGCCGAATGCCCCCACTGTGATCTGTGGCCAGACCAACAGCGCGCTCGCGCCGTGCAGCTGCCACAACGTTGCGTCGCGATACGGAGATGCGGAGCCGCGCCGCGCCGGCCGCACCGCGGCCCGGGGCGGGTTGAGAAGGAAGGCCGCCACAAGGACGGCGACGAGGCCCGTCAGCACGGCGACGAAAGCCAACGCCGCTGGTATGCCGTAGTGGGAAGCCAGTGGAGGGAACGTCAAGGCGCTCAGCGCCATGCCGAGCGGCGTCGAGGTCTGCCGGATGCCCATGGCCAGGCCGCGCTGGCGCGCGTCGAACCAGCCGAGCACGACCCGGCCACTGGCCGCCGCGACCGACCCGCCGCCCGCCCCGGCGAGAGCGAACATCACCCCCGTCGCGGCCGGGCCGCGCACGAGCGTGGAGCCCGCGAGGGCGACGGCGGAGAGCCCGAGGCCAGCACCGCGCGTTCGCCCCACCGGTCCACCGCAGCGCCCCAGCCGACCAGCGTGACGAGCATGCCGATGGTTGGGCACGCGGCGAGCAGGCCCAGCAGGGTCAGGCTCAGGTGATCCGTGCGGCGCAGCACCGGGACCAGATACGGCACTCCGTACACGAAGGCATAGAGGAGGACGTCTGCGCTGCGGTGCCGAGGGTGAGCATCAGCCAGCGCCGCTCGCCACCGCGCGGAGGCGCGGTCTCCGGCGCGCCGACGTGCATCGTTCAGATCCTCCTTCCGGTGTCGGCCTTCCTACCAGTGAGCCATTCCCGGCAACGATTTGTGAGGTTGGGTAATTGTTGCGGGGTGTGAGTGT
>NZ_CADCWT010000456.1 GCF_902806485.1 Candidatus Frankia alpina | reverse complement strand
CACGCGATCCACCCGTCGGTCGGGTCCGCGGACGCGGGCCTCGGAGGGGGGAACCCATGAATTGGTCCCGCACGTCACGTCGGTGCACCTCACGCGCCTTCGTTCTGGCCGCCACCCTGACGGCCGCGCTCGCCTCACCCGGTCTGCTCGGCACGGGAGCCGCCGCGGCACCAACCGGCATCCCGGGCAGTCCGGCGCCGTCAGGCAGCCCCACCACCGCGAGCCCCACGGGCGGCGACTGCCCCTCCTACCCATCGACGGCCGGCCCGCTGCGCAGCTGGGAGACCGTCACCGCGCTTCCCGCCCCCCGCGCCTACCTCGCGGCCACCACCGGCTGTGACGGGCGAATCTATGCGATCGGCGGCCAGAAGGCCGTGGGCGGCGCGGGCGGCGGCGCCCCGGGTTCGGCCACCGGCTCGCCCAGCCCGAGCGCCTCCCCCTCGAGCCCCACCTCCCCCTCAAGCCCCGCCGGCACCTCCCCGGCCTCGACGGGGTCGCCGACCACGCCGACCACGCCACCCGCGGGCGGTACGACCACCAGCTCGACGATCATCCCGGGCGCGTTGACCGACGAACCGTCGTTCGGCCCGCTGTCCAACGCGCCGAACGACCCCCTCGGCGACAACAGCGCCGGGCCCTCCACCGCCACCTCACCCACCGGCACCTCACCCACCGACAAGTCGTCGGTGACGCCGAGCACCCCGCCGTCGGCCGCGCAGAGCGGGTCGCCGACCGGCACCGGCTCGCCGTCCGCGGCGCCCGGTGCCGCCGCCGCGCCAGTTGGGCACCGTCCAGGTCTTCGACCCGCGCAGGAACGACTGGACGGACGCCGCCGACCTGCCGACCCCGCGGACCCATCTCGCCGCGGCGACCGGCACGGACGGCCGGATCTACGCGATCGGCGGCCGTTCCGGCGCCGCCGACGACCCGACGGACACCGTCGAGGTCTACACACCGTCCAACGACAGCTGGACGAGCGGGACGGTGCTGCCCAAGCCGATGGGTGACCCGCGGGCGGCCCGCGCCACCGACGGAAAGATCTACGTCCTCGACGGCGACACGCTGGCGATCTACGACCCGGACGCCGCGAGCTGGACCACGGCGGACGCGCCGCCGACCCCCGTCAAGGCGCCGATCCTCACCGCCCTGTCCGACGGCCGCGTCCTCGCCGCCGGTGGCAGCACGGCGGGCGGCGGCTCCGCGACCCGCGCCTCGTCCGACGTGTACGCCTACACGCCCGGCGCGGGTGCCAGCGGTTCCTGGACCCAGGTGTCCGACCTGCCGACCGGGGTGACCCGGGCGTCCGGGCCGGACGGCCGGGTCTACGTCGTCGGCGGGCGGGATGCCGACGGCGACGTCACCGACGCGGTGCAGGTCTACTCCCCGGACGACGACCAGTGGACCTCCGGCCCCACAGGTGCGGCGTCGAAGCGGGCGGATGCCGCCGCGAGCACCGGCGGTGACGGCCGGGTGTACGTGCTGGGCGGCACATCCGGCGGCAACGCCCTGGACACGGCGGGGGCCCTGAGCGGATAGGTTC
>NZ_CADCWT010000455.1 GCF_902806485.1 Candidatus Frankia alpina | reverse complement strand
CTCTGAACGTCCGGGCCACGTGCATTTCAGGGGATCGTCGCGCGACCCCGCTCCCTCGAAGTGATGTTGGCGAACGGGCCGTCTGTCCGTCGGCGGCGCCCTTTAGCTGCTGGCCGCCTCAAGGCCTGCGCCCTAGGCCGAGGCGATCATCTTCTTGGTTGCCAGCCTCAGTCTGCCCTGAGGCTCGCGCTTGGCCTCGGCCCCTACGGGCAGCCGGTCCTGGGCGGTCTGCCATCCATCGCTCAAAGGTTGACTTTCGCCACCGGGGGCGGGTCCGTACAGCAGTGTCATCTGGGACCGGGAACTCCTCCTTGCCTCGGAGCGCGTAGATCGACTGTCGGTGGATGTCCGCCAATGCGGCCATCTCCGTGATGCTCAACAGCGGATCATCACTGGTGTCCGGAACGCGCCGCCCCGGTCCTGGGCGGGCCGCCATCCAGCGCTCAAACGTTGACAGCCGCCAGCGAGGACGAAGCGGACCGGAGTCATCGTCCGGTAGCGGTAAGCGACGATCTCTGTGATAGCTCCGCATAGTGCCCGGAGTCACCCCCGCTCGACGGGCCATCTCGGCATAGCCAACTAGGGGATCGTCGTCAGGCATATTGACATGCTCCCCTGTGGGAAGGAGAATGTCAATCAAGGTGGTGTCACCCGGGGATCCAGCCCCGGGTGACACCTAGATCCGAGACCCCTGGAGGTCCCGAACCATGAGATCTATCTTGCCCGAGAACAGGTCTGACCGGTGTGCCGGTGGTGCGGTATGAGTGCTCGCCGTCCAGGCCGGGTCACGGTCACGGCCGACCGTCCGGAAGCGATCTTCGATCCGGTGATCATCTCTGCGTTGAAGGCGAGCCGTCGGGTGACCGTCGACGAGGAGGTGGACGTCCGACGGCGTCACGCCGCTGAGATCCGCGCTGGGCAGGGTGTCTGCTGCCGTGCATGCGGGTTCGGGCTTGCCGTGCAGCACCAGGTCTGCTCGTCGATCGTGCTGGTGGATTTCCGCAGTCTGCGGATCGTGCTGACCGTCGTGCCGCCGGCTCCGTGGCGGCGGTGCACCCGTTGCCGCGGCCAGCTGGACGTGAAGGTGTCGGGGCCGCCGTGTTCGGTCTGCGCTGGCCAGGGTGATCTATTTGGTGGTGCGGTATGAAGTTCCGGATCGAAACCGAAGAGTATCCGGATAGTCGCACCGTTGACGGGGTGACCGTCGAGGTGACGCGGACCCGCCGTGTCGCGGTCCCTGTTCTCCCCCGGGACGTCGACGTCATCGCCGTGCACGGTGTCGTCGGTCTGGTGCTCGTGCTTACGCTGGTGTCGATCACGTGGTCGACGGTGTCCATCGCGCACCTGTTGAACGGTACGTGGACGGCTTACCTCGCCGGTGCGGTGTTCGATCTGGCGTGGCTTGCCACGCTCGGGATGTCGTTCATCGTTCGGTTCCGGCCCGGCCGGCGCGTGATGGTGGACAGGATTGGATGGGTGCTGCTCGCGGTTACTGTGACCGCCATCGCTCTGGAGGGACTTCGGGCCGGTGGGGTGGCCATGGCGTGCG
>NZ_CADCWT010000454.1 GCF_902806485.1 Candidatus Frankia alpina | reverse complement strand
CGACGTCCGCTCCACGATGTTGGGCAAAATGTGGCGGGCGGTCGGCAGATGGCGGGCGGTCGGCAGATCCTGGGCGTTCGGCGCGCCGAGGCCGGCGTGGGCCGAGACCGGCGCCGCCGACGCCGCTGGGCACCTGATCGACCCGTTCGACGACATGGTCGACCAGGCCGTAGTCACGGGCCTCCTCGGCGGTGAACCACCGGTCGCGGTCGGAGTCGGCTTCGATCTGCTCGACGGTCTGCCCGCTGTGGAAGGCGGTGCGCTGCTGCAGCGTCCGCTTCGTGTACAACATCTGCTCGGCCTGGATGGAGATGTCGGCGGCGGTACCCCCGATCCCTCCCGACGGCTGATGCATCATGATCCGCGCGTGTGGAAGGGCGTAACGCTTGCCCGCGGCGCCGGCGCAGAGCAGGAACTGGCCCATGGAGCCGGCGAAGCCGAGGACGACGGTGGCCACGTCGTTACCGACGTACTGCATCGTGTCGTAGATCGCCATGCCGGCGCTCACCGAACCGCCGGGCGAGTTGATGTAGAGGTAGATGTCGGAGATCGGATCCTCGACGGCGAGCAGCAGCAGCTTTGCACTGATCGCGTTGGCGACGGCATCCTCCACCACGGCGCCGAGGAAGACTATGCGGTTCTCCAGCAGCCGGCCGAACACCTGGTCGTCGGCGGTGCCGGCCTGGGCGACGGGGCGACGGGGCTGGCCGCCGCCGGGCCCCGCGTTCGTCGCCAATATGTCGATCATGAGACGTGTCCTCCCGCCGGCCGGGTCGGGACTCGTCGCGTTCGACGAAGGGCCGGCCCCTCCAGAGTTACCGGGAAAAGCGCTCCTGTACCGGCGATCTACCCGCAGCAGATCTGCTCACGGCAGACAGGCCGTGACGCCGACGCTCCCGCTGACACCGCGCCATCCGTCAGGTGTCAGGTGTCAGGTGTCGGGTGCCATCCCGACGCGCCACGACGTTAGTGGTCGTCGCCGCCGAACGGGTCGTCGAGGAAGTCGAGGATGGAGTCGTCCAGGTCAGGCCAACCGCCGGCGGCCGGCCTGGGGGAGCCATGCCCCGATCCGTCCGCGTCGCCTCGCAGCGACCGGGCCGTGTCGTCACGCAGACCGATCATGAAATCCTCGGCGAGGCGCACCTGCTCCTGCAGCGAGGCGAGCTTCTCCTCGGCCAGGCTGACCCAGGTCTGCAGCCGGTCCTGAAGCTCGGCGCGCAGCTGCGGGGACAGCCCCGGCTGCGCCATCCGCTCACGCAGTGTGAGCAGTGAACGCATCTCCTCCACCGTGAAACCCAGCGGCTTCATCTTCTTGATCAGAAAGAATCGCTCGAGGGCGTCATCGTCATAGAGCGGGAAACCGCCCGGCGAGCGGCCCACGGCGACGAGAAGGCCCGCCTCCTCGTAGAACCTGACGGTACGCAGGGACAAGGTCACCAGGATGGCGACGTCACCGATCTCGTAGCGCTCGTCGCGGGCGTCGGCGGAAGACCTGGCGCTGCTGGTTGTGGACAATTCAACCCTTATCAGGTGAGCTTGGCGGCTGGTGTTCAGATATCGTAACTGGTCAGGTATTTGTTTGATCTTGGGTTAGCTGGTTGCGGGCATCCAGG
>NZ_CADCWT010000453.1 GCF_902806485.1 Candidatus Frankia alpina | reverse complement strand
GCCGGGAATGGCTCAATGTGAACAGTGCCTTCCTGATGTGCCGCGCGCTGGAAAAGCACTTCATCGCACAGGGCTACGGAAAGATCGTCAACGTGGCTTCGCTGGCGGCCTTCGCCAACCGTCTCGAACTCGGTAACGCCGCCTACAACTCGGCCAAAGCCGCGGTCGTCGCCCTCACCCAGAGCGTCAGCATGCAGCTGGGCCGTCAGGGGATCCGTGCCAACTGCATCGCCCCTGGGCTGGTCCTCAGCGACCGCGTGCGCGAGTGGATCGACGACGGATACCTGAACCGGCACCTCGAGTACACAGCACTCGGTGACGTGCCCACACCGGAGGACCTCGGCGAAGGAATCGCGTTCTTCCTCGAACCCCAGTCCGACGCCATCACCGGCGAGACCTTGCGGGTCGCAGCCGGCGTCCGATGACCCACCCCACCCTCCCTGCCCAGGCACCGGCCCAGCTGGCCGCTCGCGTGCAGGAGCTGCTACGTCTGCGCCTGCCGGAGGCCGTGGACGTGACTGTCTCGCAGCCGGCGCGGGTCTTCGGCGGAAACGCGCGCAACGCGTGGGCCTGCGAAGCCTGCTGGACCTCGGTGCCCCGACACGCACGCGGACAAGCACGAGGAGCCGCTGATCCTGCTCATCCGTGCCCCTGGCTCGCAGGTACAGACCGACCCGGCACACGAGTTTGCGGCACTGGACGGGCTGGCCGAACGCGGCGTGCGGGCACCGAAAGTGTGGGCGCACGACCCGGACGGGCAGCTGTTCGGTGCACCCGCGGTGCTGCTCCAGCGGCTGCCGGGCCGAACGGACGCGGTGGAGTACCTCGCGGCCGACACCGAGCTGGGCCGTGCCCGAACCCTGGACCTGGCCCGGGCGGCAGCCGAGCTGCATGCCGTCACGCCGGGCACCGGAACCGACGAACCGCAGCTGGCCTACTGGCGCGCACGATTCGAGGACTGCCGTCTTGAGCCGTACCCGGCGCTGTCCTGGCTGTACGACTGGCTTGACGACAACGCCGCACCGCCCGCGCGGCCCGCGGTCGTGCATGGTGACCTTCGGCCGGGCAACGTCCTCTACGAAGGCGACCGCATCGTCGGTCTGCTGGACTGGGAGATGGCGCACGTCGGCGACCCCGTCGAAGACATCGCGTGGGCCTACCACGCCCTGTGGAGCCCGGAGCGGTTCGTGCCACTCGAGGAGTTCGTTGCGGCGTACGAAGCGGCCGGAGGCGTGCCTGTCACCCCAGCGGCACTGCGCTGGAACCGCGTCTTCTGTGAGGTCAAGTACGCCACGATCAGCCTTCAGGCAGCCAGTGCGGTCATCGGCGGTCGTAGCCACAACCTACGGCTGATCGACCGAGCCCGAACCGTGATCCCTTCCATCCAGGCGTGCCTGGAGTGGATCGGCTGCGACAAGCCGTTGGAGGCATCATGCTGAGACCAACCCCCGGCGAGTTGCTCGAGGGGCTTCGCTGTGAACTCCGCGACGAGGTTCTGCCTGCTGTGCCCGCCGGGTTCGCCGCTCGTCAGCTGCGCGCGGCGATCCATGTCCTCGGCAAGCTCGCAGACACGTGGGATGTGCAGCATCACTGAGCCATTCCCGGCAACGATTTGTGA
>NZ_CADCWT010000452.1 GCF_902806485.1 Candidatus Frankia alpina | reverse complement strand
GGCTAGCGGCTAGCGGCGCTGCGCCCTGGCCCGGCGCCGCCCCCGAGCCGCCAACTGGTAGTGCACGGCCAAGAAGGACAGCGCGAGGAACAGCGGAAGCAGCACCGAAGGCGCGGCCGCGCTGGTGTCCGCGGAGACGAGCACCATGTCGATGCCGGCGTTGAGCTCCTTGCCGCAATTAACCTCCACCGGACGGTAACCCGGCCGGAAGCTGGCGAACTGGACGACGGTCTCAAACGTACCGGCCTGGTCGGCGACGGCCCGCCCGACCAGCTCGCCGCCGGCCGTGAGCACGACCGGCGCCCCGGGTCGGCACCCGGCACCGCGGGCGAACAGCAGGTCCCCCGGGGTGACGACGGTCCGGTCGAACAGCAGCTCCCCGGCTTGTGCCTCCCGCGCCACCGGGGTGCCGACGGGCGGTTGCGGGGCCCCGGAAACCAGCACCGCGGTGCACTCGCCGAGCACGCGAACGGTGCCCTTGGCGCAGCGCGGTGGCGCCGGAACGGCGCACAGCTCATCGAGCGGCACCGCTATGCTGCCCGGGCATAGCCGCCGTCCGGCCGGGCAGTCCAGCGTCGCCGCCCGCACCGAGCCATCCCAGCAGACGACCGGGACCGGCGGTGACGGCTTCGGCGCCGGGCACGCCTCGCCCACCGGCACCCCGACCGGCGAGCCGAGGCAGAACCGCTGCGGCAGCGGGCACTGGTCCGCGCCGGCCCGCACCGACCCGTCCGGGCAGGTGACCGAGGTGGCGTGCGGCGGCTGTGAACTGCCGGTCGGGCTGGGCGCGGGCTGGTCGGTCCGCGTGGCGGACGGCTTCGGGCAGGGCGTGGCGGCCACCGCCCGGCTGTGGGGCCGCGCCGGGGCCGCGCTCTCGCAGGGCCGCGGCTCGTCGCAGCCCGGCGCCGGCGACGATCCGGCCGGGCAGGGCGGGGTGCACTGTTCGCCGGACGGCTCGTCGGTGTCGGTGTCGGCCACGCCGCACGTCGGCGCAGGGCACTGCCTGGCGGGGACACCGGCGGACGCCGGGGGGCAGGCCGAGAAGATGGAGTCGCACATCCCCGCCGGACCGCGGGTCATGTCGGTCGGGCAGAGTGCCGGGAGCGTGGAACACGCCTGGTCGGCGTCGGCGGTCGCACCGGCCGGGCACTCCGTCGGTCCAGGGGCGCACCCGTTTCGGGCACCGGACGCCGTCCCGCTCGGGCATGCGGATGGGCTGTTCGTCGGGCTGCCGGACGGGCTGGCCGAATCCGAGAGCCCCGGGCCGCCGGTCAGCCGCGGGCTCTGCTCGCCGTCGGCGCTCGGCGACGGAGCCGGCTGGGTGCTCGGCGCGATCGGCAGCGGCGGGGGATCCGCCGGCAGGGGCGGCGCAGGCGCCGGGTTCTGGCTGCCGGAAGCCGGCGGCGAGTCGCCCAGCGGGGCCTGATCCCCCGACGAACCACCGCCGGCCAAGGAGCCCTCGGACAATTCCGATCCCGATACGGCGCCGGAACTCGACAGATCGGCGGAACCCGACGGATCGGCAGAATCCACCGCAACGGTCGAATCCCGCGCGGCGACGGAATGAGGCGTGGAGGCGGCAGCCGTCGCCGCATCGTTCACGCTCGCCAGCCAGGGTGGCCCGATCAGGCC
>NZ_CADCWT010000451.1 GCF_902806485.1 Candidatus Frankia alpina | reverse complement strand
CGGGCGCGATCACGTCCACCCGGCGCCGGCGGCGGAACATCGCCGAGTCGCCGGGGGGTGCCGGGATCCGGTGCCAGGCCAACGGGTCGTCGGGCTGCTCCAACCGGCTGGCTTGCGTCGCCGCGGCGAACCTGGCCAGTTTGTCCTGCTCGCCCGGCCACAGCCGCCAGGCGATCGGCGCCACCAGGGTCGCGCCGGGCATGTCGTCGAGCAGGAAGTGCAGGGGCGATCCCGTGGCGACGTCCTCGGGGACCAGTTCGCGCAGGCGGGCACGGTAGCCGCGGCCGCCGTTCTGGCCGACCAGCTCGGCGAGGGCCCTGCGGGGGGGCACGCTGGTGAGGGAGCGCAGCGTCCGGGTGTCGTCGACGGTGACGCGCAGCTGCGCGGAATCGACGATCGTCGCCTGCCCGTCACGCCCGGTGACGAGGTCACGGGCGCCGGCGCTGAGGTTCATCGGGGATCCGTAGCCGGCGGGCCAGGTCACGTTGAGATGGCTCGTGCGCCGCACCGACCCGGGCACGCGCCGCGGGGCGCCGCGGTGCGGGCTGGCCGGCGGCGGGGTCAGGTCGGCGAGCGCCGGCAGTGGTCGTACGGGAGACGGCATCTGGACCTCCGAGCCCGGTTGGGCGGCATGCCGCGGCGGCACACCGCCCACCTGGGCCGCTGCAGCCGCGACACAACCCATCACCCTTTACGCAGTAAAGCTGAATTGCGAATCTACCCTTCGCAATCCCGCTGCGCCGGGTGACATCGACCACGGGTTGCGGTCAGGCCGGGAAGGCGAAGTCGCGGATCAGCGCGACGAGCTCCAGCGGGCGGTCGCTCTGCACCGCATGGCCGGCGCCGTCGACAGCGGCGTAGCGCAGGGCCGGCAGCCGGCGGCGAAACTCGTCGACGTCGGCGTCGTGGACGTACTTCGACTCGCCGCCGTGCACGAGCAGCATCGGCACGGTGATCGTGCCGACCTCGTCCCACAGCGAGGTGAAGTCGAGCCAGTACGGGGTTCCCGGCGGGGGCGGGCCGAACAGGTCGTAGCGCCACGACCAGCGGCCGTCCGGCAGCCGGCGGGCGTTGTGGCGCACCCCGCGGCGCACCCCGGAGGCGGCCCGCAGCGGGCTGAGCGCGACCGCGGCGTCGGCCATCTCCTCGAACGAGGCGTAGGTCGGCGGTCCGCTGACGAGCGCCACCGAGCCGCGTTCGGCCGTCGTCATCGGCCGGCTCGGGTCGTTGACCTGCGGGGTGACGTCGACGATCACCGCCCGGCGGCACAGGTCGGGACGGGTGGCGGCCAGGTGGGTGACGGTCAGGCCGCCGAGCGACATGCCCACGACGACCGCCGCGTTCGGCGCCACGGCCGGCAGCGCGGTCTCCAGTGCCTCGACGTTGCGCCACGGACCGTAGTCGCGGTCGGCGCGCCAGGACGACCGGCCGTGGCCGGGCAGATCGAACGCCACCGCGGGCCGGCCCAGCGCGAGCGCCACATAGTCCCAGGTGTGGGCGTTCTGGGCGCCGCCGTGGAGGAACACCACCTCGGGATCGGCGGTGCCCCAGCGGATGTAGCTCAGCCGCCGGTCGGCCGCCAGCTCGACGTAGCCGCGGCTGACATCGGGCCGGCCCGCGAACGGTAGGCCGAGTT
>NZ_CADCWT010000450.1 GCF_902806485.1 Candidatus Frankia alpina | reverse complement strand
CGGTGAAGATGATGGTCCAGCCGTCGTGGTGGACTTGCCTGTGGTGCTCACCGCAGAGCAGGATAAGGTTGCACAAAGCGGTCACACCCTCGTTTTTCCAGTGGATCACGTGATGTGCTTCGCACCATGAGGGGGGTCTGTCGCAGCCCGGGAAGGTGCAGCCGCGGTCGCGGGCGATCAGGGCGCGGCGCATCTGTGGGGGGACGGTTCTGTTGGTGCGGCCGACGTCGAGGGGGACCCCGGCGGGGGTGAGGATGATCCGGGTGATTTCGGCGTCGCAGCTCAACCGGGCGAGGGTGCTGTGGGGTAGGGGAAGGCCCCAGCTGGTGGTGGCGGGGATGGCGCCCGAGGCGAGCAGGGTGTCCCAGTCGATGGTGACGGTCAGGTGGGGGCGGACGCCGCCGGTTTCGGGGACGGTGGCGGCGGTCAGCGCGCGGGTGACGAGGTCGACGAGGGCGTCGGCGCGGCGGCGGGCGGGGCTGCGCCGGTCGAGGGTGTTGTCGTCGGCGGGTTGGGGGGCGGCGAGGCTGTCGAGGGCGGTGCGCAGCAGGGCGGCGCCTTCGGCGTCGAGTTCCCCGCTGATCAGGGTGGTGCCGGTCGGGGTGTCGGTGAAGGTGAGGCGGCGGATGTCTGCCGGGTCCCGGCTCGGCTTCTCGTCACCGTCGCCGCCGCCCGCGCCCGCGCCGCCGCTGGCGCCGGGGTTGGTGTGGCTGTCGGTGTGGGGGTCGTCGCCACCGGGAGAGATGTCCACCGTCGTCAACGTTTCGCGGAGGTGAGCGGCGAGTTTGGTGAGGTGGATGGTGTCGAACTGGCGGGCGAAGCCGATCAGGGCCTGTTCGGCGGCGGTGCGTTGCTCGAAGGTGGTCCCGGTCGGCAGGCTGCGCATCGCGTCGCCGATGATCACAGCATGCTCGGCGAGGATCTCCCCGCCGGCGGGCTTCGCAGCGGGTCAGCTGCAGCCGTTCCCGCAGCCAGCAGGCGAGATCGGTGGCGCCCTGGTGCAGGGCGAAGCCACGGTCTTGCGCCTCGACGAACAACCGGCCCCGCACCGCCGCAACCCGCCCGGACAGCCGGCAGACGCCTTCGATCAGCTCGTCCAACTCGCCATCGGATAGCCGCCAGACCTGCGCGGCCAGCAGCCCGTCGAGCTGCCCACAGATTGCGGTCAGGCGTGCCGGCGGGTCCGGGCCGTCACCCACGTCGGCGCCGATGTCGTTGTAAACCATGGGTCAACGGTAGAACAATACTCGCCGGATGTCGAACACATGTTCGTACGCTGTGGGCGGAGGCGACACGGGAACCATCCTCCGTCCCGCCGTTCCGGAAAAACAACGAAAGAACAGCAGCATTTGGTCGCCGCCACCGCCACCGCAGCTGCTGAGGAGGTCCGGAGCCCGACCACGTGCCCTACGCAGAGACATCCCGTGTGGCACATCGGAACAGCGATCGCGGCGGCAACCGATGCTGGCAGGCGGAGGACGCGAGCGGCGGCACAACCAAGCAAGGGACACGGTCGGGACGGCGATGTGGCTGGAAGTCCGGCGCGGCTGGGTGCTGGATCCGGCCAGGGGTGGCCGGCTGTCTCCTGCCCGGCGCCACGTAGCGTTCCGTCAGGTGATCCGCACAGTCGGCGTGTCCAGGTCGA
>NZ_CADCWT010000449.1 GCF_902806485.1 Candidatus Frankia alpina | reverse complement strand
AACACACCAACACCACATTGATGTCACGCAAAGCGACGAAACGTTACAGGGAAAGGCTCAGTGCTCGGTATCTGTCGGTCGATAAAGGTTCGATCCGACGTTGGGGGGCTCGTAGGTGTTGAAGTAGTTCTCGTAGTACAGTCCTTTGCCGGCCGGTTCCCGCAGCCAGTCCCACATGAACTGGATGTAGCTCGGGTTGTCGCCGGCGCCGTTGTCGTCGCGACCGCTGACCACGCCCCATTCCCCGACGCCGAAGAGTTTGCCGTGCTGGCGGGCGATGTTGTACAGCCAGGTGATGCCGCCGGTTTCGTTCGCCTGCTTGGTGAACTCCGCGAGCGTCGGCGACGGCGGGTAGTGATCGTAGGCGTCGATGCCGATCAGATCGACCCACTGGTCACCCGGGTAGAGGTCCATTGGGTTGTGGCTCGGCGGGTTCTGGGAGTAATGGGCGTTGATGGACCAGTCGAGCAGCGGATCGGGATTCGCCGTCGACCGGATGGCGTCAGCGACCTTACGCTAGCAGTTGATGTACGCGGTCGGGTTCACCCCGGACCACTGGTACCAGTCGCCATTCCCCTCCCACGCGATCCGGATGATGGAATTCTGCCGGCCGGTCGAGTTCAGGGTGTTGCCGAACTGCCGCCAGTAGGTGTCGTATGCGCCCGTCGCGCACGTCTCCAGGGAGGCCCCGATGTTCTCGGGGAACGGCGGCAGGGAGAGGACCAGCCGGCCCGGCCACTCGGCGAAGTTCTGCTCCGCCCACGACGGAGCGACCATACCCGGCCAGTTGTTGCGGCTCACGAAGACGTGCGCGAGGTCGCAGGGGCTGCCGCGGTCGGCGCAGAAGTCGTCCACGGTGGCCGGCACCATGATCGGATCCCCGTTGACTCCCGACAGCCACGGCAGTCCGGAACGGTTCGGCTGCGTCGGTGGCGTGGTCGGTGGCGTCGTCGGTGGGGGCGTCGGGGTGACCTCGCGGAACGTGTCGGCCTTGTCGAAACCGACCCAGGTGCCCGTCGATCAGCCCGCGGACCGGCCGACGTTGACGACGAAGGCGATGTGCGGCCCATCGCTGAGCGCCGACGAGTGGTAGAGCAGCGCCTTGTTGGGCGACGAAGCGAAGGTGTTGACGGCGTAGGGGGTCTGCCCGTCTATGCCCACGGTGATGATCCCGCCCTGCGGGGACCGGATGCCGTAGATGTCGATCTGGGCACCGATGAAGCGGATCCCGACGGTTGCCCCCGCCTTGACGGAGTAACGGTAGCTGCTGTTTTCCGTGGGCGGCGTGCATCCACCACAGGTGGTCCACACGTTTACATAGTTGATCTGACGGCTGTCGTCCTCAATGGATCCCGTCTGCTCGAAGACCGCGAGTGCCGGGTTTATCCGTCCTCCCATCAGAAAGAGCGGAGCGAGGCAGATGACGGCGAGAAGAAGACATCGACGGATTGACCGTGGTCGATCTGCCCGAAATTTTCCCGCAGTTGCTCCTGTCGCCAGATCTCTGCTCGGTCCCCAGGCCCGGGATTTCCGCCGGTGGCGGCCCATGGGCGGCCTTTCCTGCACTGGTCGAGTCATTCCCCCGCCTGATGCAATCGGTCCTCGAAATCGACGTATGTCGGTCGTGGACAGTCGCTAGTAGGGGAACG
>NZ_CADCWT010000448.1 GCF_902806485.1 Candidatus Frankia alpina | reverse complement strand
CAACACCACATTGATGTCACGCAAAGCGACAAAACGTTACCGGGAAAGGCTCACTCCAGGCTGGCGTACACGTCGGTTTCGAGCAGAACGTGCCGGGCGTGAGTCAGCGTGAGGTGACGCCACGGCTGGATCAGTACCTGGTCAGAGGACATTTGAAGTTCCTCCGCGGCGACCCCGGTAACAGCCTCGGTCAGCCCGCTCGGATAGTGATGCAGTTTGTCGGCAGGTGCCCTGATCCGATTCACCGTGCCGGGATCCGGCCCGATAGGGCTCTCGTTACGGCCGAGCCACAGCTCGGCCGTACGGTCGGTCCGGTCACCCATTCGGGTCAACCATTCCACCAGCTCCGTTTCTCCCCGGTCATCGACGCTAACCAGGGCAGGATGACGGGAAGTAGCCTGAACATGAACGTTGCACCACAACCACACCGGCCGACCAAACCGGCAGCCCCAGTAACCCGCCCAGCACTTGACTCCTCCGCTGGAACACACACCCGCCCACTTTACGATCTCCCCTATGGCGAGAGAGATCATTTCAGCGAGCGGGTGTTTCTTTATCCCCAGGTCGAAGCCCGATTTCACCCCGACGTCGCCGCCGACCACCGCCAGCACGCACCCGAGTACACCACCAAGACCCACTCCTCCACCGCCGACATGTTCCGCAAGATCCGCCGTGTCCTGATCATCGTCAAATACCAGGCCGTTCACCCCGGACAGCCGACACCGGCAGAACTCCACACCCTCCGGCCGAAGGATGTCATCCTCCGAGCGGAAGCCACCGCCTCTACTGAGGCCGACCCTGGGTTCATCCAAGCCCTCACGCAGGCCGCAGCGAAATTCCTGTGGGGGACGGCCCCAGCTCTTCCTTGGCACGATAGGCGGCCTGGCTTGGCCCATCGCTGTTGTACCTGACCTGGCCCTGTTTAAGTCCGGGTGGCCCTTCGGGGCAGTCTTCGTCATCTGGCCGGCAGCGGAGCATACCCGTGTGGCCGGTCAGTGCTCCGACCGGCCATCCGGCCGATCTCGGCCCGGCCACCGGCCGGCTACGAGGTATTGGATCTCCTGTCCAAGCGGGCGCCGCAGACCGGCCGCGCCACCGTCCTTCACGCCGAGGCACGGACGACGTCCGGCACGCTCGTCCCCACCGCCCGCAGAGCCGTCCCAGAGGATAAACATTCACGCCCTTTGGATCTTGACGTGTCTGTGGGCAGCGCGGAGTAAGCCCTGCCCGGCCGGTGTCCGGCCGGGGGTTGCGGCGATTCTGGCTGGTCAGGCTGGTGCTGGGGGGATCCAGGGGTTGCCGAGGAGAGCGCCGCGGATCGCGGTCAGGGCGTTCTGGCCGTTCTTGACCGCCGAGGCGACGTAGCTTCGCAGGGTGAGGCGGTCCTCGGTGACGTTCTCGGAGGTCAGCCTGCCGGAGATTTTCTGTTGTGTCTTGTGGGGCCTGAGGTCTCTTTCCGACTGGTTGTTCGTCGCCCAGGCGTCGAGGTCGAGGGTGAACCGCAGAACGGATGCCTCGTGGTCGCGCAGGAACTCCAGCAGCGCCCGCCCGGGCGCGCCCGGGCCGCTGTCGGCGGGCGGGGCCCGGGCTAGGCCGACCCCAGGGCAGCGCGAAGGTCACCTTCCGCGCTGACTGGTTACTCTAGGTTGC
>NZ_CADCWT010000447.1 GCF_902806485.1 Candidatus Frankia alpina | reverse complement strand
TGACGATATTCTTAGCGAAGATCAAGGATTGATGCATGGTCGGAGTAACGTAGTCGCGTATGGATGGGGTCCCGATGGAATCAAATTGGGACGTATGGGAGCAGTTACCTTTTCGGGTGCTGCCGAAAATGCCCGTAAGCTGCGGCAGAATAGGCCGTTTTGGGCCACGAAATTTCCTGTAGGCGTAGATCCAATAGCATTTCCCGCTGTAGCGGAACCCGGCGATTCTGGCGGTGGCGTATTTTACCGTAACTCTCTGGCTGGAATTATTCAAGGCGATATGGATTTTTCGTTTCCCAGGTCGACTGGTCCAACCCCCTCCGAACGCTGGGTTGTTGCTTCCACTGTAGTTCCGATATGGCCGTACAGGTCGTGGATCATCGAGAATATTTTTGGAGACGGCAATAGAACTGGGGACCGTGGTAGCTTCACCAGGACCAAGGCAGAGGCCAATTTGCCTGGGCTTTCGACCTCGGCCACCAAGGTAGATGAGAAGGTTGCGAATAATTGGCTACCTGACATTCATGGTGCTGGAGAACCGATGATATTGCCACCACAGGATGGCATCTGTGATCCTGATGATAAGCAGTGCCTTTTTCCTCCGCCGGCGTGGGAGCCGGCATATCTGGCAGGGTCGAGGCTTGCCCCGGGTACGGGGCTGGTCAGGTGTGCTACCGCCTTTGTTAAGAACTGTTCCTTTGGTGGCACCCCCTATTCGGCGGGAGCGGATGCGCAGCTACAGTTGGGCACGGCCGACCCAGGCCGAGAAGTGATGGCTTGGTGTAAGACCACCGCGGCACCCATGAACGGCCCACCTCACCCTGTCTTGCGGGTTAGCTTTACCGACGCCGATCCCCACGAAGTTCCGCTCGGGTACGGCTGGTGGGATGTGACCCCGGACCAGCTCACTACGGTCTCGGCTGGCGGCGCCTCGGTTCCAATTGACATGACCCCTTTCGCTACCTGCGGTCCTAATACCACCGATCCTCCGGGTGCAATTGACTGCCGCAAGGTCACCCTAAAATCTACCGCGACCAATCAATATGTATCTGCGGAGTGGGATCGTCTGGATCTAGGCCGGCTGGCTGCCAAGGGGCAGTACCTCACTGCCGACGCATTCACTGCCTGCTATTATAATCCCGGATATTATACCCTTTTTTCTTGGGCAAACAGGAAATATGTAACAGCAGAGCTTGGCGACTCTTCTGGAACGCTACAAGCTAAGGCTAGTGAAGTTGGTGCTTGGGAGAAATTTACGATTCATTCTTCTCCCTCTTCCTTCTTCGGGATCCAGTCGCAGGCTAACGGTAAATATGTCACCAGCAACCTCCTGGATGTCCTGAGTGCCAGCATCGACAACCCTGGACCTCGGGAGTCCTGGGACATCCAGAGTGAGCCGCGCATCCATCCAGGCCAGCCGGTGAACTATGTGGCACTGGGAGACTCCTACTCGTCGGGACAAGGCGCCGGCGACTACGACCCTGCAAGTAAGGACTGTAAGCGGAGTGCCAACGCCTACCCGCAGCGCTGGGTCAAAGATTTCTCGCTAGAACCAGTAACAAAATTTACCTTCGTTGCCTGTGCCAATGCAACAACTGCAGATGTCGAATCCGAACAGCTCAACTCGCTTGGTCCGGAAACGACGATGGTAA
>NZ_CADCWT010000446.1 GCF_902806485.1 Candidatus Frankia alpina | reverse complement strand
CGAGGGGGTGGAGGTCGGCCGGCTGGCGAACTGGCTCTACCGCCGCGTCGTCACCCTCGGCCTGGAGGCCGCGGTGCTGCGGTCGCTGGACACCGGCGGCTTCGCCGCCCTCACCGAGCTGCTCACCGCCTACCACCTCGACACCACCGGCCTCCACGGCCCCACCCAGGAGATCAACCCGGAGGTGTCGACTGGAGGTGCCGAGTGCCCCATGGAACTGGCCACCGGCGGGGCACTGGCGTCCCGGTGATGAGACGATGATCCATCATGATCAAGAAAAGTTCATCGACCTGATCATGGCACGCAGGTCGACGCCGATGGTTTGGACGAGAGGCTCATCGTGAAGACCCTGACAGCAAAGACCCTGACCGCAGCCGTTGTCATCGGCGGCACCCTGCTCGCGACGGGAGGCACCTCGTTCGCCGCGGGCACCCTCCCGAAGGGAGGGTTCGTGGGGGCCTGGGGCACAGGCTCAACTGCTAAGGCGGCGGAGGACCAGGCCACGTCCCGCGCGGAGGCTCAGTGCCAGTCGGGGAAGGTGACCACCTGGCCTTCCTCTTACCACACCTACTTCGATCCCGAAATTGGGAAATGGTCGGCCGACTACGCAGGCAACTGCCTACGAAGATCTCGTCGGCGATGACGAGGAGGGGCAGAGGCCGGCCCCATACAGGAGATCAACCCGGCAGGTGTCGACAACAACGTTGACTAATACCCCAGGCTGATCGTGTTCGGTCGTCTGACGCCCCGCCAGGCCCGTCCTCGGCGGGGCGTTGGCGTGCCACAGCATCTGTCGCAGAGGGCCCGGCTATCCGTCGCGTATCCGTCGCACGCTGCGATGGATACGACAGATAGACCGCCACCCCCCTCCTTTTGGCCCCTGGAGGGGGTTTTCGCGGTTCCGGGCGGTCCTACCCGCCGACACGGCTTGATCCCCGCGCCGGAGCGGCGCCGGGGACCTCCCCGGCTTAAGGGGCCGCAGATCCGCCGGAGGTCGTGGAGAGGGCGCCGTCCGCCCCTGCAGGGGGGGAGCTGAACCTGGCAATGCCGGGGTGCTGCCTGGCCTGCGCCGGCCTGCCGGTGGCGGTGTCGTGGGGGGGCTCGGCGGTGGCACTGTGCGGCTGTCTCCGGCCGTTCTGGAGGCCGCGATCGCGGCCTTGGTTGACGCCGGGCGACGGCCGCGCCGGTGCAGACCAACCTGTGTGGCGGCGGTGACACTCTCGACACTTGATCATTATGTGGTGGGTGGATCTCGCTACTTTAAGACTTCGATCATCAACATAAAGTTAACTTGTTGGGATGTCACGCTTAATCTATTCTTGATATGGAATTTATATGGATATGGGATTTCTATAAAAAGGATGGGGTTTATGGCATTCAGGGTGGTGGATCTTGATTCGAAATCCGATCAGCCTGCAGGCGAGCAGTGTACCGTCAATCATCGCAAATTTCGTAAATTGCGCCAACGGCTTCCTTCGCTTGCGACCACTCTTGTCGTTATTGCTGCTACAACTGCGATAACTGTCGCGGGCGATTCACCTGCGCTTGCGGCATCCCCGCCGCGGCCTGTTATTCATTTTATAAGGATTTCGACCCACGGAGGTCCACAGTGGGCCGCGACTGCGAAACTCTATAACCCAAAGACTCAGAAGACGATCGAGAATTGGGTTACCGGAAAGGTTGTCTGGCGGTCCGGCGGCTACCAAA
>NZ_CADCWT010000445.1 GCF_902806485.1 Candidatus Frankia alpina | reverse complement strand
GGTGGGTTCGGCGTCCGGTCTGTCCCTACAGAAGGACCCAGGTAGCACCGTTCCCACGCACACCCCCACTCCCGACTCCCTCATCGACCACGGAACGTAATCGTCGACCCCGACCCCGACCCGGACCGGGACTCGGACCCCGACCGGGACTCCGACCGGGATAGAACCGTGCGGACGTGGCAGCAGCGACGGTGACGACCGCGACGCGGTTCCACGGAACACCTTGATCACCGGTCGGGGGCGGGGGCGGGGTTGTGCGCCGGCCGGGAACCGTCCGCGGGCCGGTCCGGCACCGTTCTGATCTGCCCGAGGGGTACTTCGCCGTCACCGGACCGGCCATGGAGCCATCATCATGGTCCATCGACCGGCATCGCGCATTAAAGATCAGTAGGGGCGCTCCCCGTTGACTCGTTGTCGGTCACGAGGACAAGTTCTCCGTTCGTGACCGGCACACATCCGGTGGAGGTCTGCGGTTGCTGGGTCAGCTGCACCCGGCCGCAGTAGCCCCCGCAGCCTTCCTGCAGGTGCTGGCCGCGCCAGGTCGACGCCGGCGACCGACAGCGCTATCGCGGCCGCCGCGGTTACGAGGATGACCCGGAACAGACCGCCGAGCTCCTGTGGTCCGCGATGCACGGCATGATCGGAATCCAGCTCACCCACCCGTCAACAAGTGCCGCCGACGACCCGAACACCGACGTCGACGACGTCACCCGGAAAAACTTTTATACCGACGGCATCCACGCCATGCCCGACGGCCTGGGAATCAACGCCGAGGTGCCTTCACCGCCCCCGCCGCCTTCCACCGGGACCGCCGAACTCGGTGAGACCGGACCATAATCAGGACGACAAGCAGGACGACCTGTTCGGCCACCTGTTCGCCCAGGTGAACGGCCGGTGGCTCGCCGAGACGGAGATCCCGGCCGACCGCTCGACATATGCATGTCCGGAACGCTGCGGGTTACCGGGTACCCGATGCCCCAAGCTGGGTGCATACATTCAAATCCGATGTTGGTTTGGCGCTGTCCGAACCGGCTGGGGTACCGTCCCTCTCGCACCCACAACACGTTCGAGGAATGGCCAGAAGGGATCACGAAATGGCCCAGCAGGAGCAGCGCCAGCAGGTGGAACAGCAGCTGCGCCAGAACTGGCAGCAGCTTCGCTACCGCGTCCTTGACCAGTTCAATCAGGTCAGCCCGGCGGATCTCGATGCCGCGACCGACATCGAGGACCTCGTCGCGCGGATTGCGGACAGGACGCACCACAGTGAGCAGTACGTCGAGAATCGTCTGCGGCAGCTGGCGGGCGTCGGCACCGGCCGAATCGGATCGTCCGGCGAGCGCTTCAGTGGCGGCCAGCAGCGCAACCAGGGCGGCCAGCCGTTCGGCGCCCAGCAGTAGTCTTCCGAGGTCAGACCGGGCAGACCTGGGCGCACCGTAGGCAAACCGGTGCGCCACCCAGCCTAGGTTCGCTTCGCTACTCGGCGCGCGTTCTCAGAATGTCGCGTCGAGCAGCGAACGGATCCCCAGCAGGTCGTCGATCAACTTGATCGTGTCTGCAGTACGGGGAAGCTTGCGTAGCTCTTCCAGCATCGCGTCGGTTTCCTCGAGGGTAGGGACATCGTCGATCGATGCGACTATCTGGACGATAACGTCCTTGGGATCACGTAACTGGTCAGGTATTTGTTTGATCTTGGGTTAGCTGGTTGCGGGCATCCAGG
>NZ_CADCWT010000444.1 GCF_902806485.1 Candidatus Frankia alpina | reverse complement strand
GTGCAGCACGTCACGGTGGCGCAGCAGGCAGCACGACGGCGCCACCCGGCGACGGGTCGGTTAGATCGCGACCCCGGGTGCACCGCCTGACCACCTCGACCGACGACCCGACGGAGCAGTGATGAGCGCACCCAGCGAGGCGGGTGCCGCGTGGGAGTTCCCGATCGAACGCGGCAAGATCCGTGAGTTCGCCCTCGCCATGCAGTCCGAGGCGCCGGAATACCAGCACCCGGACGCCGTCGTCCCGCCGACGTTTCTGATCAACGCCAACCGCTGGGCGTCCGAGGGTGCCCGCGTGCCGCACGGGTTCGATCGCCGCCGGCTGCTGCACGGCGAGCAGGAGTACATCTTCCACGGGCCGCCGCCGCGCGCCGGGCAGACCCTGTATGCCGCCGAGCGTCTCGCCGAACGGTACGAGAAGCCCGGCCGGCGCGGGGGCACCATGAAGTTCGCCGTCATCGTCACCGAGTTCCGCGACGAGGCGGGCACCCTGGTCGCCGAGGGCCGCGCGACCTACATCGAGACCGCGACGGCCACCAAGACCGCGGAACCGGCCACGGCCGCGCAGCCGGCGCCGGGCACGGAGGAGAAGGCATGACGCCCCCGGAACCACCCTCGCCGACCTCGCGGTGGGCTCCTCCCCCGAGCCCCGCTCGTTCGGCCCGCTCACCCGGCAGATGTTCGTCCGCTACTCGGGGGCGTCCGGCGACCTCAACCCGATGCACTACGACGACACGTTCGCCCAGCGCGCCGGCTACCCGTCGGTCTTCTCCCAGGGGATGCACCAGGCGGCCCTGCTGGCCACCTTCGCCACCGACTGGTTGGGTGCAGAGAACATCCGCCGATTCCACGTCCGCTTCCGCGAGCAGGTCTGGCCGGACGACGTGCTGACCTGCTCCGGGGTGGTGACGGCCATCGAGGAACAGCCGGCGGGCCGGCTGGTCTCGGTGGACCTGAGTTGCACGCGCCAGACCGGCGGCGTGGCCATCGCCAGCGCGGCGGAGTTCCTGCTCCCGCACTGACGGCGAACGCCGCGCAACCACGGCGAGCTTCCGGCCTTCCACCCGGCCGCCGGCCTGACTCCCGGCTACCCCCAAAGACTCGGTGGCGCCCGCCTGCGATGGTCGACGACCTCGGCGACGGGCGCGGCCGGGGGATCCGCGGTCCGGCCCCAGGGCGACAGCCGGGCCGCGGATCCGCCTTCTCGCCCCGGAACCGTGCTGAGGGGCCGAGGAGTGGCCGGCCAGCCCTCACTCGCCGGCCGCGGCGTGGTCAGGTCAGTTGACCCCGAGTAGCTCCACCTCGAAGACGAGGTCGGAGTTGGGCGGGATGACGGGCGGGAAGCCCCTGGGGCCGTACCCGTAGTCAGGCGTGATGGTGAGCACCGCCTTCTCGCCGAGCGACAGCTGGGGGACCCCCTCGTCCCACCCCTTGATCACCCTGCCGACACCGATCTCGGTCCTGAACGGCTCTCCCCTGTCACGGGAGGAGTCGAACTGCTTTCCGCTGAGCAGGGTGCCGACATAGTGAATCGTCACTGTGTCCCCCTTCTTGGGGAAGGTCTTGCCGTCCCCCGGCGAAAGGGTCTTAACCGATACGCCCATGCAACCAGCCTTTCCTCGATGATGGGACCAGCCCGGCAGCAGCAGATCCGCCCCGACCAGAGCCGGGCGAACCGCCGCCACGGACCGCCGCGCCCCCGCGGGCAGGGCCGCGCGAAGGTCACTTTCCGTGCCGACTGGTTACTCTAGGTTGTGAGGAATGT
>NZ_CADCWT010000443.1 GCF_902806485.1 Candidatus Frankia alpina | reverse complement strand
GGACGGCACAACGGGGCCAATACTCCGCGTAGCAGATCGCAACCTAGAACGATCTTCCCGGGGCCCTGGGTGGATCCAGGGCGATGCCGCGGCACTGCCGGCGCTCGACGCGGACCTGGCGACGATGACCGGGAATGTGGCCCAGGTCTTTCTTACCGACGACGACTGGGACCGGGCCCTGCAGGGCATCCACGCAGCCCTTCGTCCCCACGGCCATCTCGTCTTCGAGACCAGGCGCCCCGAATTCCACGCCTGGGCGCAGTGGGCGGTGGACGTCGATCCGGTCACGCTCGACATTACGGACATCGGTCTGGTGGAACGACGCCTGGAGGTCACCGACGTCGGTCTTCCGTTCGTCTCCTTCCGATACACCTACCGCTTCCTGACCGACGGCGTGGTCGTCACCTCGGACTCGACCCTGCGCTTCCGCAGCCGGGGCGAAGTCGAATCGAGCCTGGTCGCCCACGGCTACCGAGTCCTCGACGTGCGGGAGGCACCGGACCGCCCGGGGCGTGAGCTCGTGTTCATCGCCGAACGTTCGGCCTGAAGCAGCCAGTGTCCGTCACCGCATACCGGCGGACCGATAGAGGACGGAGTACGGAGTACGGAAAGGGTGTAGTTCCTGCCAAGTGATGCGGTCAAGTCGGGGTGTAGTTCTCGGCGAACTTGCGACGACGGAGGCGGTCAGCCACCTGCCGGTGGCCTTCGGCCCGTCCGCCCGCGGCGGCGCGTCGCCGGCGGGGGACGCCGGGCGGGGGCGGCGACCGCGTCATCGAACGAGCCCCGGGCCGCCTCCAGGACAAGCCTGCGCGCCAGGGTGTGCGAGTACAGCCCCGCCGGCAGGTTCAGCGCCCCGTCCGCGGGATGCAGGTTGCCCGACCCCGGCGCACGGTAGCCATGCCGGCTGACCGTTGCCCGGCCCGCACGTCCAGATGGCCCTGCAGCAACGCCCGCAGCACCTCGCGGCCCTGCCCGGTCGATCAGGTCCTCGACCTCGTCGTGCGTGCCAGCGCGGGCCTCCGCTCCGGCAAGCAGGGCCTCCGGCACGACATACCGCGCCCTGGCCTCGACGAAAGGAGCCCCCTTCCTGATCAATCCTGGCACGCCATTCGAAGATCGCTACCGCAACGATCCCACTCGACCGGGACTACACCCATCCGAGATCGCCGATGAGGTCGATCGCACCCACGAACGGGGCCACATCACCCGCAACGGCCGCGAGTACGTCGTACTCCTGTCAGCCGAGGACCTGGAGTCGCTGGAGGCCACCCTCGAGCTGCTCTCCGATCCACGGGCAATGGCCCGAATCCGAGAAGCCGACGAGGCCATCGCCGCTGGCGAGGTCACGACCGGCGACGAGATGGCGGCGATCATGCGACGACGTCGCGAGCGGGGCGATGGCTGACACGCCCGAACCCCCCGCACCACCGCCATACCGGCTCGTTGTCTCGCCCGGCGCCCGCAGGGCTCTTGCCGGAGGCAGCGGCCTTCGCCGCCTGGGAGTTCATCTCGGGTCCCCTACTGGAACGCCCTCGGATACTGATCTTTAATTCACCGGGTCGGACTGGAGTGGATTCTGCCCGGTTCCAGTTCCGGTTCCGGTTCCGCGGAACACCTTGATCGTCGGGTGGAGGTGGGATGCAGCCGGGTCGGGGGCGGTTCCGCGGAATCTGCATGACCGTGTCACGTGGCCGCGGCCATGGTGGTGGCCGCGGCCATGGTGGTGATCGCGGAGTGTGACAGCGGCGGTGGGGTGTTCGGGGTGGATGCGTGGGAGA
>NZ_CADCWT010000442.1 GCF_902806485.1 Candidatus Frankia alpina | reverse complement strand
TGTTCGCTGACCGTCACCCGAGTTTCGAAAGAATCAACCTGGCGGTTTCGGAATAGCTTCCCTGTGCATCGGATGGGTTACGGCAACCTCTGCAGGTTGATCCGCCACCCGGTGCGTTCCGACCGCAATGGCAAACGTGCCGTCACTCTCGTCTATACGAGTCAGCGGGATCCAAATGTTGAGATGCGCGTCGGGCGCACCCGTGCCGATCATGACATTTGGCGAGGGCATATACAAGTGCCGATGCAGTACCAGGCGGAGCGGCTCAGGCTGAGCGGCTCAGGGCGGTGCCGACGAAGGCGAGCTGGGCGGGGGCGACCGCGCGCCAGTAGGCGGGGGTGTGGCCGCCGGGGCCGAGGCTGTGTTCCTGCGGCCGTAGGTCCGCGACGGCCTGCCGGGAGACGGCGGCGAACGGGTCGGCGTTGCCGCAGTTGATCCGGTACGCCACCCCCGGCGCCGGTGCGGTCCCCAGGATGCGGTGCGCGGCGAAGTCGGCGGCGGAGTCGAACGCGCCGGGGGCGCTGGCGCCGTAGCTGCGCCACATCGCCGGGCTGCTCGCCGCCGCCGCGACCACAAGGTCGGGATGGCGCCGGGCCAGCAGCAGCGCGCCGTAGCCGCCCATCGACCAGCCCAGCGCCGCCAGTCGGGTCGTGCGTAGGCCAGCCGCGGCCAGCCGGGGCCGGATCTCGTCGATGATCATCGCCTCAGGGTCGTCGCCGGAGGCCCGCGGGTGCCAGTAGGTCTCGCCGCCGTCCACGGTCACCAGGACGAACGGCGCCACGCCCGCGTCGATCGCGGCCGGCAGCAGCCTGTCGAGACCCAGCAGGCCGACGGCGCGGCGCGCGTCGTCACCCCGCCCGTGCAGGACGAGGCACACGGGCAGGCCGCGCCCGCCACCCGCCGGGGCGACGGTGACCATCGTGACCGGCCGGCGCCGGGCCGCGCTGGTGAACGTCGTGCTGGCCACCACCGCCGGGCCGGCGGCCGCCGCCCGCGGCACCGCGCCCGGCACCGCGCCCGGCGACGTTCCCGGCGACGCGGTGCCTCGGGGCGTGCTCTCGGTGCCGGCGCGCTGGGCTGCTGCGGAGGACGTCGTCCCATCCGCTGTGGCGTGGGGACCGGTGGTGGAGGAGGGACCGTGGCAGCCGGCGGCGAGTCCGGCGACGACGGCGCAGGCCGCCGCGACCGGTGCCGAGATCACCAGCGTTCGCCTGCTCGGTCGCATGATGGCGATCATGCCATCCGGTCCGCGCGAGCCGGCCTGGGGCGGCGGCGTGAGCGCCACCACAGCCGGGGCTGGGCGTGAAATTCAATGAATTCTTTGCCCGCTATGGGTCTCGTCACTCGACGTCCCAGAGCCGCTTCGGTCAGGGACCGTAGTCGGGTGACCGATGATGACGACGACTGGGCTCCGCCGCCCGTGCCCTTCGGCGGCGGCGATCCGGCGGTGGCCGCCGCTGAGGCGCTGGCCGAGGCCGAGGCCGCGCTGCGGATCGGGGCCTGGCGGCCGGACCCAGATGAGATCGACGCAGCCGTGACCATCCTGCACCGGATGGATTTCGTTCGCCGTCACCCCGACATCCCGCTGCGACGCAGCGTCCACCGCGCGTTGGACGAGACGTATCCGCAGCTTACCGTTTGGCGGGCTCGCCCGCTCTACCTGTACGCGGCGGTGAAGACCGTCCAGTTGCTCGCCGCGGCATCGCCGACCGGCGAGAACGCCGCGGCCGCCCAGACCGCCTGGGAGCTCCTCGGTGATCTGCTCCGCACCGTGCCGCCACCGTC
>NZ_CADCWT010000441.1 GCF_902806485.1 Candidatus Frankia alpina | reverse complement strand
TCCGTCACCAGATCGCTTGAAACCACAACTCAACGACACCTAACAAAGCCCTACTAGGAGCCTGCCGATTTTTAACGCGCTGGTTTGATCTTCGGTATGAGTGTGATCCCGTGCTTCGCGGCGTGGGCAGCGAGGTCGGCGAGGGTCCTGATCGGCGTCAGGGCTGGTGGGATCGGGGGGCCGTACTGGTCGAGGAGCTTCTCGGTCTCGCGTGTCGCGGTAGTGACGGTGCCGATGGAGACGCCGAAGAGCGTGGCGAGGGCGGGTCTGGGTGTGCCGAACCGGCGTTGGAGCACGGTGACCAGGACCCGTTCGGCCAGGGTGAGCGCGGGCGGGTGGCCGGCACCGGGCTTGCGGGTCGGCGGCCCGCCACGCGCGATGTGCAGCGCCACGTCGCGCTGGAGGCGGCGGGGGGCGTCCAGCGTGGAGATCAGCTGGTCCCATTCGGCGGTGTCGAGTCCGGTGAGCGCGGGGTACGCCCACTCGGGATGGGCGGGCGCCCGCGCTGGCGGGGGTGGCGGCGGTGGTGGAGCCGGCGGTTCGGGGCGCAGCGTGTAGTTCCAGTCGCCGTGCCAGTCATGGCGGTCGAGAGGCAGCGCGGCCATCTGGGTGTCGCTGACCTTCAGCCCGTCGGGGTAGGTCCCGGCGTCGAGGGTGGCGGTCACGGTCAGCCCGGTGCGGGTGGTGGTCGCGGCGATGGTGTTGACGATGACCTCGTGGCTGGTCAGCGGCCTGCCACGCCAGTTCATCGTGATGTGCGAGAACAGCCGGTGCTCTCTCTTGTTCCACTTCGAGGTGCCGGGCGGGAAATGGCAGACGGTGATGGTCAGTCCGGTTGCGAGCGCGAACGCGGCGAGTTCGGCCTTCCACGCCCGGGTGCGGTAGCCGTTCGACCCGCCCGCGTCTGCGGTGATCAGCAGTCGGGTCGCGGCCGGGTAGGTGGTCTGGCCCACGGCGGTCCACCAGCGGCGGATCGACTCGACGGCGAACGCGGCGGTGTCGTGGTCGGTGCCGACGTTCACCCAGCCGGTGTTGGCCGCCAGGTCGTAGATCCCGTAGGGGATCGCCTTGCCGAGCGCCTCGTTGGGGAAGTCGTGGGTGGAGACCTCGGCTGGCTCGCCGTGGGGTCGCCACTCGCGGCCGCCGTTGCGGAACGCCCCGACGTTCTCCTTCTTCTTGGTGTCGACACTGATGACCGGATCGTCGCTGTCGTGGTGGGCACTGGCCTGCTCGGCGATGTAGCGGAACTGGCCGTCGCGGTCCGGGTGGCGCTGGCCCTCGAGCGTCTTGGCGTTGCCCTGCAGGCTGAACTTCTCGGCGCGCAGCAGGTCAGCGACGGTGTCGGGACCAACCCGGTGGCCCTGGCGGGTGAGTTCGGCCGCGAGCGTGCGGGTCGACTTCGTCGTCCATCGCAGCGGTGACATCGGGTCGCCCCGTTCGTCGGGCTCGACCAGCGCGAGCAACGCCGGGCGAAGCCCAGGATCGAGATCCGCGGCGCGCCTACGCCCAGCCCCCGGCCGACGGGCCCGCCCAAGCGGCTCGCCACCGGCGTCCAACTCGTCGACACCGGCGGACACCGTAGCCTCGCGGACTCCCGCGGCCTGGGCGACCAGCCTGATCCCGCCGTGCCCGAGCGCGCGCGCCTCCGCGCCCATCAGCAGCCGCCGCTGCCGCTCGTCGAGATACGGAAAGATCGTCTCGAACTTCGCCGCCAGCAGTTCCCGACCGACCGCCAACCCGCCCGTACCGCACGATCATGCCGCATCTTCGGAATCTACGGGTTATTTA
>NZ_CADCWT010000440.1 GCF_902806485.1 Candidatus Frankia alpina | reverse complement strand
GTGCGGCGTTCGTATCGCCGTATTAACGGTACAGGAACTGATCAGCACTCAAGTGCCACGACAGACAGCAGATCCAGTCGCTACCGTCATATGCGCATCGCCCTGATCTCATGATTCTCTGCAACCAGTCACAGACGACCACAGCATCGACTGTCAGGCCGGCTCCGGGGACGCGCCGGCCAGGACGGGCCCGGGGAGCGTGCCAGTGGAAGCGGTCGCGGCCGACGACGAGCACGAACATCCCCTCAGACAGGCGGAGTTCCACGCGTTCTTCGAAAGCCATCATCGTGCGCTGAGTCATTTCGCGTACCTGCTGACCGGTGACCACGACGCGGCCGACGACATCACCGCCGATGCGCTCACCGCGGCCTGGTCCAGCTGGGACCGGGTCCGTTCGGCTGAGCTCCCCCTGGCCTACGTCCGGCGCATCGTCGCGAACCTGGCGGCGGACCGGGTCCGCAAGGTCGTACGCGAGCGGCGCGGGCTGGCCGTGCTCGGGCAGCGTGCCGAGCCGTCCGCCCCGGTGCCGGACGTGCCGGCGGTGGTCGACCTCCGCACCGCCCTGATGAGCCTGCCGCCGGGCAAGCGGGCCTGCGTGGTGCTCCGCTACGCCTTCGACCTGTCGGAAGGGGAGACCGCCCGGACACTGGGCATCGCTGTCGGGACGGTGAAAAGCCAGACGGCCAAGGGAGTCGCCGAGTTGGAGCGAATCCTTAAGAGAACGGAGCTGTCGCCGACCGCGACGACCCAGCAGGAGGTGACCCCCCGCATGGCGCCCGAGCAACCCGACCTGTCCCAGGGAGGCACGTCCCGGCCAGGCTCGTCCGGGATGAACGGTGCGCGCTCCGGCCTGGACGAGTCCGCCGACGGGCGCGGCACCGGGCAGCCCGACGAATCCGCCGGGCCCGACCGGTCCGCCTTTGCCCCGAAGCACCCGGTCGAGCCGATTCCAGGGGCCGAGCCGGCTCCCGGCGCCGGTCAGCACCTCGGCGGCGAGCCGTTCCCGGCGACCGGACTGCTGCCCAGGCCCGTGCCGGTGGCCCGGCGCGAACCCACCCTCCGACGCGAACCCGTTCCCTGGCGCAAGCCCGTCGCCGGGCGCGAACTGCCCCAGCACGAACGCCTGCCCCGGCCCGAACACGCGGCCCGACTGGACCACTCGAGCCGGTCCGGACCAGCGGGTGGGACGGGGGCGTCAGCCGGGCCCGGGCCGGGGCCCTGGCCTCGGCTGGCCTGGCCGATGTGGCGCGTCGCCGAGGCGTAGATGACACCAAGCACGTCGGGGTTCCAGGAGCCCGACCATGATCGACCCGCCGGGTCGGGCCAGATGAGCCGTGCCAGAACCCCGGACGGGAACCTGACGAGCACCGCGTTCCACGAGGAACTGCGCGTCATGCTGGGCACCGAGATGGCCCGGCACCAGCCCGACTCCGACCGGATCCGGCGCCGGCTCGCGGCAGCCGCCGGGCAGCCGCTGGGCAGGCCCTCCCCCCTCCCGCCGCGCCAGCCGGGGTCCGTCTCTCCCCTCGGCGCCCGACCGGGCGCCGTCCCCCAGAGCCGATCGGACACCGCCGCGGGGCCCCCGCCCGGCCCGGCCGCGGGCCCGGAGAGCACCACGCCGATCGAGGTCGGCGCGAGCCTCACCGCGGACGACGAAGCCGCCGCGTACCCGCAATCCCGGCTGCCCGCCGAGGCCGAGCCGCACGGGGACGCCGAGCCGGGCGGCCTCGACGCGCTGATCGACCTGACCGGTCCGCTCGATCTGCACGAGCCCGCCGAGGAGGCGGACCGCGTCGATTCGACGGCGCCCCTGTCGCTGGATGC
>NZ_CADCWT010000439.1 GCF_902806485.1 Candidatus Frankia alpina | reverse complement strand
GCCGGGGCGGTTCTCCAGCCATGCACGAACGGTCGACAGCTTCCAGCGAGGTCGACGCGACGACGTCTGTACGTCGGGGTCCGGCAGCATCCCCTTCCACTTGTAGCTACGTATCGCCTTAGCCGAGACGCCTGCCAGCTCTGCTATGTCTGTGTAGTCAAGTAGTGGTTCAAAGTCATCGATGGACTTCTTCATAACCGACTACTCTACCATCTTGACTCCCCGGGGTTTGGTGCGTAGCGTTCCGTCCCACAGCCGAAAAGCGCCCCCGGGCCGGTGTAACAAGCACCGACCCGAGGGCTAACGGATCACCTGCTGCAAACAGGAGCCCGCTATGAGTCATCTTTTCCTGCCTGCGTGCGGATCTGCGCGCCAGGCTTCGCCCGTCACCCGTCTGGGTGGTGTGGCATGAGTGCCCGCTGTCCGGGTCGGATCACGGTCACGGTCGACCATCCCGAAGAGATCTTCGACCCGGTGATCCTCACCGCCCTGAAGGCGGGCCGCAGGGCGACCGCCGACGAAGAGTTGGACATCCGCCGTCGGCACACCGCCGAGCTCACCGCCGGGCCGGCCGTGTGCTGCCGGGCGTGCGGGTTCGCGCTGACCGCGCAGTACCAGGCCTGCCCGTCGATCGTGCTGGTGGACTCCCGTAGTCTGCGGATCGCCCTGACCGTCATCCCGCTGGCGCCGCGGCGGTGCACCCGCTGCCGCGGGCAGCTGGACGTGACGCCGGTGGGGCCGCTGTGCCCGGTCTGCGATGGCCAGGATGATCTGTTCGGTGGTGCGGCATGACCGCCCACTCCTCCCCGTCCGATGGGGCGTCCGAGTCGGGTTGCAGCGGGCCGGAAACCGGGTTTCCTCGCGCGCGCACGCGTAGGGCCCCCAGCCAGGAAACCAGGAAACTTGGAAACCTGCAGGTCAGAGCGGTTTCCACTAGGAAACTCCCAGGAAACTGCAACCCGCGGTTTCCTGGGGTACAACCGGCCTCTGCAACCCCGGATCGGCCGGTGTCCGATGCCTCCGACCCGGCTGCCGTGCGGGTGTGGCGGGCGACGTCGACGGCGGCGGTGACGGTTCTCGACGGGCTGTCTCCGGCGTGCGCCCCGTTCGCGGTCTGGTGGGATGCGGAGGCCGGCCGGCGCCGCGAGTTGCGGACACCGGAGCATCGGGCGGCACTCGCCGACGCCCGGCAGGTTCGGGCGTTGGCCGGGGTGGCGGTGGCGCAGGCCCGCAGCCAGTGCAAGGCAGCCCGGGAGGCCTCCGCGAACCCGCTGGCCGCCCGCCGTCGCGCCGCCCGCCTCGCCGCCAAGACCGCTAAGGGCCGCAGGAAGGCCGCTCGGGCCGACGCGCGGGCCGCTCGGGTGACCTACCCGGCGGGGCTGTACCAGCGGGCCCTGCAGGCCCATGCGGTGCCGGCGGGGGTGGTGTCGTGGCTGTCGTCGCAGGACTGGCTCGTGGAGATGTCCGCCGGCCTGCTCGGCCTGCACGCCGCCGCTCTCTACCTCGGCCGCCGCCACGCGCCCGTCGCCCCGGCTGCGCTGGAGGGGGCGGTGTCCGTCGAGGAACGTCAGCTCCTCGACCGGCTGCACCCCGAGTACTGGGCGGCGTATGCCGCCGGCCGGGGCCTGGCCGGCACGCTCACCACCCCACCGACCCTCGGCCCGGGCGGGATCCGCTGCGAGGTGCGTCTCGACGGCACCTGGACCGTCAAGGCCCTGGCCGCCAAGACCGACAGCGTCCGGGCGCTCCTCGGCGCTAGGACCGCGTTGCGGCTGCGGATCACGGGTGGGGCGCGGGGTGGCTGGGCGGTCCTCACCCTGGCCACCCGCCAGGCCACCGACGGTGTGTCCGCGGCGTGGACGTCGGCGCGGATCCCCGCCGATCCCA
>NZ_CADCWT010000438.1 GCF_902806485.1 Candidatus Frankia alpina | reverse complement strand
AACTAACATGACCGCAGCCGACACCGTGGATATCGCTGTTCTGGCCGAGCGCATCATACGTGCCGCTGCGGCTCGTCCGAGGGTCCTCGTCGGGATCGACGGCCCAGGCGCCGCAGGCAAGAGCACGCTGGCCGGTCAGCTGGCGGCTGCCATCCCTTCCGCGCACGTCGTGCATGTCGACGACTTCTACCTGCCCTCCAGTCGGCGGACTGAACGGCGGGGCGCCATTGGCCCACTGGTCGATCTGCCTCGGCTCGCCGACCAGGTCGCCATTCCAGGTGGGGCCGGCGCCGCACTGCGCTATCAGCGCTATGACTGGATCAAGGACGATCTTGCCGAATGGATCCAGGTCCCCGCCGGTGCATCCCTCATTGTCGAGGGCGTCTACTGCCTCGAGCGGAAGCTACGCGCTTGTTACACTTTCACCGTGTTCTGTCAGGCAGAACCAGCACTACGCCTCGCTCGCGGTCTACAACGGGACGGGGAGGGGTCGCGTGATCAATGGGTCAACGAATGGATGCCGGCCGAGAATGAGTATATGGCGCTGCAACGGCCGGATCATTTCGCCCAGATGGTCGTCGACAGCTCGGTCGTCGACGACGTAGAAACGGTGTTCCGCGTCGCCGTGGTTTAAACAGCTCACGGCGATCTCGCCTCGACAGCGAAGTTGAGGCCTCTCAGGCCGGCACCAGCAGTGCCGTACACACCGCGGGCCACGCCGACGACACGTCGGTCAACGCCTGACGGAAATTGCTGTTTCTGCGGGTAGGCCCGCACGCGTCTTCATGACGTACGTCGGTCGCCGCCTGCGTGGCCACGCGACTTCGCAGCCTTGGGTCCATCGAGAGCCGACTCATGCCGTCTTCGCGGCCGCCGAGCGAGGCGAGGGCCGTGAACCTGGCCCACCTCGCCAGGCCAGCCCCTCGGCACCGGCGCCGGGGCCCTGGCCCCGGCCAGATGTTCCGCGGAACCGCGTGGCGATCAAGATGTTCCGCGGAACCGCGTGGCGATCAAGATGTTCCGCGGAACCGCGTGGCGATCAAGATGTTCCGCGGAACCGCGTGGCGATCGCGGAGCGGTGTTCGTCGATCGCCGGCATGTGCGTTTCAGCCCAGTCCCGCAGGGCCGCGAGCGGCTCGTTCAGGGAGCGTCCGAGACCGGTCAGCGAGTAGTAGACGCTCGGCGGCACTGTGTACTGCACGCGCCGCGCCCCCAGGCCATCGGCAACCAGGGGCCCTGCAGGGTGTGCGGCAGCATCTTCTGCGATACCCCGGGCATGCAGCGGTGCAGCTCGCTGAACCGCAGCTCGCCCGGAGCCGCCTCGGCGAGCAGCTTGACGACCATCGAGACCCACTTGGTCCCGATCCGGTCGAGCAGTCGGCGCGTCGGGCAGCCGGGGGAGAACGAGTCTCCGCGGGCAGCGGGCACCGAGAATTCCGGTGGATGCCCTGGCCTTCAGGGCGGGGAGGAATCCGGCTCCCCGCACCCGCGGAGTGGGGCAGGGGTAGGCGGTTCGCCGTCAGGTGAACCGCCGTGCGAACGCAGCACGTAACAGGTGGATGATTTCCCTGTCCGGGGAACAGCCGTCTTCTTTGGCGGTTTCGGTGATGCGGGGGGCCTGGTTGTCCGGGAAATCTCAGGCCCATCTTCTCCACGGTCCTGTTGTTGGGCTAGAATTGGTTTGTGTCGAGGTTCCGGTTGTATCCCGGCGTGGCGCAGGAGGAGGTTCTTCTTGTGCATTGCGGGCATGCGCGGTTCGTGTGGAACCTGTGTGTGGAGCAGCAGTCGTGGTGGAATCCGCGGCGTGGCCCCGCTCCCGGTTACGCCGCGTGGAATCGGCAGTTGACCGCGGCGCGGGTCGCGTGCGGCTAGCTGGCCGACGCATTGAGCCATTCCCGGCGTCGATTTGTGAGGTTGGGTAATTGTTGCGGGGTGTGAG
>NZ_CADCWT010000437.1 GCF_902806485.1 Candidatus Frankia alpina | reverse complement strand
GCCGGGACCGGGACCGGGACCGGGCAGAATCCACTCCAGTCCGACCCGGTGAATTAAAGATCAGTAGCTGTCCAGCAGGATCCGGAGTTTCTCGCTCCCCGGCTGGCCTCGCAGGTCTGAGCGGGGCGGGATGGGTCGGGATAACCCGAAGACGAGTGGAGGGCGTACCGGCTGGGCGCGTCGGGGGCGCGGCGGCAGGCTGGGGGGCGTCCCCACGGGGACCGGGTGTCCCGCGGAAATAGTGTTCCCGGGCGACCGGCCCGCGACACACTGCTTCCGAAGGCGCCGGTGACCATGAAAACCCTCCCGCCCGGCGGGCGCCCGTCGCGCTGGCGGGTGCACCGGGAGTTCGCCTACGCCCTGGTCGGTCTGCCGCTGGGCATCCTCGGCTTCGTCTACGCGGTCGTCGCGATCTCCGTCGGCGCCAGCTTCGCCGCCACCATCGTCGGCCTGCCGCTGCTGGCTGCCCTGCTCGTCGGCGCCCGCCGGCTCGGTGAGGTGAACCGGCGGCTGGCCGTCCGACTACTCGACGCGGGCGTTCCCGCGCCCCGCCCGTTCCGGCCGCGCCGCCCCGGCGCATCCGGCTGGATCCGGGCGGGGCTCGGCGACACGGTCGGCTGGCGGGCCCTTCCCTACCTGCTGCTGAAGTTCCCGCTGTCACTGGCCAGCGCGATCATCTCGATCACGCTGTGGAGCTCCGCGCTCGGCGCGGTCAGTTATGCGCTCTGGCGGCCGTTCCTGCCGTTGCAGCGCGACGGCGACGGCCACGGGCACCGCGGCGCCTCGTTCGGCACCGACTTCTTCCTCGACACCGCTCCCCTCATCGCCGCGGTGACCGTGACCGGGCTGTTCCTGTTGCCCGTCACCCGCTGGTCGGTGCGCGGGCTGGTGCACCTGGACGTGCTGCTGATCCGCGGCCTGCTCGGCCCGACCCGGCGATCCCTCACCGCGCAGCGGTTGCGCAACCTGGAACGCACCCGCGCCGCCGCCGTGGACGACTCGGCCGCGGCGCTGCGCCGCATCGAACGTGACCTGCACGACGGGGCGCAGGCCCGGCTGGTGGCGATGGCGATGAACCTCGGCATCGCCCGCGAGCACCTCGCCACCGACGGCGACGCCGTCGATCTGGAGGCCACCCGCACGCTGGTCGACGCGGCCCACCGCGACGTCAAGGAAGCCCTCGTCGAGCTGCGCAACCTCGCCCGCGGGATCCACCCGCCGATCCTCGACCGGGGCCTTGAGGCCGCGCTTGCGAGCCTCACCGCTGGCAGTGCCCTGCCGGTGCGGGTGCGGGTCGACCTGCCGGACCGCCCGTCGGCGGCGATCGAGACGATCGCCTACTTCTGCGTCGCCGAACTGCTGGCCAACGCCGCCAAGCACAGCCGCGCCGGCGAGGCACACGTCAGCATCATCGGGCGGGCCAGGCGGGTGCGCGTCGTCGTCGGCGACGATGGCGCCGGCGGGGCGCGCATCGACCCCGAGGGCGGCGGGGGGCTCGCGGGCCTGGTGGAGCGGGTCCACACCGTGGACGGCTGGCTCGCCGCCACCAGCCCACCTGGAGGTCCGACCGCCGTGACCGTGGACCTGCCGCTACACGCCTGACCGGCCCCGCCCGGAAGATCCGCCGGAAGATCCGGTAGCCGGGCGCCGCGACACCGGAGTCCGCCACGATCCGACTTCTCCGGGGTCTACGGAGCGCTCCGTAGACGGAATAGAGTCGTGACTGTTCCGTGCCTACGGCCGCACCGATTGTGATTTTCGACAAATAGATGGGATGGGATTGCATGGTTGACGGACAGCGCGAGGTCTTCGAGGGGACGCCGTCGCCGGCGTCGGCGCAGCCTCCTCATGACGCCGCCGAGACCATTGCCGGCGGCCCGTTGCAGGAAGAGGGCCCGGGTTCTCTCGAGCCGCTGCGCAACGGCCTCATCGCCTCCGTCGCCCTGATCGCCGTCGTCATGATTTTGATGTGCA
>NZ_CADCWT010000436.1 GCF_902806485.1 Candidatus Frankia alpina | reverse complement strand
AACAATTACCCAACCTCACAAATCGTTGCCGGGAATGGCTCACTGTCGTCCTCGCGACCAAGGTGAGCCGCTCGATGGGCGACGACCCCAATCAACAGGGCGCCTCACGGCGCTGGATCGTGACCGCGGTCGAGAACTCGCTGCGCCGCCTGCAGACCGGCCACATCGACCTTTACCAGATCCACCGGCCGGACCCCGGCACGGACATCGAGGAGACGCTTTCCGCGCTCTCTGACCTGATCCACAGCGAGAAAGTCCGTGCGATCGGGACGTCCACGATGCCGGCATCCGACATCATCGAAGCCCAGTGGGTCGCCGAGCGGCGTGGGCTGGCACGGTTCCACACAGAGCAGCCGCCGTACTCGCTACTCAACCGCGGTATCGAACGCGAGGTACTGCCGGTCGCTCAGCGCTATGGGGTGGGCACGCTGGTGTGGGGCCCATTCGGGCAGGGGCTGCTCACGGGACGCGTCCGCAAGGACCAGCAGAACGAACTGCGCCGCGCCGGCTTCTTCAAGCACCTCAACGACGAGCGCCGTCTTGACACCGTCGAGCAGTTCCTCTCGCTCGCCGAGGAGGCGGGCTTGTCGCCGACCCACCTCGCCATGGCGTTCACGATCGCGCATCCCGGCGTGACCAGCGCGATCGCCGGGCTGCGCACGATGAGCCACCTCGACGACCTTCTCGCCGGCATCGACGTGGCACTCACCGACGACATCCTCGACCGGATCGACGAGATCGTCCCGCCGGGCACCGACATCGGCACGCTCGACCAGGACTACGTGCCGCCGGCTCTCCAGCAGGCGAACCTCCGCCGCCGACCCGTCAGCGAACGCACCGCCGGCGGAAGGTATCGCGAAGGTCCGGCTGGACCCGGCGGTCAGGTGTCGAGGTCGTAGCGGTACAGGCCGGCCGAGCAGGCCAGGATGATGCCACCGCCCAGCTCGGGCGGCAGCCAGGCGCAGTCCCGGGCCCCGCCGTCGAAGCGCATCACGGCGGCGCAGGTCCAGGTCGTCGCGTCCCAGATCAGCAGCGCGCCGTCGCCGCCCGCCGTGGCCAGCCAGGCACCGTCCGGCGAGAACCGCCCGGAGCGCACGGTGTGCTGATGGCCGGTCAGCGTCACGACGGACGCGCCGTCGTCGACCTGCCAGACCCGCACGGTGTGGTCGGCCGCGGCGGAGACCAGCAGCTCACCGTCGGGCGAGAACACGACGCCGAGGACGCTGTCGGTGTGCCCGGCCAGCTCACGGTGTAGCCGGCCGGTCGCGGCCGCCCACAGCCGCACGGTCCGATCCTCCCCGCCCGCGGCGACCCAGCGTCCGTCCGGACTGACCGCGCAGGCATCAGCGGCGCCCCGGGGCCCTGGTGGGCCCGGCACGCCGGGCGGCCCTGACGAGACAGACGAGGCAGACGGGATGGCCAGCGGCGGCAGCGGGTGTCCGGTCGCGACGTCCCAGCGCGCAAGCGTGCCGTCCCGGCAGGCGGCGACGGCCCAGGAGCCGGTGGGGTCGAGGGCGAAGCCGGCGATCTCGGCGTCGGCCGTCAGCGTCCCCAGGACGGTGCCCGTCACCGGATTCCACCGGCGCAGCGCGGTCAGGTCCGCGGGGACGAGCACCCAGGCGCCGTCGGGGCCGGCCGCGGCGCCGCAGGCCCAGTCCACGGCGCCGCCGATCTCGAAGCCGGTGCGCTCGCCGGTGTCCAGCTCCCAGGCGGCGGCGGTGCCGTCATCGGTGTGGGCAACGACCAGGGAGGCGGCCTCACCGCCGCGGGGGACGACGACGGCGCAGCCCCGCATCGGTTCGTCCCGCCCGCCGACGGACGGTTTCGGCAGGTCGACGTCCGTGGCCCACAGTCGGATGGCACCGTAGCGGCCGCCGGCGGCCACCCACGATCCGTCCGGCGCGAGGGCGCAGGCCCGGCTGGCGACCGCCCCGGACAGGTCGGCCTGGTGCGCACCGGTCGGCGCGCCCCACAGCCGGATCGCGCCCTCTCGGCTCGT
>NZ_CADCWT010000434.1 GCF_902806485.1 Candidatus Frankia alpina | reverse complement strand
CGAGGAATTCAAGGAGTTCTGTCTCCTCCGCGGTGGGCTCGTCGAAAAGCCCGCGGGTCTGCGCGTCGACATGCACGTGGCAGGTCGCGCAGGAACATCCGCCGCCGCACTCCGCGACGATGCCGGGCAGGTTGTTGCGAACCGAGCCATCCATGATCGACATGCCGACCGGCACGTCGAGGGACTTCTCGGTGCCGTCTGGCAGGACATAGGTGATCGCCGGCACGATGGCCACTCCTCCTGAGGCGGTGGTTAGGTCTTTACCCGGGTCCGGTCGTCCCCGGATGAGGCAAGGACGCGGGTCAGGCGGTCACGAGGTCACGCAGGCCGACCCGCGGGTCCGCAAGCCGGACGGGGTCGACGGGCTGGCCGGAGGCGAGCAGCCGCCGGCCCACCATGAAGTCGGCGGGCGCGTTCGCGGTCTCCACGGCGACGAGCCTGGCGTCGTGGTGGTGGAACAGCGAGAACCGCCCCGCGCCGGGGTCGCCACGCAGCACGGTCTCGAACTGGCCGCGCAGAACTCCGGTGATATTGAGCTTGAGGTCGAACTGATCGGACCAGAACCAGGGGACTTCCCGTCCGACCGCGGGCCTACCGAGTACGGTCGCGACCGCCTGTCTGGCCTGCTCGACCGCGCCGGGAATGCTTTCGAGGCGCATTCGTCCGGCGACACCGCGCACCGGCCGGCTCGTCACGTCCCCGATCGCGAGGATCCTGACGTCGTCGGTGCGGGCCAACTCGTCAACGACGATGCCGTTGTTGCAGCTCAACCCCGCGGCCCGGGCGAGCTCGTCGCGGGGCACCGCGCCGATCCCGACCACCGCGGCGTCGCACCAGGCACGACGCTCCTCGCCGCCAGGCCCGGTGACGACGACGGCGCGCAGCCGGCCCGCCTCGCCTTCGAAGCCTCGCACCACGCTGTCGGTCAGCACGGCCGTGCCGCGCTCGGCGTGGTGGCGCGCGAGAATCCGCGACAGCTCAGGGCTGGCCACCCTCGCCAGTAGCCGCTCCTCCCGCTCGACCACGGCCGCGGGCCTGCCCTTCGCCCGCACCCCGGCGGCTACCTCCAGCCCGATGTAGCCGCCGCCGACCACCGCGACCGAGCACGCGCCGAGCACGCGCCGGCGCAGCGCCCGTGCGTCGGCGAGCGAGCGCAGCATCCCGACGCCGTCGAGATCGGCCCCGGACACGAGGAGCGCACGGGAGGCCGCGCCGGTCGCCAGGACGAGGTAGTCGTACGACCAGACCAGTCCAGCGGACGAGGTGACCGTTGCGGCAGCCCGGTCAATCTCCACGACCGCCTCGCCAAGTCTCAGCGTGACGCCCTGCTCCGCGTAGAACGTCGGTTCGCGCAGCCACTTCTCGAGCGGGCCGTCCAGAAACTCCTTGGACAGCGGTGGGCGATGGTAGGGCGGCTCCGGTTCGTCACCGAAGACGATCAGCTCGCCGACGAAACCCGCCTGGCGTAGCAGCGCCGCGAACGTGTCCCCCGCGTGGCCCGCGCCGACGACGACGACCCGGCTGACCGCATGGTCGGTCACACCAGCTCCAGGCGCGTCGGGAGCCGGCGCAGCCCTCCCACGAAGTTCGTCTGCACGACCTTGCGCGCACCGGTGATCTCGATCGCGGCGAGCCGGGGGAACAGCTCCTCGAGCATCACCCGCATTTCCAGCTTGGCGAGATGCTGACCGATGCACATGTGCGGGCCGTAACCGAAGGCGATCTGGCGGTTGGGCCGGCGGTTGAAACGGAACTCGTCCGGCGCGTCGAAGATGTCGCTGTCGCGGTTGGCCGACTGGTACAGAAGCATGAACCGATCGCCTGCAGCAATCTGCTGGCCCCGCAGCACGTACTCCTGACTGGCCTGCCAGACGAAGTGCTTCACCGGCGACGCCCAGCGCAGGCCCTCGTTCACCAGATCGGGCACCAGGGACAGGTCCGCCTTCACCGCCGCGAACTGATCGGGATTCAGCGCCAGTGCTTCGAGGATGCCCGACAGGGTGCTCGACGTGGCGTCGTGGCCGGCC
>NZ_CADCWT010000433.1 GCF_902806485.1 Candidatus Frankia alpina | reverse complement strand
TGCAGACTATGACCATGTCCGAATCCGTCCCCGACGTTCCTCCGGAGCCTGACCCGGCGCTCTGAGGTGAGCTCCGCAGCAAGTCCGTCACCTGGCATGACCCGCACCGGGTCGCGTCGGCCGCGGCCGCCCTGAGCGGCCTGGAGTTCCTGTCCGCGATGCGCGACGGCAGCATCCCGTCGCCGCCCATCTTCCGACTGTTCGATTTCCGCCCGGTCGAGGTCTCGCGCGGCGACGTGGTGTTCACCTGCCAGCCGGACGAATCGGCGTACAACCCGATCGGCCTCGTTCACGGCGGCCTGCTCTGCACGATCCTCGACACCGCGGTGGGCTGCGCGGTGCAGACCACGCTCGAGGCCGGCGTCGCCTACACCTCCATCGAGATCAAGGTGAACTATCTTCGGCCGGTGCGCATCGTCGCGGGCCGGCCGAACCGGTTGATCGCGCATGGCTGGACGACGAGGCCGGGGCGCCGGGTGGCCTTCGCCGAGGGGGACGTCCGCGACGACGACGGCAAGGTCGTCGCCACGGGCAGCGGCAGCTGCCTGATCATCAGCTAAGTCCGCTCCGGTCGCCGTCGACCCAGACTTGTGTAACGCTGCGTGACGGAGAGGTGTCCTTGCCGGCATTCCGCCGTCCGTCCCGGGGGGGCCTTTCGGGGCGATCTGGCTGCCGTCCCGGCACCTCCGACGCTTCGTCGAAGGTTGACGATGTGCGGCCGGTGGACGCCGAAATCGGTGTCATTCGGCCGTCGAGCATTGCCCTGACCCGGCCAGATACGGTCCGCGACCGATTGCTCGGACAAGCCGGTCGGCTACAGGACACCGCTGTGCGACAGTTCATCGCTCGATCCACATGCAGGCTGTACGTACAGGCTGTATGGTCAGCGCAGAGATCATCGGTCATCCACCGGCGATTTGAGGAGAGGGGAACTACACCGTGGCGGTCGAGTGGCGGTACCAGCTCCGTATCGGTACCTACCTGGCGAAGCAGAAGCTGCGGCGCCGCAAGCACTTCCCGCTCGTGCTGGAGCTGGAGCCACTGTTTGCCTGCAACCTGTCCTGCACGGGTTGTGGGAAGATCCAGCATCCGGCGTCCGTGCTGAAGCAGCGGATGAGCCCCGAGGACGCGCTCGCCGGGGTCAAGGAGTGCGGCGCTCCGGTCGTTGCGATCGCGGGCGGTGAGCCGCTCATGCACCCGCAGATCCACGAGATCGTGAACGAGCTGGTCAAGCGCAAGAAGTTCGTGATCCTGTGCACGAACGGTCTGCTGCTGCAGAAGAAGCTCAAGAACTTCACGCCGTCGCCCTACTTCACCTTCGTCCTGCACATCGACGGGCTGCGCGAGCGGCACGACGCGGTGGTGGAGAAAGAGGGCACGTTCGACGAGTGCGTGCGAGCCTTCCACGCGGCGAAGGCCGCCGGCTTCCGGGTCGGCACCAACTCCACGTTCTTCAACAACGACAGCCCGCAGGATGTCATCGACATCCTGACCTTCCTCAACGACGACCTCAAGGTCGACCAGATCCAGCTCTCGCCTGGCTACGCGTACGAGAAGGCCCCGGACCAGGAGCACTTCCTCGCCGTCCAGGAGACCCGCGAGATGTTCGGGAAGGTCTTCGCGGAGGGTCGGCGCAAGAGGTTCCGGCTCAACCACTCGCCGATCTTCCTGGACTTCCTCGAGGGGAAGAAGGAGCTCGACTGCACCGCCTGGGGCATTCCGAGCTACTCGCTGTTCGGCTGGCAGAAGCCCTGCTACCTGATGAGCGACGGGTACGTCTCCTCCTACAAAGAGCTCGTCGAGACCACCGACTGGGACTCCTACGGTCGTGGCAAGGACCCGCGCTGCGCGAACTGCATGGCGCACTGCGGCTACGAGACCTCGGCTGTGCTGGCGACGATGGGTTCGCTCAAGGAGTCCATCCGCGCCGTCCGCCAGGTCTGACGGTCTGACCCGATGGCGGCCCTGCCGCCGCCGTCATCTCACCGACACGACGAACGCCGCCCCGACCGGTCCGCGGTCAGCGCGGCGTTCGTCGTGGTGCCTGGCGGC
>NZ_CADCWT010000432.1 GCF_902806485.1 Candidatus Frankia alpina | reverse complement strand
AACCGACGCGCTGATCGCCGCTCTGCCCGCCCAGGCGTGGTGCCGGATCTTGGCCGGACCCGGAGCGCACGGGCTCCGCGACTATGACTGGGCCGGAATCGCCATCCGGGCCTGGTAGACGCCGGCCGGGGCCATTGACTGCTGGCCCGCTACAGCGCTTCTGCCTGAAGGAGTCCTCGCCGTGCGCGACGCCGCCGCTGGTCCGTCGGCAGATGTCGACGATGCGATTGCCGCGGTGCAGGCCGAACGGCCCGAATAGCACGTGGTCGTGCGGCGCGCTCGTGTTTTTCCGGACGGGTTAAGCCGTATACGGTGCTCACCGTCCTGACCGAGGCGCTGGCGCCGATCCTGCCCGGGAGCCGAGTGCAGCGTTGCTGATGGCAGGCGCATACCCCTCGGACTGGCGTCTGATCCACCAGCCGGCTACTAACGTCGGCAGCGGTTCTGTGGCTGCCGATGAATCCGGTCACACCGGCGGGTCGTGGAGAACATCGGCGGGTCCAGGTCGTTGGTGTGGGTGGACGAGCGGAGATCCTCCAAGTTGCGGGGAGCGTGGCTATCCTGACCCGTCCAGCTGGGCACGAGGACGAGGGCGCCTGGGACGTCCGGCCCACCACGGACCTCGGCCGGCCCGCGGAAGCGGATGATCGTCGCACCAGCCAACGACGTTGGCGGCGGCGGTGGCTGTCCCTGGACACCGTCGCTGTTGTCGTGACGCTGATCGTCTCAACTTTGCGGCTGTTCGTGTTTCCGACGCTCGACCCGCCGTCCAAGGCGGACGCGATCGTCGCGCTCGGTGGCGTGGACGGCGGGTTGGGGCGGGCACTGACGCTGAGCCGGGAGGGGTACGCGTCGACGCTGGTGGTGTCGACGCCGCTCAACTGGTGTCCGTCTGCCGCCGAGGCGGGGGCCGGGGTGCGGGTGATCTGTTTTCGGCCGGAGCCGTTCACCACCCAGGGTGAGGCCCATGAGATCCGGCTGCTGGCGAGCCGCGACGGCTGGCGGAAGGTCATCGTCGTCGCGCGACGGACCCAGGCGGAGCGGGCCCGGCTGCGGGTCGGCCGCTGCTTCCGCGGCGACGTGCAGCTGGAAGCGCCGTCCATGCCGGCGCGGTCACTGCCCTACAACATCGCCTACGAGTGGGGAGCCCTGGTGAAGGCCCTCGTGCTGCAACGCGGCTGCTGACCCGGCAGGGCCTGCGCGACCCGCTCGATCGTCTGTGCTTCGTTGAAGGTGGGGATCACGCAGAGGCTGGTCATCGATTGCCCCGACGTCTCCGAACAGGCGGCGCGCGCCCGGCTTCGGGACGGCGGACATGCCCACGCCGAGGTCTGGCGCCCCGCGCCGCCCACCATCCACGCCTGACTCAACGAGCGGCTTGTCCGTCATTCCAGACCCGCCGCCAGCAGGCTTTATTCACGAATCTCCTGCGTCGCGTGAATCAAGATAGCCAAAATACAATTAGGACGTAACGCTGACATGTCAGGGTCCTCGCTCGGTCATGCCGTACGTCGGTGGGTTCATTATGTCCATCCATGACAGTTATGAAGCAATAATTATGGGATGTCATTTTATGCCCTCTATGTGGAATGTCGTGGATAGGCGGGAAGTTTCCTTCATCAGATTCTAGCTGATGCCATGATATGGCTCACAGGTAGACGTCATGGATATCGAATGGCGTATACTGCGGTGTCCGGGTGCCGTAGGGTCGAAACCGGGGGATGCGGTATCGCCCACGTTGATGGGTGCGATCCGCTCCCAGGCAACACAGAGCGACCCTGCCGGCCACGGTGGCGTCGAGTGCGGATATTCAGTGTCGGCGCTACATGTCTGCTTTGCAGCGAGAACTGAAGCCCCCCGGGGGAGGGACACGGTCAGTAAATCTCCGCCTTCAGAGGCCACCGGCGCTCCGTGAGCGCCGAGTTGGCAGCAGCCTGACCTCGGGTTCCGAGGGAACCGTGCAGAGGCCATATCGGGGGAAGATATGTTTGCCTTCTTTTGCCATTCCCATGCAATGCAGGGCCGCGCGAAGGTCACTTTCCGTGCTGACTGGTTACTCTGGGTTGTGAGGAATGT
>NZ_CADCWT010000431.1 GCF_902806485.1 Candidatus Frankia alpina | reverse complement strand
GCCGAGCGCGGCCGACGGTTCGACGACGAGGCCAGCGTGGTCGAGGAGCATCCGCATACCGGCGATGATCGACGCCTTCTGGACCAGGACAACGTCGTCAGCGACCAGGAAGAGGACCGGGACGCCGTCATGCGGCGGTCTGGCGGGCGTCGCGGTGGGCCTGGGCCGCGACCATCAGGACGTCGAGCGCGTCGCGGGTGCGCAGCAGGTCCTCGATGTGGGCGGAGAGCCGGTCGCGCTCCTTGGCCATGCGCTCCATCGCGGCGTCAGAGTTCTCGTCGCTGGGCGAGTCGAGGCACGGCAGCAGTTCGATGATGGTGCGGCTGGACAGCCCGGCCGCGTACAGGCGCTGGATGAAGGCGACCCGCTCGACATCGTCCTGCGTGTAGTGCCGCTGCCCGCCGGCGCTGCGGGTGCTGGTGAGCAGCCCCTGCTCTTCGTAGTAGCGCAGCGAACGAACACTGACTCCGGCCCGCGCCGCGAGTTCGCCGATCCGCATCTCACCCTCCCGACTGTGATCCCGGCCCCGCGACTTGCCTCTCACATTGATGTCAGGTTTTAGCGTACCGATCGGGCCCGCCGTTCCGGGGCCTTGACCAGTCCGAAGGAGCTCCGGCATGACCACGCTGTTCGACCGCTACCGCCTCGGCGGTCTGGAACTGCCCAACCGTGTCGTGATGGCACCGATGACCCGGGTCCGGGCCGCGGCCGGGAGCCTCGCGACCCCGTCCATGGCGGTCTACTACGTCCAGCGGGCCACCGCCGGGTTGATCGTCAGCGAGGGGGTGCAGCCCAGCCTGGTCGGGCAGTCCAACCCGGGCACCCCGGGCCTGTACACCGACGAGCAGGTGGCCGCCTGGCGGCCCGTCACCGACGCCGTGCACGCCAACGGCGGGCGCATCTTCGCTCAGATCATGCACGGCGGCCGGGTCTCGCACCCCGACACCACCGGTCTCCAGCCGGTCGGACCGTCCGCCGTCGCCGCCGTGGGCGACGTGTTCACCCCGACCGGGCCGCAACCCGCACCGGTCCCCCGCGCCCTGGACACCTCCGAAGTGCCCGAGCAGGCCCGCTCGTACGCCGAGGCCGCCCGGCGCGCCGTCGACGCCGGGTTCGACGGCGTCGAACTGCACGGCGCGAACGGCTACCTGATCTCGCAGTTCCTGTCGTCCAACGCCAACCTGCGCACCGACTCCTACGGCGGCCCGATCGCCCACCGCATCCGCTTCGCCGTCGAGGCGGTCACCGCCACGGTGGACTCCGTGGGCTCGGCCCGCACCGCGATCAGGCTCTCACCCGGCGGCGCCTTCTGGGGCGTCGAGGAAACCGAGGTGCCGGAGCTGTACGCGGCCCTGCTCGCCGAACTCGCCCGCTTCGACCTCACCTACGTGCACCTCGAGGCGACTGCCGAGGAGGAGGTGCTGGTCGAGCTGCGCCGCGCGTGGCCGAGCAGCCTGATCATGAACCCGGTGATCCCGATGGGCCCGAAGCAGGCCGACCGGACCGCCGCCGACCACTGGCTCGGCCTGGGCGCGGATCTGATCAGCTTTGGCCACGCCTTCATCGCCAACCCCGACCTGGTGGAACGGCTCCGCACCGGCCTGCCGGTCACGCCCGCCGACACGGCCACGTACTACCAGGGCGGCGACGCTGGCTATCTCACCTACCCGGCGTACCAGTACACCGCCTGACCGGAGCAAGCGGACAAACGGGCGGAGGGGCGGAACAGTCCGGCTCTGCATCGAGACGCGAAGGATGAGAAAGAACGATGAATTCGCTCCAGGACAAGGACGCCACCACCGCAGACACGGAGCCGTCTGTCCAGACGGCCATCATCATTGCCGGCCGGGTCTTCGTCCCTGCCGGTGACGTCGAGACGTTCATCACCGAGGCGCAGGCGACGTACCCGGTCGCCGCAGCGAACCCGGGAAACGTGCTGATCTCGTTCTGCGTGGAGGACGCAGCGACCGGAACCGTCACGGTGCTCGAGCAATGGACGTCCCAGGAGGCGCTCGATCGGCACCTGGCCACACCGGAGGTCATGGCGCTCTTCGCCAAGTGGAGCCCACACATGCGCAATGAG
>NZ_CADCWT010000430.1 GCF_902806485.1 Candidatus Frankia alpina | reverse complement strand
CACACCCCGCAACAATTACCCAACCTCACAAATCGTTGCCGGGAATGGCTCACTGGCCATCGGCGGGGTACTGGCGCCCCGGTGATGAGACGATGGTCTACCATGATCAAAACTGGATGTCGGAGGGACAGCTCCTGCGTACCGGATCCGTACTCTTTTGACTTAAAACGCTGATCAGCGTAGTACCATCAGGGTATGAATATTTTTCTCATCGGTCCTCTCTTCCGACAACGAATCCCGGAGCGGATGCGCGCCGTCTTAACTGTCGCGATTCTCGCGATTTCTGGAACGGTACTTTCGGTGACCCCTGCGATAGCTGTACCTCAGTCCCGCAGTGCCGAACCTTTTATGGCCGGGACGACTATGTTTTCCGCTACCAAGAGGTGTACTGCTGGACTCGTCCTCAAGGATAACTCGTTCTTTGGTGGGATTACTGAGTATCGGCGCAGTGTCCGTTTTATTCTCACTGCCGGGCACTGTGGGTCGGTCGGTGATCAGTGGACTACGACCTCCGGGCAAGTCGTTGGCAAAGCCGTTTGGAAATCAGCCGCTCATCATGATTTTCTGCTCATCAGGGTTGAGCCGAGGCGCGACCTTGGCGTGGCCCCGGGGTGTATTCCCGGCAGCCAGAGGTTGCCGTGCGTCGTGGTCTCCTCGCATTACTATCCGCGTGCCGTCGGGAGAGTTTTCACCAATGGACCGGTGGCGAGCGAAAGTGCCCCGGTGAACGGGACGTCGATGTCCGGCATCGAGCATTGCCTTGGTCTCGGCTTTAGCGGTGCCGTCTGCCGGCACCGGAGCACTGAGCGACCCCGCGATGAACCTGCGGACCCGCCGGACGCCCAGGATCTTTCCTTCACTCGCGGCCCGGTGCGGTTTCTCCAGCAGGGTGATTCAGGCTCCCCGCTTTTTTCGAACAACGGCAACGTATTCGGCATCTTTAATGGCCGCATGTCCGACCTTCAAGGTGCCAGGTATACCAAGGTTCTTCTGTTCTTCTATGAGCAGACCGGCTATGCGCTGGCCCCGCCGGAGTGACCCCGGTCCAGGTTCCCCCATTTACCTTGCCCCTGAAGGAGTTCTATGAAGTACGTCAAGTTATTTTCCATTGTATCCCTTGCTTTTGGCGCCGCTCTAGCCCCGGTTGCTGTGCCTGCGAGCGCTGCCGACTTGACTAAGGCCGTTGTCAATTCTGTCACCACCTTCCAGTGCTCCGATGGGTGCAGCCTTCCGGGCGTTATCAACGTCGACCCACAGACTGTCGTCGGCCCCGACGCGTCAGATCCAACACTACGCGTTGGACGCTGGCCGCGAACGGTCTACATTTCGTGCTTTTTCGACGCTACGAGCGATGGCACGAAGTACCTTGTCTATGTCGACGACCGGGGCTGGACCGGCCAGTGGTGGATCGCCAAGGAGAACCTGCAACATGCAATCAACGAACAGTCGATCCGGCGTTGCCGGGGCCTACTCTGACTCAAAGGGCATTTAATTTGTCCTGATTACACATTACGCCATAGCGGATGTCTTGCTAGGTATGTATTTTGCTGATGTCGCACTGCTGGTTACGTCCGCCCGGTTCGCCTCCGCAGCTGCGGACTTCGGGCGCCGCCACCGCATCCAGATGATTGACCGGGAGCTGCTGGCCCGGTGGATGATCGGCGAGCAGATCCTGCCCGGTATCCGAGCACCCCGGCGCGCCGCACCGATGTCTCGCCCACCTGGGAAGAAGCCTCGGAGGAAGCCTCGCGATGATTGTTTTGCTTGTGCGTGTCGTGTTTCTGCCGTTCATAGCGGGGCTGTACTGGCTTGTTTCGCTGTGGTGCGGTGACCGGGACTGCCGGACGGCTGTGTCGCCGGCGGCGCCGGGGTCTGCTCGGCCGCTGCAACGACCATGGGTTTCAGCCGATCGCGTACGGCGACCTCCTCGCAATCGGGTTTTTTGCCCTCGCCTATGTCGGATTCCGCTTCTACAAGATCCTCAGCTAAGCCCAACCTCGGGCTGTCACGTGCCCGTCGATCGTGCTGGTGGATTCCAGCAACCTGCGAATCGGGCTGACCGCCGTCCCGCTGGCCCCGCGCCGGCGGCTAGTCGGCGTCTC
>NZ_CADCWT010000429.1 GCF_902806485.1 Candidatus Frankia alpina | reverse complement strand
CTCACACCCCGCAACAATTACCCAACCTCACAAATCGACGCCGGGAATGGCTCACTGACTCGATGTTGAACGGCGGGTTCCGCCAGGTGCCGCCGACGTGCCACTGCGCGGCTGCGCCCCCCTTTTCGAGGTTGAAGACGTACACCAGCCGGTTGTCCTCGTAGCGGTGCAGCCACCTGGGATGGTCGAACGGCTTGTCGAAGATCTGCACGGCCTTCACGTGCGCGTCCGGTGTGAGGTGCTGGCCGCGGAAGACCAGGACCTTGTGCTTCCAGAAGTCCTCGCGCAGGGCTTCGGCGGTGGCGTCGTCGACGGCGCCGGTCAGGTCGACGCCGACGATCTCGGCGCCGAGGACGGGGCTGGCCGGGCGGGTTTCGTAAAGCGCGGTTCGGGTGGCGGTCACCGTGACCCCCTCTGTGTGAGAGCTGGAAAACTCGATCGGAGACGAAGTAGCGCAGCGGCCCCTCGGCGCAGGTGGCGACGGCGCTCGGCACCCGCTATCCGGAAGACGGAAGAATGCGCGCGGCGTGGGCGCCGAAGGGCCTTCGTCACCCGAACGCGGCCGGTATGCCGAACACCGGAACCTGACGAGCGTCGCACCGCGGCGGAAGCACCGTCAACCTTCCGATCAATTCATTACGCGATTACTGCCGGACTGTTTCTTCAGACGACCGCCGCCAGCGCCACGCATCGCCCTCGGGTGGCACTGGCAGGTCCGATCGGCCGAAGATCATCGACAGGGGCTGTCACGGATCGGACACGACCGATCCTGATTGGGTGGCAACGCGCGAGGGCGGGTGGGCGTCAACTTTATGTCGGGATCCTGGTACCGGGAACTCGCTGAGCCGCGGGGAGAGGCCATGTTGACGCCTTTACAGGCAGCAGACCCGCGGCGGGTCGGTCCATATCAAGTCCGCCAACGCATCGGTTCCGGTGGCATGGGAATCGTCTACCTGGCGTTCAGTCCCGACGGCCAGCCGGTCGCCCTCAAGGTGCCGCTTCGGCGCATGCTCCGCAAAGACGGCTTCCGCGTTCGCTTCGGCGTCGAGGCCGCGAGCCGGGTGCGCGGACGGTTCGTGGCCGCCGTGGTGGACGCCGACGTGGACGCCGAGCAGCCCTGGTACGCCGCCGAATACGTCGAGGGTGCCAGCCTCGCCTCGGCGGTCACCACCCATGGACCGCTGGCGGGCCGGATGCTCGACTCGCTGGCATCCAGGCTGGCCGAGGCGCTGGTGGCCATTCACGCCGGCGGGGTCGTTCACCGCGACATCAAGCCGGCCAACATCATCCTCGCGTGGGACGGCCCCAAGGTCATCGACTTCGGGATCGCGCGGTCCGTCGACACCACGAACCACACCCGCACCGGCGCGGTGCTCGGCACCGGCCTGTGGATGGCACCCGAGCAGATCCGCGGCGAACGAGCCGGATCGGCCACGGACGTGTTCGCCTGGGGAGCCTGCGTGGTCTTCGCGGCGAGTGGGCGGCCGCCGTTCGACAGCGAAAGCATCGAGGCGGTCGCCGTGCGGATTCTGCGGACGGAGCCGGACCTCGTCGGTGTCCCGGAACATCTCGCGCAGATCGTCAGACGGGCACTCGAGAAGGATCCGGCGGCGCGTCCGACGGCGGCGGATCTCGCCTCCCGGCTCGCCGAGAACGGCACCACGCCGGACTGCGCGGACGAAGCGATCACCTCTGCGCCCACGCCCGGGGGCCGCGGCGGCAACGGTGCTAGCGCTGGCGGTGCCAACGCGGTCGACGCCGACACAGGCGGCGATGGCTACACAGGCGGCGGTGCGGGCCGTCAGCCGGGTTCGGCCGGTCCGCGAGGCCGTCGGCGGGCCGTGCCGGTCGTGGCGGTGGGTGCCGCGTGCCTGCTCCTGCTGCTCGCGGCGGTGGCCTGGGCGGTGCTCCCAACCGGCCGGCCTGGTCTCTCAGGAGCCCGAGCCCAGGCCGGGGTGACGGCCAGGGCGCCGGCCGGTTCGACCACCGGCTCGGTCGGCCCGACGGCCACCACGCCAGCTGATTCGAGCACAGGCGCGGTCGATGTCTCCCCGACCGGCGGGCCGGCGGGCGCGGGCGTGACCACCTCGCCGAGCCCGGTGCC
>NZ_CADCWT010000428.1 GCF_902806485.1 Candidatus Frankia alpina | reverse complement strand
AGGGCACCCCATCCCGGCCGTGTCTCACATGTGCGGAACGCGGAAACCCCGTCGAGGTCCGGAGAGCTGACCGGCTCCGGTAAGCCGACCGCAAGGTGGGTCTAATCCCTCGGCGGGAAAGGATGGCTCAAGAAGCGAACGGCGGCAGCCGAAAGGCGACAGGAAGGCGGGCGCAGATGGCGGGACCTTCGACCGGCCGCGCCCGCGTAACTGGCCGTATACCAGGCCTGATCATTGCCTGGGCCCGAAAGGGAGCTGACGTGAGCCAGGTGGCCTGTGGAGCACACCGATGACAAGGAACCGCCCGAGTCCGAGGGGCCCGTTGGGCACCTTGGCGCAGTACGCGAGCAGTGTCGCCGTGGTAATGGCGTCTGCCGTGTCCGACGCCGGGGTGAACGGATCCGAGGACCTGCCGGGCTGGGACGCCATCGACTGGTCGTCGCAGGACAGGCAGGTAGCGCGGCTACGGCAGAGGATCTTCAAGGCGACGCAGGCGGGCGACATCAAACGCGCCCGAAATCTACAGAAACTGATGTTGCGTAGCCGCGCCAACACGCTGGTCAGCGTGCGGCAGGTAGCCCAGCGCAACTCCGGCCGAAGGACCCCGGGCGTGGATGGCGAGGTCGCCATGGCCTCCCGGCAGCGAGCGGTACTGGCCCGATGGCTGCAATGCCACGGGTCGGGTGCCGCTGCTCTCCCGGTCCGACGGGTGCATGTCCCCAAGAAGAACGGAAAAGACCGACCGCTGGGTATACCCGTCATCGCGGACCGCGCCCAGCAGAAGCGGGTCAAGAACGCGTTGGAACCCGAGTGGGAAGCCCGACTGGATGCCTGCCAGTACGGCTTCCGGCCGGGACGGGGCTGTCATGACGCGATCGAGAAGATTTTCTCCGTGGCGGGCAGGAAAGGAGCGAGACGCGGATGGATCCTCGACGCGGACCTGGAAGCCGCGTTCGACAGAATCGACCATGACCACCTGCTCGACCGCCTTCGCGGCTTCCCCGGGCGGGGACAGATAGAGGGATGGCTGCGGGCGGGAGTGGCCGACAACAACCGGTACGTCCCGACCCCGGAGGGAACTCCCCAGGGCGGGGTGATTTCACCGCTGCTACTCAACATAGCACTACAGGGCATAGAGGAAGCCGCCGGAGTCAGATACCGGCCGAATGGAGAACTGGCACGAGACTGCCCCGCCGCCGTCGTGTACGCCGACGATCTGGTCGTGCTCTGCCACAGCCGGGAACAGGCCGAAACGGCGCGGGAACGCCTTGCTGTCTGGCTGGCGCCGAAGGGTCTGCGCCTCAACGACGCAAAGACTCGGATCACCACCGTAACCGAGGGGTTCGACTTCCTCTCGTTCAACGTCCGGAGCTACCGAACGAAGGACGGCCCGAAACTGTTCATCAAACCCAGCGGGGAGGCGCTGGTCAGGATACGGCGGCGGACGAAGGCCGAGCTGCGGGCGCTGCGGGGACAGCCCGCCTCGGCCGTGATAGGAGCGCTGAACCCCATCATCAGAGGGCAGGCGGCCTACTACCGGACAGGGGTGGGGAAGAAAGCGTTCAGCGGGCTGGACCTGACCCTTTGGGTGCAGCTCGACCAATGGGCGCGGGGCGCCCACCCCAACAAGGGCCGCCAGTGGATCAGGCAACGCTACTGGGGCCCGTTCAACAGGTCCAGGAACGACGAGTGGGTGTTCGGAGACCACAAGACAGGCGCCCACCTGCACAAATACGCCTGGACTCGGATCATCCGGCACGTCATGGTCGCGGGCAGGTCGTCCCCGGACGACCCGGCCCTCGCCACGTACTGGGCCGACCGACGTCGACGGCAGACCCGCCACAGCCCACCACTGGCATCGTCTGTCCAACATGCTCTTCGCGCACAGGGCGGCAGATGTCCGGGCTGCGGCCACAGCCTGCTGTTCGCCGACCGCACACCAGATTCTCCCGGACAATGGGAGAACTGGTTCCGCATGTTCCGCGCGGCGATCGAACGAAAGGACATCGTCGCTGGAAACGCGGAAGGCCGGGCTGGACACCACACAAGCACGACAGGAACCAAGCGTGCGGGGATATACATGCACGCTGACTGCGCCCGTCGTCACTTAGG
>NZ_CADCWT010000427.1 GCF_902806485.1 Candidatus Frankia alpina | reverse complement strand
ACAACCTAGAGTAACCAGTCAGCACGGAAGGTGACCTTCGCGCGGCCCTGGAGTGCAGGCGGAATGCCGAATCCTCCAGCAGTGCTACGAACTCGCCGTTCACGACCAGTGGCTCGCGATCGGCGAGGAAGATCTTGGCCACGTTTCTTCGGACCAGCTGGGTGCGTGCAAATTGGACTGAGGACCTTGGCAGCCTCAAGAAAACCCTCTCGATCATCCCACCAGCTAACGTTCGGAAATCCCCTGCTAATCGTTAGCGGGTGAGAGAAAACGATGATCTCGAGATCTTTCAGGGCGTCGGCCAGTGACCGCAGCTCGATGTCCGTCATTTATTACCCCCGTCGTTACTGTTCAGGTACCGTGTGACACGACTGGCGCCCGGATGCCGTCCCATTGCGTTGTGAACCCACGCTCAGGATCCGGGTCAATGCTCGGTGCTGGAGGCCCAGTCCTCGGCGAACGTCTCCGTCTCGGCGATGACGAGGTCGATCGCCTCCCGCGCCGCGTCGGGCGGGTAGCCGTGTCTGGCGAGCGGGCGCCTGATGATGGTGCGTATCCGCGCGCGGACGTCCTCACGTTTCGTCCAGTCGGTCGTCACGGACTTCCTGACCTGGACGACGAGGTCGCGCGCGATCTCGGCGAGCTTGTCGTCTCCCAGCTCCTCGACGGCGGAGGCGTTCTGCGCGACGGCGTCGTAGAACGCGAGCTCGTCGGCGGACAGCGGTGGCGTGAAGTGCCGGCCGCGGTCGCCTTCGGTGTTCACCTCCTGGGCCATCTCCGCCAGCTTGGCGAGGATCTCGGCGGCGCTCAGATGCTGGTTGCGGTAGGCGTTCATCAGCTCGACGATCCGGTCGGAGAAGCTGCGCTGGCGGACCAGGTTGTGCCGCGTGACCTGGCGCATGGTCTGTTCGATGGCGCGCCGTAGCGCCTCGATCGCGAGGTTCGGGGTCTTCGACGCCCGCAGCCGCTCCAGGTACGCCTCGTCGAGGTGCGAGAGGTCGGGCCGCTCGATCCCGGCCGCTTCGTACAGATCGGAAAGGTTTTCAACACCCTCAAGGGGAAGGGACACGGCCCCGGCGGCGGCGATTTCACGGACCTGGTTTCCGATGCCAAGAAGCTCGTCGACAAGCTCAGCGAGCTCCGATGATCACCTTCCGCTACCTCGACGTCGCCGACAGCCTCCTGCGGGAACGTCCAGACGAGATCGCCGGGCTGTGGCCGCGTGCGTGTGCGTGGCTGCTACGGCTCGCCCTCGAATCCGCCGTGGACGACCTATGGGCCCGTGAACGTCCGGCCGTCGCGCAGACCCCGATGCGCGCGCAGCTACTCAGTCTCCACTACCTTCGCGTGCTGGGCCCCGAGCCTCCCGCCACGGCGGAATACCTCTGGGAATCCCTGTCCCGCGCGGTTCACCACCACCCGTACGAGCTCTCACCGACCGCCACCGAACTGCGCCGCTGGCACCAGGACGTGCACGCGCTCGCCCTCACTCTGGGCTCACACCGGCCGGAACCCGATCCAGGCAAGCAGACAGGGTGATTCTGAGGAGCGGCTGAGCCGACGGAGAAGAGAACAGCGAAACCGTCCTCTGTGCCGCCTCGGCACCCTTGATTCAGCGTCTCTGTCGGTCGGCGGCATACCGGCGGGCTACCTGGGCCCGCCACGCGGCCACCGAGCCTCCCCCTTGGGCGGTCCGGACCGTCCACAAGCCGGCCACGTAGCAGGCGAACGCGGTCAGGGCGTCCGGTGTGACCGCCCAGCAGGCGAGGCCGGTCGCCCACTGTTCGGCGTCGGCCGGTTCGTGGCCGGCCCCGACAAGCCGGATCACCATGGACGCCGCATCGACCCAGCCAGCGGCGGCGGCGGGCCGCGCCCAATCCACGACCCGCACCACCGGGCCGTCAATGAGGAACTGTCCGCCGTGCAGGTCCATGTGGGTGAGCCGGTCCCCGGCAACCATCTGAGGCGCCGCGGCTGCGAGGGTGGCCGCGGCGGCCGCGTCCCAGCCGTCGAGTGCGCCCGTGGGCAGCGATTGGATCTCGTCCCACCAGTCCGCGCCGGACCAGCGGAGTTCGAGCGGACGCAACTCCGCCGCGGGAAGCGCCGCGATGCTTTCCACGGCTTTCCA
>NZ_CADCWT010000426.1 GCF_902806485.1 Candidatus Frankia alpina | reverse complement strand
CGTGCCGCCGCGCGCGGTGCGCCTGCTGGCCACCGTCGCCGCCCGCCGCGGCGAGCCGGGCATCATCGCCGCCGCCCACCACCACCACTGGCCCGTCACGGGCTACCCGCCGCAGCGCCTGGCCACCGTCGACGTCCCCCATCCCAGCGCCGCCGCGCAGGCCGCGCTCGGCATCCCGGGCGTCGCCGAGGCGGCCTGCCTGCTCCCCATCGACCCGCAGCCGGATCCGGCCGCGCCCCGCCCGATCCTGCTGCTCCCCAAACGCGCCGGCCGCCGGGCCACGATCGCCGTCGCCCGCCATCCCACCGCTGCCCGCCCGACATGTCGGTGATCTGATCGCTGCCCGACTCCCGTGACCGGATCCCGGCTCGGCTACGTCTGCAGGTAGGCGTCCTCGTGCAGGATGAGGTCGAGCAGGCCGGGGAAACGGTCGTCGAACTCGGCCCGGCGCAGCCGGTTGAACCGGCGGGGGCCGGTGTCACGCTGCTCGAGCAGGCCGGTGGCGCGCAGGACCGTGAAGTGATGGCTGCGGGTGGCCGCGCTGACGGGCACGTCGAAGCTGCCACACGGCAGCGTCCAGTCCGGGCGGGCAGCCAACGTACGCAGGATGCAGCGGCGCACCGGGTCGCCGAGGGCGTCGAGGGCGTCCTGCAGGCTGACCTGCGCCGGATCCCGATGGGTCAGGCTCTGCGTGCGCGCCGGTGTCCGAGCCTGCCCGCCGGCGGCCGTCGGCTGCGTCATGCCACCTCCCTGCGGCGATCCCGGCCCTGCCGTCATGGTAAGTCCGCTTCGCCGGCCGCCGCCGGTCCCGGTGGAGCCGCGGGTCACGGCGCGCCGCAGGTGCACAGAGCCAGATGTGGGATTTCGGACCGGGGGAGGCACGTCGTCGCCGGGATGCGCACACTGAGCGGGCGGACCCACCGCCGACGCTCCCCACCCGCCACCGCCGCAGCCGCAGCCCCCGACCGGCATCCCGCCACCGGGGCCCGTCCCACGAGGGAGTCACATGGCCACGCCGCACGAGCGCCGCACCACCGACCAGCAGGCTCGCCGCGCCGATCACCGCCGCGCCCAGGCGACGATCCTGGACGCCGCCGATCACCTGGATCCCACCGACACCAGCCTGCGCGCCCGCCAACTGCGCGACACCGCCCAGGCGATCCTGCGCCGATCCTGAGCCGGCATCGACCCACCCGAGGCCGGTGCCGGGCACCCGACCCCCACCCGCCGCGGCCCCGACCGGCACTCGCCGGCCGGGGCCGTTTTCACGTCGGGACGCCGCGCTGGATGCGAACCATCACGCGTCGCACCAGAACCAGCCCCACAATTAACACAGAGGTAGCCCTGGCTTAATTACTGGCGAACCAGCGTGTGCGACCGTGCGGTATGCAGACAGGTGGTGTTCCCAAAACCGACATTGTCAAGATAGCCGCGTCGATCGACGACGTTCCCAGTATGGAAGAAACCGACGCGATGCTGGAACAGCTACGCCATCTTCCGCGCAGCACGGAAACCGTAAAAATGATTGATGAACTTCTGGAGATCCGTTCACTACTCGGCGCGACGTGTTGAACACGCGCGCCAAGTAGCGAACGGAAGATGGGCGGCCCGCCGGCTTCCCCGCGGTGAGACGAGGCGCTAACCGATCCGACCTCGAAAAACTACTGCTGGGAGCCGAACGGCTGGCCCTGCTGGTTTCCCTGGTTGCCGAGGTTGCCCCGGTTTCCCCGGTTTCCCCGGTTTCCCCGGCCGCCGCCGAAACGCTCGCCGGACTGGCCACCCAGGCCACCCTGGCCACCGCCGACGCCCGTCAGCTCACGCAGACGGTTCTCGACGTACCGCTCGCTGTGGTGCGTCCTGTCCGCGATACGCGCAACAAGGTCATCGGTAACTGGTCAGGTCGTGTAGATCGTTTGCTTTTGGTTCTTCGGCTGGTCGGGATTGAGCCATTCCCGGCAACGATTTGTGAGGTTGGGTAATTGTTACGGGGTGTGAGTGTCCCTGGGGGCTGTGGCGACGAAGGCGCGGGGCTCCGCGAGGAAGGTTGTTCCGACCAAAGAGCAACCTGAAGGAACCCCGCGCCTCGATGAGTTTCACATACCGCGTTGAGCTGCCCCTCGGCGATCACACTGGAGTTTTTCCGAAACTCGCGATGGCTGATTCGAATCAGATCGCCGGGATCGTAAAT
>NZ_CADCWT010000425.1 GCF_902806485.1 Candidatus Frankia alpina | reverse complement strand
AACGGGGCCAATACTCCGCGTAGCAGATCGCAACCTAAAACGATCTTCCCGGGGCCCTGGGTTCCACCATGCCTGTCCGCACGCTTAAACTGGGCGCCGTCCTCATCGGCGTCGGCGGTCCGGGGCAGCACAACACGTGGCTGAGCCCCGAGATCCCGGGCGACGCCAGCGTGGATGTCCGCTGGTACATCGCCCGCGCCCAAGAGGCGGAGGCCGCGCGGTTCGATCACTTCTTCATCGTTGACAGCCAGTTCATCACCGCGGATTCCCCGAACCACTACCTCAGCCGGCTCGAACCGTTGACGCTGCTGTCCGCGATCGCCGTCCACACGAGCCACATCGGCCTGGTGGGCACGATCACGACGTCCTACAACGAGCCCTTCAACGTCGCCCGCCGCCTCGCCTCGCTCGATCACATCAGCGGCGGTCGCGCGGGCTGGAACGTCGTCACCAGCGGTGACTCCGGAACGGCGGGTAACTACAGCCGCGACGAGCACTACGACTATCCGACCCGCTACGGCCGCGCGCTCGAGCATGTGGGGGTGGCGCAGGCGCTCTGGGACTCCTACGAGGCGGACGCCTTCCCCCGCGACAAGCAGCGCGGCCAGTTCTTCGATCGCAACCGTCAGCATGCGCTCAATCACAAAGGTGAATTCTTCTCCGTGGTCGGACCACTGAACCTGGAGCGCACTCCCCAGGGGCAGCCGGTCATCTTCCAGGCGGGTGACTCGGAGGAAGGGCGTGACCTCGGCGCGAGCATCGCCGACGCAATCTTCACCCACTCGCAGACGCTCGAGCAGGCGCAGGCATTCCGCACCGAGCTGCGGGCCCGGGAGGCCGCCAAGGGTCGCGACCCGGAAAACCTGCTCATCGTCCCCGGGATTTTCCCGATCATTGCCGACACCGATGAGCAGGCCCGTGCCAAGGAGGATGCGATCGTCGGCGAGGGCAGCTTCGAGCGGGCCCTGGCCGAGCTCGGTCGGCCCTTCGGCTGGTATGACTTCTCGCAGTACGATTTGGATGCGCCGTTCCCCGAGGTCGGGGACGTCGCCGAGCGCAGCTTCCGTACTCATGCGGAGGCAATCACCAAGCTGGCGCGGGAGAACAATCTCACGCTGCGCCAGGTGGTCGAGCACCAGCTGCAGGCCCGCCGATCGCCCTTCGTCGGTTCGCCCCTGACCGTCGCGAAGGAGATTCAGCGCTGGTTCGAGGCTGGCGGCTTCGACGGCATCAACATCACCGTGAACGTGCCGAGCGAGTTCGCGCGCTTTATCGACCAGGTGCTGCCGATCCTGCGCGAACGAGGCGTCGTCCGCAGCGAATACGAGTCGACCACGCTGCGCGGCAACCTCGGCCTGCCGATTCCCGAGAACCGGTACACGGCGGCCCGGCGCCAGCAGGAGCAATCCGCCGGCGAGGCGGTGGCCGACAGCGCGGCCCCGGTGCTCGTCCCCTGAACCGCGGCCCATTCCCGTCGAAATCCGAGCAGAGAAAGAAGAAGATGATCTCCCAGCAACACCTGCCGCCCGCCCGCCGCACGAAGCGCGGCGCCGTCCTCGGGGCCCTCCTGGCCCTCGCGGCCCTCGTTCTCAGCGCCTGCGGCTCAGGTTCCGGCGGCGGCGGGGGCGGGGGCGGGGGCAAGTCGGCCACCCTGAAATGGGCCTCCTCCTTCTTCCCGACGCGCTGGGATCCGGTGGTCGCGGGCAGCGGTGCCCAGTTCCGCATCCTCGCCCTGCCCTACGCGTCACTGACGAAGACGGATGCAAATGGCAACGCCGTCCCGGATCTGGCGCAGAGCTGGACCTACAACACCATCGGCGACGAGATCACGTTCCATGTGTGCCCGAAGCTGACGTTCAGCGACGGCACTCCGGTCAACGCCGCGGCGGTCAAGAACGCCATCGACCGGGCCAAGACGCAGAAGAACTCGGCGCTGTTCGGTGACCTCACCTCGATCAAGTCGGTCACCACCAGCGGCGACCTGGACGTGGTCGTCCACCTCACCCAGGTCGACCATCAGATCCCGTTGCTGCTCGGTGAGCGCGTGCTGCAGATCGCGAGCCCCAAGGCCGCGGCGGACCCGGCGAACCTCGACCAGCACCCGGTCGGCGCCGGACCGTTCGTCGTCACGCACTGAGCCTTTCCCGGTAACGTTTCGTCGCTTTGCGTGACATCAATGTTGTGTTGGTGTGTTG
>NZ_CADCWT010000424.1 GCF_902806485.1 Candidatus Frankia alpina | reverse complement strand
GGGCCGTCCCACCGGCTGAGCCGGCGGCGCTTCAGCTCGATGGCCCGGCGGGTCATCTCCACGTGGACCTCATCGATCGTCAGGTCGATCTCGGCTGGGGTGACGGCCACTCGGCAGATGCCGTCCCAGAGGGTGGCTTCCTCGCCTTTGCCGTCGACGAACACCAGGTCGCCGTGTAGGTGGGCGGTGGCCATCAACGGCCGGATTGACCAGGGCTTTCCCGACCCGGACGCCCCGGAGATCAGCATCCGTTCGTCGAACGCCACCAGCGCCTCCTCCCCGGTCTCGGTGTCCACCCCCAGCGACATCGCGGTGGGGTCGGCGGGGATCCGGGCCGCCGTCCACGCCGCCGGCTGGCCGTCGGTGGCGTGGCGGGTGGCCAGGGTGAGGACCGCCCAGCCACCCCACGCACCACCGATGATCCGCAGCCGCAGCGCAGTCCGCGCCCCGAGCAACGCCCGGACACTGTCGGTCTTGGCCGTCAGGGCCTTGACGGTCCAGACGCCGTCGAGACGCACCTCGCAGCGGATCCCGCCCGGGCCGACGGCCGGCGGGGTGGTGAGCGTGCCCGCCAGACCCCGGCCGGCGGCGTGTGCCGCCCAGTACTCGGGGTGCAGCCGATCGAGAAGCTGGCGCTCCTCGACGCTCGTCGACTCCTCCGGCGCGGCCGGTGCGACAGCGTGGCGGCGGCCCAGCCACAGGCCGGCAGCATGCAGGCCGAGCAGGCCGGCGGACAGCGACACCGGCCACACCGTCGTCCAGTCCTGCGACGACAGCCACGACGCGGCCGACACCGCCGACGTCGGCACCGCATGGGCCGCATGCGCCTGCAGGGCCCGCTGGTACAGCGCCGCCGGGTAGGCACCCGGGCGGCCCGCACGTCGGCCCTAGCGGCCCTCCTGCGGCCCCGGGCGGCCTTGCTGGCGAGGCGGGCGGCACGGCGGGGGGCGGCCAGCGGGTTCGCGGACGCCTCCCGGGCCGTCTTGCACTGGCTGCGGGCCTGCGACACCGCCACCGACGCCACCGCCCGGTGATGGCGGGCTGCGATCCACGCCGCCCGATGCTCCAGGGTCCGCAACTCGCGGCGCCGGCCGGCCTCCGCATCCCACCAGACGGCGAACGGGGCGCACGCCGGGGACAGGCCGTCGAGGACCGTCACCGCCGTCGTCGACGTCGCCCGGCACACCCGCACGGCGGCCGGTCCGGAGGTGGTCTGCGGGGCCTGCTCGGGGGTGGTTGCAGCCGCCGGTTGCACTGGTTGCACCCGGGCTGGCTGGTTGACCCCTGCAACCACCCCTGCAACCGCCTCTGACCTGCACGGTTGCAGGTTGCAGGCAGGGGCGGCAGAGGGGGCCTCACGCGTGCGCGCGCGAGGAACCCCGATTTCCGGCGGGTTGCAACCCTGCTCGGACGCCTCGGCGACGGGGGTCTGGTGGGCGGTCATGCCGCACCACCGAACAGATCATCCTGGCCGGTGCAGGCCAGGCACAGCGGCCCCGCCGGCTTCACGTCCAGCTGGCCGCGGCAGCGGATGCACCGCCGCCGCGGGGCCAGCGGGATGACGGTCAGGGCGATCCGCAGGCTGCGGGAGTCCACCAGGACGATCGACGGGCAGGCCTGGTGCTGCACGGTCAGCGCGAACCCGCATGCCCGGCAGCAGACAGCCGGCCCGGTAGTGAGCTCGGCGGTGTGCCGGCGGCGGACGTCCAGCTCCTCGGCGGCGGTCACCCGGCGGCCGGCCTGCAGGGCGGCGAGGATCACCGGATCGAAGATCTCTTCGGGATGGTCGACGGTGACCGTGATCCGGCCCGGACGGCGGGCACTCATGCCACACCACCCAGACGGGCGGCGGGCGAAGCCTGGCGCGCTGATCCGCACCCAGGCAGGGAAAGATGACTCATAGCGGTCTCCTGTTAGTTGCAGGTGATCCGTTAGCCCTCGGGTCGGTGTTGGAGACACCGGTCCGGGGGCGCTTTTCGGTTGTGGGGCGGAACGCTACACACCCGTCCCTAGCGAGTCAAGATGGTAGAGTCGTTGGTTATGGGAGAGTCCATCGACGACTTTGAGCCACTCCTCGACTACACGGACATAGCCAAACTGGCGGGCATCTCCCCCGTCACGGCGCGCAGCTACAAGAGCTCAGGGCATCTGCCGGATCCCGACGTACAGACGTCGTCGCGTCGGCCCCGCTGGAAGCTGTCTACCGTTCGTGCGTGGCTGGAGAACCGTCCCGGCGCCGGGGCGCGCACGGATCTAT
>NZ_CADCWT010000423.1 GCF_902806485.1 Candidatus Frankia alpina | reverse complement strand
TCCGTGGGTAGGGCGGGATCGGGGGTGTCCCGCGGTGGACGGGAACACCACGCCCGTCGCCGGCGGCGAGCTGCGTATGGTGACGGGGCATTCCGAAATGGTTACGCGGTTGCTGGCGTGATGGTCGCCGGCTGGGTTGGGCGGGCACCGCAGGACGGGCCGGCGTGGTGTTCGAGGGGAGGTGGCCGCCGTGTCGGGGGGCGGACCCGAGGCGGACGAACCGCTCCCATCGGTCCCGGAGGAGCCGCGGCACCCGAGCGGCCCCGCCGCCGGCGAACCTCCGGATGACTCGGCGGAGCTCTCGGCCGGCGATGTCGTTCCGGGTGGCTTCGGCTGGGCCCGGGTGGCCGGCCGGGTCGTCCCGCTCGCCGCGACCGGCGTGGCGCTGTACCTACTCATGCCGCAGCTGCTCGCGGTGTTCTCCGCGTTTCCCCGGCTGCGGGCGTTCCAGCCGCTGTGGTATCCGGCGATGGTCCTGCTGGAGGCGGCGAGCTTCGCCTGCGTCTGGCAGCTTCAGCGGATCGCGATCAGCGGGTTGAGCTGGCCCCTTTCGGCCATCTCGCAGCTGGTCTCGAACAGCATCAGCCGGATCGTGCCGGGCGGGATCGCGGTCGGCGGAGCTGTGCAGTTCCGCATGCTGAACCGGGGTGGCTGCGACCCCGCGGCCGCCGGGTTCGCGCTGACCGCGACCTCTATGGTGACCACCGGCGTCGTGTTCGGCCTGCCCCTGGTTGTCCTGCCGGTGATCGCCTTCGGTCAGCCGGCGCCGACCGGGCTCACCGCGATCGCCACCACCGGCGGGCTGGCGTTCGCCCTACTCGTGGTCGTCGGAGTGGTCCTCGCGCGGTCGGACGCGACGGTTCGCCTGCTCGCCCGGGCGGTCGCCTGGCTGGCCCGGCTGACGCGGCGGGCAGTGCCCGCGGACTTGCCCGCCGTGCTCGTCGTTCGCCGCCGGGACGTGATCCGCTCGCTGGGGCGGCGCTGGCCCGCGGCCGTGCTGACCGCCGCCGGCAAGTGGGGGCTCGACTACCTTGCGCTGCTCGCGGCGCTGGCCGGGGCCGGCCAACATCCGCGGGTGTCCCTGGTGCTGCTCGCCTACGTCGCCGCCAACGTTCTCGCGATGATCCCTATCACCCCTGGTGGTCTCGGCTTCGTCGAGGCGGGGCTGATCGGAACCCTCGCGCTCGCCGGGGTGCCGGCGGCGGCGGCCGCCGTGTCGACGCTGGCCTACCGGCTGGTGTCATTCTGGCTGCCGCTGGCCGCCGGGGCCCCCGCCTGGGTCGCCTACCGCGTCCGGTACCGGTGACCCGAGTTGCCGGCCGGCCGGGCCCGGTCACGGTGCGAGGTGTCGCGTCTCCTCCGTCACGCTCAGGCGGCGACGGCGCCGACCTGGCGCAGGATGGTGAGCCGGTCCGGCAGCACGGTGTAGTTGACGATCTGGCCGTCTCGGAAGGTGACGAGGCTGATGCTGGTGGCGTCGATGCGCTTCCCGGAAACCGGCGCGGCCGATGGACCGGCTTGCGCGCTGGCGGGTGCCGTCGTCCCCGTCGTCCCCGTCGTCCCCGACGAACGTCTCCAGCAGCTCCGCCTTTCCGTAGTTCACCACCTCCTCGTAAAGCCGTCGCGCGATCTCCTTGTTGGCCTCGACGCTCATTCAGGTCCTTTCTCGGTCGAAATTTCGAGACGTTCGGTTCCCTGAGCAGTCTTCGGACCGACTACTGCGGCGGCTCTTCGTGGTAGGTGGGCGGCAGCAGAATTCCGTTGGAGGCGGAGAGGCCGCCGTCGACCGGTATCACGGCGCCGGTGATGTAGGACGCCGCCGGGGAAGAGAGGAAATAGATGACCTCGGCCTGCTCCGCCGGCTGCGCCCAGCGTCCCAGCGGGACGCGCCGGGTCACCGCCGCGGCGAAGGCCGGATCGGCGCGCTGACCGGCGGTGCGCGGGGTCTCGGTGAGCCCGGGGGGCGACGGCGTTGATCCGGATGCCCTCGAAGGCGTAGTCCAACGCGGCGGATCGCACCAGGTTGTTCGCCGCGGCCTTCGTGGTGTTGTAGGCCCAGGTGTAGGGGTCACCCCGCAGCCCGGCGCCGGACGACGTCACGACGATCGACCCGCCCCCGGTGGCCCGCAGCGCCGGGACGGCCGCGCGGATCCCATGCGTCATTCCCACCGGAGGTCGTTCCGGCCGGTTTGTCGCTGATGTTTCTCAACCCTACCGGGCGCGGACGGTCATGCTGCTCGCGGTCATCGCAGGGTGGGGCGG
>NZ_CADCWT010000422.1 GCF_902806485.1 Candidatus Frankia alpina | reverse complement strand
CGGTTTCGGAATAGCTTCACCGTCCACGACCGAGCCGCCGATCCGGCGCGTCCGGATTCGTCAGGGCGTGGCGGGCCACGTGATGCGCTCGGCATGTAGGTCGTCAACGAGCGCCTTGACGTAGTCCAGCTCGGCCGCGAGGACCTGCCGCTGGTACTCGAACTCGATAAGGAAGAGTCGGGGCAGGAACGTACGGCCCTGGGTGAGCTCGTCTTCGACCGCCGCCAGTTGTTGCTCTAGGCGGGAGACCCGGGTGGTGAGCGCGTCGACGGCCTCCAGCGGGGTGAGGCTGGGCAGGAACGAAAGGGCGGCGGGGAACTCCGGGTACTCGCGGGCGGGCGTGGAGAGCATGGCGTCCAGCCATGCCCGCAGAATCACCCGGCCCGCGTCGGTGATCCGGTAGGTCGTCCGCTCGGGACGGTTCGCCGCGCGCGCCATCGACTCCACCGCGACCAGGCCGTCCCGGAGCAGCCGGTCGATCGTCTGATAGATGCTGTTGCGCTGGGTGACGTTGACGACGTCACCCTTGCGCCGTTCCTTGATCAACTGCTGCATCCGGTACGCGTGCATCGGCTCCTCGGTGAGCATCGACAGCACGGCCATAGCGAGCACCGATCGGCGAGGCGCTGACATTGTGCGAGCCTATCGGGGCTGGCAGCGCGATAGTCATGATATGTATAGTATGACTATGACCAAAAAAGCATTGATCATCGGCGGGGGTGTCGCGGGCCCGGTGACCGCAATGGCGCTCCAGCGAGCGGGCATCGACTCGGTCGTCTTTGAGGCGTACGGTCGCGGCTCGGACGGCGTCGGCGCGTTCCTGACCCTGGCCGTCAACGGGCTGGAAGCTCTCGACGTCCTCGATCTGAAGGACACGGTCTGCGATCTCGGCATGGACACACCGGCGATGAAGCTCATCAGCGGCGGCAAGGAGCTGGCCACGGTCGCCATGCCGGCCCGCACGGTGGCGCGGACCGACCTGTACGAGAAGCTGCACGACGAGGCTGTGCGGCGCGGCATCAGCATTGAGTACGGCCGGTGTCTGGACAACGCCGAGGCCACGCCAACGGGCATGCGGGCAATGTTCACCGACGGCACCACCGCCGAAGGGGACCTGCTCATCGGCGCGGATGGCCTGCGCTCGCGTACCCGTACCATCATCGACCCGAACGCGCCGCGCGCCCGGCACATCGGCCTGCTCAACACCGGTGGGTACGCGCGCGGCCTACACCTGCCCGGCGAGCCCGGGGTGGCGCATTTCGTGTTCGGGCGTCGCTGCTTCTTCGGCTACTTCATCCATCCCAACAGCGAGATCTGGTGGTTCGCGAACCCACCGAGCCGCCGGGAACCGACCCGGGAGGAGCTGCTTGCCATCACGTCCGAGCGGTGGCGGGCCCGCCTGGTCGACCTGTTCCGCGACGACACCGGGCCGATGCTCGACATCATCGCCGCTACCGACGACATCTTCCCAGGCTGGAACACCTACGACTTCCCGACCGTGCCGACCTGGCACAACCAGCGGATGGTCATAGTCAGAGACGCCGTCCATGCCACCTCACCATCGTCCGGTCAGGGCGCCTCCATGGCGATCGAGGACGCGATCATGCTCGCCAAGTGCCTCCGCGACATCCCCGACACCGCGGCCACTTTCGCCTCCTTCAAGAAGCTCCGTCGGGAGCGGGTCGAGCGGGTCGTCAAGCACGGCAAGCGCAGCGGCGACGGCAAGACGCAGGGCCGGTTCGGCGCAACGATCCGAGACATGGTGCTGCCGATGATCATGCGGAAAATGGTCACCAGCAACAGCCTCAGCTGGATGTACGACTACCGCATCGACTGGCCCGCCCTGGTGGTTGGCGCCCGGTAAGTCAGCGCAAACGATCGCCGCCCTCGTGACGGCGAGCTGTCGCAGCAACGCTGCCAGCCTCCCAAGCGGACGTACCGGCAGTCATTCCCCGCAGGGAGAACATGTTGTTCCCACTCGTGTACCTCCGCTGACTTGTCCGGAAAGGAACCGCCGAGCTTGAACGTTCCACCCGAGAGCCGAGAAGCGTTCGGTGGTTCCTCGGGACGTCGGTCAGCTCGACGCACCCACGGCGGGCTGCCCTTCCTCGGGGCTACTCATCGGCGAGACTCTTCCCACCAGATCGGACGAGGCGATCGTCTGGTTCAGCTCGTCGGCCAGCAACTGCCTGTGGGGTGCCAGAAGTCGGCTAGTAGGGCTTTGTTAGGTGTCGTTGAGTTGTGGTTTCAAGCGATCTGGTGACGGAT
>NZ_CADCWT010000421.1 GCF_902806485.1 Candidatus Frankia alpina | reverse complement strand
GGAACGTAATCGTCGACCCGACCCCGACCCCGACCGGGACCGGGACCGCGACCGCGACCGCGACCCGGACCGGGATAGAAGCGTGCGGACGTGGCAGCAGCGACGGTGACGGTGACGGTGACGACCGCGGCGCGGTTCCACGGAACACCTTGATCACCGGTCGGGAACGGGTCGGGGACGGGGGCGTGCGCCGGCCGGGAACCGTCCGCGGGTCGGTCCGGCACCGTTCTGGTCTGCCCGAGGGGTACTTCGCCGTCACCGGACCGGCCGTGGAGCCATCATCATGATCCATCGACCGGCATCGCGCATTAAAGATCAGCAGTAACGCTCGACCGTGCGGTCCGCGCCGATGACCCGTTCGGCGAGGGAGTCACGGGTGATCCGAACGGCGCCCTCGTGACCGTTCAGGGCACACGCGATCGGCACGATCAGCGGATGGGGCGCGTCGGGGTCGTTCTCGGCCGCCGCCTGCAAGCTGGGCTACACCCAGTCCGCCGTCTCGCAACAGATCGCGGCGCTGGAGGCCGACCTCGGCGACGCCCGGTGGATCGACGCGCCCGAGGTGGCGAACTCGGTGGCCGATCTTCGGGTCATGACCGGGATCTTCGGGTCATGACCGGAGAGCTGTGGCTCCAGGCGCAGCTGCGACCGGCACGACGGCGACGGCTCAGGTGCTTTCCGGGTGGACCTAGTCGGCGTGCCGCTTGTCGGGCCCGCCCCGCAGTTGCGAACCGAGCTGCTCTGGACCGGCCGGCCGGGACCTGCGGTGCTGGCACTGACTCGGGCGCTCGGCGGGTGACGGCCGGGCCGACCGGGGGGTAGGCTGGAGGTGTTGCTTGTTTCTCGGTGCGTGACCTAACGCTAGAGAACGGCACGACCAGACCACGGATCGGTCGGGGTCTGGTGCGAGGCCGGTACGCGAAGGACGCCTACCGGGAGCGCGGCAAGGAGAAAGTATCGTGGCGCAGGGTACCGTCAAGTGGTTCAACGCGGAGAAGGGCTTCGGATTCATCTCCGTCGACGGTGGCGGCCCGGACGTGTTCGTCCACTACTCCTCGATCGTGGCGGACGGCTACAAGTCCCTGGATGAGGGCCAGAGCGTCCAGTTCGAGATCGTGCAGGGCCAGAAGGGGCCGCAGGCGGACAACGTGACTCCCGCCTAAGGTCGCACCACCCCAAGCTTTGCGTTCGGCGCGTGGCTCCTCGTAGGAGTCACGCGCCGAAACTGCGTTGAGAGCCCGGCGGCGCGCGATCGCAGATCGAGGCGCCCACGACCGGCTGGTCGAGGCGGACACGACGGACACCCTCCTGCCCTCAGCCGGTTACGATCTTACCGACGACACCGGCACGCAGCGCGCGATCATCACCCACGTCTACACTTGGTCGGCGACCAGATCGAGGCGGGGCTGGGGACGGGTTGGACATCGGCGGAAATGCAGGAGAACGTCGTCGACGAACCGATCGAAATCGACCGCCTTCGTCACGTAGGCGTTGGCGTACAGGTTTTGGCTTCCTCCCCCTCGTGAACGGGGGGGGAATTCCCGGTGGCGGTCATGCCGCCTTCCCGGGTGGTTGACGCTTCACCGTCCCCGGCAACCCGGAGATCTCCACGCCCATAGACGACAGTCCAGCCGCCCTGATATTCAAACTTGCGTTGGTATCCGCGTTCCCCGACCAGCCACACGACGTGCACAGGAATGTTGCCTGGTCGGGGCGGGACACCCCGTCGACGAACCCGCAGACGTGACAGCGCTGCGACGTTGTACCGCGCCGGCACCCGGCAGGAAACCCCACCGGCGGCTCAAACGGGCCACGTTCAGCCCACGCGCCTGCGGAACACACCGCCGGACGGGCACGACGCCGGGACGTGAAACGCGGCGGGCGGGCCAACCCCGCATAGCAGCGTTTCCACGCGGCCTGATACTGCTTCAACACCTGCTGACATGCCTGCGCAGGCAGCACGGAAAGCCACTCGAAGCCTTCCGGTGGATTCTTCCGCGCCTCCCGCATCTGCCGATCAACCTCGGCCACGGCGAGCATCGGACGGCGATGCTCGCGGCACGTCATGTGCCATTCGTGCAGCAGATTCCACAACCCCCGCGCCGCATGACCCTGTCCGTCCAGTTTCCCTACCTGACCCGAATCCGGGTACAGGCGGGCGACGTGAGCCGACCGGGGCATGACTGTCATTCTATCCGAATACACGGCGATTCACCCAGGGCCTCGGGAAGATCGTTCTAGGTTGCGATCTGCTACGCGGAGTATTGGCCCCGTTGTGCCGTCCGGACGCGCTCCAGTCGAGAC
>NZ_CADCWT010000420.1 GCF_902806485.1 Candidatus Frankia alpina | reverse complement strand
CGGTTTCGGAATAGCTTCCCCGTAACGATTACCCAACGTCACAAATCGTTGTCGGGAATGGCTCACTGTCGTTGTCCTTGACGAACAGGGGCGGGTGCTGCTCATCCGCCGTTCGGACAACGGCCGATGGGCGCTTCCCGGTGGACAAATGGAGGTGGGCGAGTCGCTGCCCGAAGCAGCAGCGCGAGAGGTCGGGGAGGAGACCGGGCTGACCGTCGAGATCGTTGGCATCCTCGGGACCTACACCGACCCACGCCACGTGATCGCCTACGACGACGGCGAAGTTCGACAGCAGTTCGCCGTCTGTTTCGAGGCATGGACTATCGGCGGGACGCTGCTGGCGGATGGCAGTGAGGCGAAGGAAGCGCGCTTCGTCGCAGTCGAGGATCTTGACACGCTGAACTTGCACCCTTCCATGCGCCTGAGAGTCGATCACTACCTTGCCCGTGGTCCGGCCCCCTATCTTGGCTAGGAGCGGGACGGACGAAAAATATCTGACTGGCAAGGATGGTCGGCCGTCGGTAGCAGGGGAGAATCAATGTTCGAACTTCATCTCAGTACCGGAACCGTGCGTAAGTGGCAGGAGGACGAGGGATGGGGAGTGATCGATTCTCCCCACGCTCCCGGGGGCTGCCTGGCCATCTTCCACTCCATCCAGATGCTCGGATTCAGAAAGCTCACAGCTGGTGAGACTGTCGAATTTGAGTGGGTAAGAGGTTCGCAGGAGGGGTTTGGTTATCAGGCGGAGAAAGTCTGGCCGCCTGGCGTCGACAAGGACTACCAGGTGCCGGCTGACCATCCAGATGGTGCATATTCCAGTGATCTTGAGATCATCTTCAATGAAGATCATTGAGCCGTTCTGGTCTCCAGGAGGCCTGGAATAGTTCACGGGGGCGTTGGGCGAGTCCTACGACGCCGACCGCGAGCGAGCCGTGTGGGACTGGCTGGAGAATGCCTGACGGTGCGCTATTGCGGCAGCAAGTACGCGCTCGAGGGCATCCTGGAATCGCTCGGCAAGGAGGTCGCCGGCTTCGGAATCCACGTGACCGCGGTGGAGCCCGACTCGTTTCGCACCGACTGGGCCGGACGCTCGATGACCCGGGCGCCGCGGTCCATCGCGGACTACGACAGCCTGTTCGACCCCATCCGGCCCGCCCGCCGCGACGCCAGCGGGCGGCAGCTCGGCGACCCGGACCGTGCGGGGGCAGCCGTCCTGCAGATCTTGGACACTCCCGAGCCGCCGCGCCATCTCGTCCTCGGGTCCGACGCCCTGCGCGTGGTCCGGGCAGGCCGTGCGGCCGTCGATCAGGACCTCGACTCCTGGGAGCAGCTCACCCTCTCCACCGACTTCACTGAGCCGGCCGCCAACCAATCGGCGACCACGGAGACTGTCTGGTCTGGCTCGACGCAAGGGACGGGAGGCATGACGCGTGCGGTTGGAGCGTGTACGTACCGGTAGGCTCTCTACGTGCTGACGGGTGATCTACGAAGCAGGATCGATCGGGTCTGGGATGCGTTCTGGTCGGGTGGGATCTCCAACCCGCTGGAGGTCATCGAGCAGATCACCTACCTGATGTTCATTCGGCGGCTGGACGGCATCCAGACCGGTAAGGAGCGCAGGGCGAACCGCGCGGGCCGGCCGATCGAGCACCCGATATACACCGACGCCAACCAGGAGCTGCGCTGGTCGCGCTTCAAGGCGCTGGGCAGTCCCGAGGCGACGTTCGAGCTGATGCGTGACCAGGTCTTCCCCTGGCTGCGCGAGCTCGGGGACGAGGGCTCGACCTACTCACATCACATGGCAGGGGCCCAGTTCAGGATTCCCACGGCGAATCTGCTGGCGAAGGTCATCGACATGCTCGACGATCTCCCGCTCGACGAACGCGACACCAAGGGCGACCTGTACGAGTACATGCTCGGCAAGATCGCTACTGCTGGTCATAATGGCCAGTTCCGTACGCCTCGCCACATCATCGAGCTGATGGTCGAGATGACCGCCCCGGTGCCGGGTGACACCATCTGTGACCCGGCGTGCGGGACCGCCGGTTTCCTCGTCGCCAGTGCCGCCTACGTGGAGCGAACGCACAGCGACGACCTGTTGGACCCCGCGACCCGCCAGCACTTCGACCAGAGCATGTTCAGCGGCTTCGACTTCGACAACACGATGCTGCGGATTGGCAGCATGAACATGCTGCTGCACGAGGTTGAGCAACCTGACATCCGCTACCGCGACTCGCTCGCGCAGAGTGCGGCCAGTGAGCCATTCCCGGCAACGATTTGTGAGGTTGGGTAATTGTTGCGGGGTGTG
>NZ_CADCWT010000419.1 GCF_902806485.1 Candidatus Frankia alpina | reverse complement strand
AACCGGGCCCTCACATTCCTCACAACCTAGAGTAACCAGTCGGCACGGAAAGCGATCTTCGCGCGGCCCTGGATTCTACCCGACCGTTAACCATTCCGACCGCTATCAGGCGGCGCAGAAGTTGGCGGACCTGGGACGCGAACATCGCAGCCGCGCCGCCGACGCACTGTTCACCCTCGCCGTCGAGCGCCCTGACGACGCCTCTTTTTCATACTGGCGTGTCCAAGCCGCAGAGGACCTGGCGGACCTTGGCGGCGAGTGCCGGTTTCGTGCCGTCACAGCGCTTCACATAGTGATCGGCGACCCGGCGCTGAATCCGGGGATACCGCAAGGTGCCGTCCGCGCGTTGACCAAACTCGGGAACGAATATCCCAGCCAGGCTGCGGACGCCTTGCGCCGGCTGATCCTTGACCCGACCAGAAACCCCGACGAACGATGCGACGCCGCCCGGAACCTCGCCAAAATCGGCGGTCAGTACAGCCGGCAGGTCCAGGAGACCTTCGCGCCCCTGCTGGACGATCCGGCCGCGGCACCCAGCGACCATCTCCTCGCCGCAGCGGTACTGACGATCCTCGAACCCGGCAACCGTCCGCTGGCCGGCGCGCTGGCCCGGCAGATCGCCGCCAGCCCCACCGTCGATCCACGCACACGTCTCCAAGCCGCCCACACTCTGGCCGATCTCGGACCTGAACACCGCGCCGCCGCCGTGCAGCTACTCCACGAACTGGCCGCCGAACCCATCCTCGGCAGCCAGGACCGCCTCGACGCCGCACGAAAGATCGTTGACGATGAGAGTCAGGGCTTTCTCCGCGCTGCCGCCCTGGCCACGCTCGCCACCGACCCCACCACCGACCCCACCACCGACCCCACCACCGACACCGAGCAGCAGGCATACGCAGGGGCTGCCGCAGCCGTATATGACGACAACCACGTACGCGCGGCACACCTGCTCTCCGCGCTTGCCCGCGATCCGACGGTCGAGGCCGATGTGCGCCTCAATGCGGCCGAGGACCTTCAAGAACTCGACGGCGAACAGCCGCGTTCCCACGCTGCAGACGTGTTCGCCCGGCTGGCCGCCGATCCCTTCCTGGACACGGCGCAACGCCGCAAGGCGGCGGAGAAACTGGCGCACTACGAAGCCGGACACTGGCAGCAGGCCATCGACGCGCTCTCCCGCCTGGCCAGCGACCCGGACGGCGATGCCGAAGAACGCCTCACAGCGGCCGGCAGCCTGACCGGCCTCGGTCCGGCAGGACAGACCGCCGCCCGTACCGCGTTCCAGCAGATGGCGATCGAGCCCCGGGTGGACATCCACGTCCGCCGCTGGGCGGCGCGGGCCATGGCCGAACTCGGCCCGCAAGCGCTGACCAGCGCCGTCGACACCCTCCACCGACTTGGCGCGGATACCACCGTCGAGGCATGGAACCGGCTCTGGGCCGCGGAGGCCCTCACCGAGCTGGGACCGGCCGGCCGCCGAAGCGCCACCCCGGTCCTGCACATGCTGCTCGGCGACCCAGCCGTCGACCGGCTGGCCCTGTGCCCACGCCACGGCAGCGCTCGCCGGTCTCGACGGCAGCTATCACCATCAGGCCGTCGACCTCCTCATCGAGATCGCCGCCGACCCGTCCGGCGCCGGTGGGGAACGCCTCCAGGCAGTCGAACGGCCTCTCCTGGCCAGCCGCCACCGTCGCGACGACGTTGCCCGCCTCCTGCACGCGATCGCCGCCGACGGCGGGCTCCGCGGCTGGGAACGTCGCCAAGCCGCGGACGTCCTGGCCACGCTCGGTCCCAAGAACCGTGCCAACGCCACCAGGCTTCTCCACACGATCACCGTCGACCCGTCCACCGATCCCTGGGAACGGCCCGAGGCCGCGAGCGCGCTGACCGAGCTCGACCCGTCTGGGCGGGACCATGGCATCCGGGCAATGCACCGAGTCGCGGCAGACCCTACCGTTTCCGCCGGCGAACGCTGCCGCGCCGCCGAAGCGCTCACCGGGCTCGCGCCACACGCTGCCGCCGAAGCGTTGAGAACAATCTTCTCCGATCCGGCACTCGACCCCCTGCACCGGCGGCGGGCCGCCAACGGCCTTACCCGCATCGGCGCGACGTATCGTGCCGAGGGCCTGATGTTTCTCCGCTGGCAGACCACCGACACCAGCCTGATGCCCTTCCAACAGGCACTCGCCTGCAAGGACCTCGACGATCTCCAGGGCAGCCGCGCCAAAAGCACCACCGAAATGATCACTGAGCCTTTCCTGGTAACGTTTTGTTGCTTTGCGTGACATCAATGTTGTGTTGGTGTGTTGGGTTTC
>NZ_CADCWT010000418.1 GCF_902806485.1 Candidatus Frankia alpina | reverse complement strand
ACATTGATGTCACGCAAAGCGACGAAACGTTACCGGGAAAGGCTCACTCCCTTTCCGGCCCTTCTTCAAATCCCCCCGGGCCATTTCGTTTCCCAGTCCGACACCGGTTTCCTGGAGCTTGACCAGGTAGCGGCCGAGAGCGTCGGAGTCCCGGGTGATGATATCGAGCTTCACACCGATGCCTTTCACCATCGGCTTGTGCCCCTGCCGCACATAGAAAGCATTCAACTTATCGAAATACTCCTTCGACATCTTCCCGTAGGCCTTCGCCGTGACCGGCTCCCGGAAGACCTCCACATCATGCGTGTGAGGGTGCCAGCCATTGTTTCCTCGGGTGATTTCCTTCGCCGTAATGCACCCCAGGAAGCCGGCTTCCGCGCGCGCCCTCTTGACCATCGTCTGCGAGGAAGCCCAGGCTCGGCCTTCAGTCAGCCCGCCGAGGGTTGTGCGCAGTTCATCTTCGGCGCTGTGGGGGATTGTTCTGGTCACAAAAACAGCCCCGTAACCGGCCTCGACGGCCCGGGAGATCTCGTCGGCCCGCCGGAACCTGATCTTGGCCGAGCAAACCGGACAAACCCACCCAGATCCACACGTCGACAGGCCGCTGCAGCAATGATGATCTCCGTTTTGGATCAGCGCGACGTCGCTGACACCCAGCGGCAAACCACAGGTCCGGAGCCACCGGCTCGTCGTCACGCCGCGGAGCCCGGATCGCAAAACGCTCCGCACCTCTTGGCGATCAAGCCTCTCCGAGGTTTCCGCTGGGGCACAGGGAAAATCTGGCTCCGTGGAGGGCCATTTTGAGCTTGATCGAGACCGGTAAGTTTGCGTAGTACCGAGCGCAGCGAGGCGGGCCCCCGGACTGGCGCGCGGCGAACCCGTGCGGCGCGGCGCCGTGCGCCGCGCGGGGCGGCCCTTGAAACCGTGAAGAAAGTCTGCGAGGCACCCGCGAGCCATCAAAAACGCGCGTTTTTGATGGCTCGCGCCGCTCCCCACGCCGCTCCCTGCGCCACTCCATCACCGCGGCGAGGGCCTGGCGGCCATCAGCCCAGCTCACCCAGGCCGAGCAACCCGCCCGCCCGCATCCGACATGTCTTTACCGCGGTCGGCAGCGGGTTGGTGGGAGCGATCGCGTATCGGACCATTTGCTGATCGCCTACGCATACAAATCACTACGATCGGTAGTTGTGTCTAAATCGCGAATGTTGCGAGTCCGATGGTCTACGTCCGGCCTGCTCCTCGCCGGCAGCCTCCTCCTGCCCCTGGCCGCCTGCTCAAGCCCGTCGGTCGCCAACTACGACGCCCGCATGGCCTACCTGCGCGCCACTGCCGCCCGCGGTGTCGAGACACACCGGCTGCTGGCCTCCCAGGGCGCGAAGATCGACCCGAAGCGATGCCAGGCCGCCTACGACGGGCTCGCCCGCAACGACATTCCCACCGACGCCAAAGAGTCAGGCACCGACAGCACCATCGTCACGGACGCATGGGCGTCCCAGGTCAACGCCTTCTTCGTCGACAGCTGCGTGTCCGGCCTCCCCCGGCCCGTCCCCGGCGACCCGACACCGCCGCGGTCCTCGGCCGGCACTCCGGCCGCGTCGAGAACGCCGGCGCCCGATCCCAGCCCCACTCCCTCGTTGACGCTGCACCCGGCGCCCACCGGTACGCCGGCGCCTCGCGGGTCGTAGCACCGGGCAGGTTCGACTCGCCGGCGGCGGCCGCCTGGCCCTCGCCGGCGAACCGCGCGACCCTGGACCCATGGCCAAGTCAAACAGCACGAGCAGCACGCCGATGACGTCGGAGGATGCCTCGCGGATCCAGTCCGCCGGCGACCGGGACCCCGACAGCCGCACCGGCCAGACCGGGTTCGGCTCCCGGGCGCAGTCCGCGGCCGCCAACAACGACAACGAGGACGACGACGAGGACTGACCTGCGGCGACGGTCGCGGTAGCGGCCAACCCGAGACGACGCACCCGCTGGATCCGGGTCCTGAACCCCACCGGCCCACCCGGCGCTACCGCTACCGCCGAGCTCAGGGCGCCTGCGACCGGCCGCGCGGCCGCTACCTGGTAGCGGACCCGCCGCTACCCCTCTCGGCGACTTCCACGGCCGCCGGCCCACGCGGCAGCGCGGTCAGACGATGTATGACGTCGGGTCGTCGACGTCGACCACGACACCCGGCGCGTACCCGGCAGGCGACGTCACCGGCGATCGGCACGGGGACGCACTCCCGGCACCACCCCGCACGGGCGGGATGCCCCGGGGGCAGCGCGGTGGCCCCGGGGATCAGCGCGTCCCCACACCGCCGGCACGCCGGCGGGATCTCG
>NZ_CADCWT010000417.1 GCF_902806485.1 Candidatus Frankia alpina | reverse complement strand
CGTGTGGTTCGACGGTGGTAATCGGTGGGGCCGTCATCCTTCCTGCCCGACCGCGGTCCGGTTCCGCCGAGAAGTCGAAGCCGCCCGCCGGGTGCCCCGGTTCTGCACCGCCGCCGTCCGCGACGCCGATCCCCGCGGCAGCCCGCCCTATCTGGTCACCGACTACGTTCCCGGCCCCACCCTCGCCCGCGCGGTCCGTCGCCGCCCGCTGCCTGGCGCCGAACTGGAACAGGTCGCGGTCAACATGGCCACCGCGCTCACGGTCATCCACGGCGCCGGAGTCGTGCACCGCGATCTGAAACCCGGCAACGTCCTACTGTCCCCGACCGGCGCCCGTGTCATCGACTTCGGCATCGCCACCGCCCACGGCATGACCGTGCTCGACGTCGAGCAGCACGTCGGAACCCCCGCCTACATGGCGCCGGAAGCCCTCGACGGCCACCCGCCCGGCCCAGCGATGGACATTTTCGCCTGGGGTGGCGTGGTCCTGTTCGCCGCCACCGGCACACCGCCGTTCCCCGAACAACCTCTCGCCCTACTGCCTCACCGGATCCGGCACGACGCGCCCGATGCCCTCCACCGGCTACCCGCGAGGTTGCGTTCCGTCGTCAGCGCCGCCATGGCCAAGCAGCCCGCCGACCGGCCAAGCGCCGAGCAGCTTTATCGACTCCTCATCGGTCCGACCCCCGTCCCGGCGCCCCCCATCGCCGCAGGCATCGGCGCCGGCCGATGGGTCCCCGACGTCGCCCACGGCCCGGACCCAGCAGCGCAGCCCAACCACTCCCCAGTCGTTCCGGCACCGGTACCGCCTGCACCCCGAGCCGTTCGACGGCGCCGCGCGGTGCTCACCGGGCTTGCCACCGTCACCGTCACCGTCACCGCCCTCATCGCCGCCGCCCTGCTCGCCCTGCGCACCGCGGACCGACGGGAACCCGCCGGGGCCCTCACCGCCGCACAGCGCAGCACCGCCAGCCGCACCCTGACCGCCGCCGCCCGCACCGCCACCCGACCCCGCGCTCGCCGAACGACTTGCCGTCGCCGCCTGGCGGCTCACCCCCACCGACGACAGCGCCGATGCCCTCCTGACCACCACCGCCAGTCACCTGCCCCCGCTCGCCGAAGCCGGACACGGCGGGCCGATCGCCAGCCAGGCCATCAGCCGCGACGGGCGGACCCTCGCCACCTCCAGCACCGACCAGACCGCACGCCTGTGGGACTTCACCCAGCCCACCGCCCTTGCCAGGCCGCTCGCCACGCTCCCGCACTCCGCCCAGGTCAACGGCGTCATGCTCAGCCCCGACGCCACCATCGCCGTCACCACCAGCGACGACGCCACCCTTCATCTGTGGAACACCACCGACCGCGCCGCCCCGACCGCGATCAGCACCCAGACCTTGCGCGACGCCGGGAACCCCATCGCCGCCATGTTCAACCCCGCCGGCACCCTGCTCGCCGTCACCACCAGCACCGGCGTGCTGTTCGTCCTCGACGCCACCGACCCGGTCCATCTGTCGATCCTCGCCACCGTCCACGCCCACGACGACGCCACCGGCACCGCGCTGTTCACCCCGGACGGCACCGTTCTTGCCACCAACAGCGTCGACGGCACCGTCCGCCTGTGGGACCTGACCACGCCCCGCAACCCTCAACCGCTGGCCCGCATCACCCCCAGCGGCCTACCACTGAACATCGCGCTCAGCGCCGACGGGCACACCCTCGCCACCGCCGACCTCGACGGCACCGCCACCCTGTGGGACATCACCGCCCCCCGCGCCCCACGACCGCTCAGCACCATCCATCCCGTCGATGGGGCATCCCGCGAGACCACCGGCACTGTCACCGCGCTCGACATCACCCGTCTCGCCACGACCGGTGCCGTGACCGCCGTCGCCTTCAGTCCCGACGTCACCCGCCTCGCCACAGCCGACGCCGCCGGCACCGCCCGCCTCTGGAACATCACCGATCCGCACGATCCAAGGCCGCTGGCCACCCTCACCAGGAACACCGCGACCATCAGCGCCGCCGACTTCACCCCCGACGGCTCCCGGCTGATCACCGCGGGCGACGACAGCACCGCACGACTGTGGGACCTTGACCCCGCCAGCGTCTCCCGCCGGGCCTGCGCCAACCCGTCCGGCCAGCTCACCCCCGCCGAAGGCACCAGGCGCTACCCCGAATTCACTATCAGTCGCCGTGTCCATCGCTGCCGACATCTGCCGCCTCGACGTCAACCGCACCGGCACCGCCACGGTGAAGCGCCAGGGCCCCGGGAAGATCGTTCTAGGTTGCGATCTGCTACACGGAGTATCGGCCCCGTTGTGCCGTC
>NZ_CADCWT010000416.1 GCF_902806485.1 Candidatus Frankia alpina | reverse complement strand
AACGGGGCCGATACTCCGCGTAGCAGATCGCAACCTAGAACGATCTTCCCGGGGCCCTGGCCGGAGCTGGTGGGCCTGCTGCGGATGATGCAGAAAGTGACAGACGATCTACCCCGATCCCTCCGCAGCGATCAGCGATCGTCGCTGTCGGGGATCTATGTCCGCCAGAGTGTGAGCGCGGCCGGTGAGGCCCGGCGGGTCCGGGAGGACGCGCCGGAACGGACGGGTGCGCCGTGGGTGGAGAAGGACCGGCTGGTGCGGGGGTTGGCGCAGCCGTTCGAGGAGGTCGCCGGCAAACATGACCATCTGGTGATCGAGGGGGCGGCGGGTCTCGGGAAGACGACCTTGGGCAAACACCTGGCGAACGAATTGCTGCGGGCGTTGCTGGAACCGGATGCGGCCGGGCCGTCGACCGGTCTGGCGGTGCCGTTGGTGCTGCCCGCTCGGGTCCTGGCCGCCCACATGCACCGCGGCTGGACCGCGGCGCTGTCCGCCGCGGTCGCCGGCGAATACGACACCCTCGGAGACGGGCCGCCGCCGCAAGCGTGGTTCACCTCGACGGTCCGCGGAATTCCCTGGCTGATGATCGTCGATGCGCTCGATGAGATCCCGGATCAGGACAGCCGCGAACGGCTGCTGGCCGCGTTGGCGGCGCGGATGTCCGCCCCGGACACGCCGCTGCGCTTCCTGGTGACCACCAGGCCGCTGTCTCCGGGAGAGACCGCGCGGCTGGCCGGCCCGCGGGTCGGGTTCTACGAGCTGCAGCCCTTTGACGCCGACGCGCTGATCCGCTTCGCCTACCGCTGGTTCGATCAGGCTGACAGCCCGGCGGGGAAGGCGGCGGCAAGGGAGTTCCTCGACCAGGTCGATGCCGCCGGCCTCGGGAACATTCTGGAAGTGCCGCTGCTGGCGGCACTCGCCGCGCAGGTCCACGCCGCGCGCAGGGATCAGCCCCTGCCCGGCAACCGGTACGAACTGTATGAGCAGTACATCGAGCATCTCACCGACACCCGGGCCCCGGTCAGCACGGCCACGCTCGACCCGTTGCGGCAGTCGGCGGGTGGCGCCCAGCTTGCCGACTGGGTGGAGGCCCACCGGGTCGAGATCCTCGAACGGCTTGCCACCACCTACACGACGGAGGAGACCCAGCTCCTCGACGACGCCGAAGGTTACCTGGCCGAGCATGCCCCCGTGCCGGCCCGTCTCCCCTCGTCGTGGAAGGACCTGCTGGCCGAATGGCTCGCGCTGACCGGCCTGCTCGGCCGGCAGGCCGGCCGGCTGCGGTTTCTGCACCAGACCTTCGCCGAACACCTGGCTGCGACAGCGGCCGCCCGAACACTCCCGGACGACGTCCGACCCGACCAACCGCCCTGGGACGATCTGATCCGACGCCTGCTGCTCGACGATGAGGCCGGCACCCGCATCGTGCTGCACTACCTGCACAGGCAGGGCCCCGGAGCCACGCTGCTGACACTGGCCCTGCACGGCGGCCGCGACCACCGCGACCGCGCCGCCGAGCTGATCGTCCAGGGGGCATCAGCGGACGACGCCCAGCTGGCCGCCTATCTGACCCACGTCGAGGAACGCACCCTCGTCGGTGACTGGTCAAGCGGGCAGCTCCAGCGGATGGCCGGTCTGACCCGCCATCCACCCGTCCGGGACCACCTGCTCCGGCTCCTGGAACACCCCGCCGTCCCCCGGGAGGTGAAGATCACGGTGGTGGGGTTGTTGCGGGGATGCTCCCCGGACACCCATGATCGCGGCGTCGCGTTACTGACCGGCTGGATGGCCGAGGACCAGCCCGTGAGCGTCCGATGCGCGGCGGCGGGCTGCCTGGCCCGCTTCGGTGCCAGCCACCACACCCGCGCCGCGGCAGCCCTGCACGCGCTGGCAACCGACACGACCCGCGGCACGAACGATCGCCAACGGGCGGCGCAGGCACTGGCGCAGCTCGGCGTGGAAGGCCGTTCCCTCGCCGCGGACGCACTGTTCACGCGTGCCGCGGAACCGGGACGCGATCCGTTCGACCGCCTCAGCGCGATGCGGCAACTGGCCGGACTCGGTGGTGACCAGCGGGCCCGCGCGGCCGAGGTGGCACAGGCACTGGCCACGACCCCGGCCATCCCCAGCCGGGTACGTGTCCAGGCGGCGACCATCCTGGCCGATCTCGGCGGCGAGTACCGCAGCCGCGCCGCCGACCTCCTGCGCGCTCTGGCCACCGATCCCGCCATCGAGAAGAGCGAGCAGGCACTCGCCCTCGCGGCCGCGGTCAGCCCGGAGCTCCGCGCCGCCGCCGCCACCGCCCTACAGAACCAGGCCACCGACCCAGGGC
>NZ_CADCWT010000415.1 GCF_902806485.1 Candidatus Frankia alpina | reverse complement strand
CGGCGGGGCCAGCGGGCGTGGGGTGGCGGTGGGGCGGCGCGGTGGCGGCCGCCAGCGCGGTCGGGTAGACGGTCACCGGGAGGCCGTCTCGACCGGGAGGTCCCAGCGGTAGCCGAGGCCACGCGCCGTGCTGATCACTTCGAGCGGGGCGAGGTGGCGGCGGACGCGGCGGATGTGTTCGGTGACCGTGGAGGGGTCCTGGTACTGGGTGCCCCACACCTGCTTGAGCAGGTGCGTGCGCTCGAACATCCGTCGCGGCCGCAGTGCGAGGTAGGCGGTGAGGTCGTATTCGCGGCGGGTCATCGGGACGGCCACGCCGTCCCGATGACCTCCTGGGCGGGCAGGTCGACCAGGAGCCGGCCGTCGGCATACCGCAGCAGCTGCCGGGTGGGGCGTCGCTGGTCTGCCACAGCGTCCCGCGCCGGTGGCGGGGTGGTGGGCGCGTGGTCGTCCGTGCCGGTGGGCTGGAGGGCGGCGGTCAGCGCGGTGACGGCGGCGGTCAGCGCGACCACGGCGGCGGTCAGCTCGGTCGGGGTGTCGGGTCCGAGGGGGGTGCGGATCGGGATCGGGGCGGTCATGATGGGCGGTGCCTCTCGTCTCTGCTGGTAGGTGGCGGTGGGAGGGCCCCGGCGCGGCGGTGCTGTCCAGGCATTTCGCGCCGCGCCGGGGGGTACTCAGCTGCTGCTGTCGGCGTAGTCCGTGACGGTCTCGCCGGCGGGGACGTCGGTGTGGTCCGTCCGGTCGTCCTCGTCGACGTCGACGTCGGTGAGCTTCGCCCACGCCTCGTCGATGTAGCCGCCGTCCCGCGGCCCGTCGCCCTCGACGTCGTCGGGGGCGCCATGGACGAGTTCGTCGGCCTCGTCGAGCAGGTCGTCCACGCCGGTGACCGGCGCGTCGTCCGGGCGGAGCATCCGGGCGACCCACGTCTCGGCGGCCGCGCGGTGGCGCCGGGCGGCGTCGGCGATCCGGGTGGGCAGCGTCCCGGTCGGTGCGGTGTTGGCGATGTTGGCGATGTCGACCCGGGCGGCCGGGTCGTGGGTGTACTGGCCGGCGCGCTCGAGCACGGCCGGGTCGGTCAGCGGTAGCACCTCCCGGCCGCCGACGATGGCGATCCATCCGCCGTCTCCGACGCGGCGCGCGGCAGCGGATGCGGCGGCTTCGGCCGCGGTGGCGGGGCGCAGCCGCCGGGGCCGGTCGGTGGTCTGGCCGTCCAGCGCCCACACCCAGCCGTGGCGGGTCGGGGGCAGCTCGGTGGTGTCCGGGCGGGTGACCCGGTCCAGCTCCTGGACGGCCATCCCCGTGACGCCGAGGGCGCCGGCGGTGAGGGCGAGGTCCCGCAGGACCGTCATGCTGATGCGGATCATGGTGTGTCCTCTCGTGGTCGTGCTGGTGGATGGAGTGTGGCGGGGGGCTGCGGCGGAGGTCAGCAGGTGGGGGTGACGGTGACGACGGCGCTCCACCGGATCGCCGGGCCGCGGGTGGTGGGGGTGTACCGGCCGCTGATCCGCCCGACGTCGTCGATGGTGATCACGTGCTCGGCGAGGTCGATGTCGGCCAGGGCGCCGTCGAGGACGTCGACGATGTCGCCGGGCACACACGCCGTCTCGAGGATCGAGCTGTGGTCGAACGCCAGGCCCTCGGCGAGGGCCTGCTCGACGGGCACCCACGCGGCGGCGGCCGCGTCGTCACCGGCGGTCGGTGTCGGGGTGTCCGCCAGCCAGGTGGCATAGGCCCAGGTGACGTAGCGGCCGCGGGGGTCCCGGCCGGGGGCGGCCCACACCCCCACCAGTCGGGGAGCGAGCAGACGCAGCCCGGTCTCCTCGGCCAGCTCCCGGCGGGCGGCGTTCTCCGGGGCCTCCCCGGGGTCGATGTGGCCGCCGGGCAGCGCCCACATGCTGGTGTAGGGCGGCCAGCCGCGGCGGATCAGCAGCACGTGCGGGGTGCCGTCGCGGTCGGACAGGGCGACGACGTCGGCGGTCAGCCGCGCCGTCTTTCGCGTCTCGGTGGTCTCGGTCATCTCGGGTCCTCTCGGTCGTGGTGGTCAGGACGGGTCAGGTGCGGCCGGCACTCAGTCGTCGTCGTCCGGCTGGGGCAGGGCGGCGCGCCGACGCCGCCAGCTCGCGCCGGCGAGGACCGCGACGGCGCCGGCGACGGCGACGGCGAGCCACGGCCACGCCGCCCCCGCCACCGCGGCGACGATCAGGCCGGCGACGGCGAGCTCGGCGAGGACCAGCCGCCGGCCGGCGGCCCGTTGCGCCGTTCGGGTTTCGGAGGCGCGGCGCTCGCCGGCGGTGCTCCGGTGGGGGGTGTGCAGGGGCCAGGTCCAGCTGACCGGGCCG
>NZ_CADCWT010000414.1 GCF_902806485.1 Candidatus Frankia alpina | reverse complement strand
CCTGTTCAGCAACAACCAGTCAGCGATCCGCTACGGCACCCTGTGGTAACGGGCGCGGCCACTCGGGCCGTCCCACCGCTCACCGGCAACCGTCGCTGACGACGATCGGGCGGGGCGGCAGGATCCCTTTTCGCCGCCCCGCCCTCGCCGCCTGAAGGCTCGCCTCGCTTCCTTGCCCTAACAGCCCCTCGCCTCCGTTCTACCCCTGCGGAAAGGCGGGGAAGACAGGCAAGGGGGTGTGGGCAGCTCCGGTGGTACGGGCGGCAGCGGCGAGTCACCGGGAGGTGGAATCGGGGACCGGCGGTACCGGCCGATCGACCAGCAGGGTGGCGAGGCGGTCCAGCTCGGCCTCCGGGTCGCCGGTCAGGCCGGTGTGGACAGGCGAAGTCTGCACGACGGTGCTGCGCGGCGCGGTCAGCCAGCGGAACCGCTCGCCGGCGGTGAGCCGCCCAGCCGGGCCGGCCTGCTCGCCGCCGCAGCAGACGGCGCGAAACGCAGCCAGATGGGCGACGATGACGGCCGGGTCGAGGTAGGGATCGAGGATGCCCAGGCGCCCCTCGTCGAGCCGGCAGCGCAGGTCCAGGTAGCGGGAGCGCTGGCAGTACAGCATCACGCCGACGTTGACGAACTCGCCCCGCTCCACCCGCGGGACGATCCGGATCACCGCGTACTCGAACAACTCACGCATCGCGGTTCTCCGCAGCCGCCGCTCCACCGGTGCGCAGCCAGTCCCCGGCTCGCAGCCAGTCCGGCCGCCCCGACCCCGCCGCACCAGCCCCACCCGGACCGACAGCCCCACTCGAGCCGACAGCCCCACCCGGGCCGGCCGAGCCAGCGCCGTGCCGGTGGCTGGCGATCGCGGCCGCCACCCGAGCGCCCGGCGCCACCTCGGCGGCCGGGCGTGCCTCGGCCACTGCCGCGGTGACCGCGTCGCGCCAGGACGCCCGGGCCGCGACCCGCGCCAGCAGCCAGGAAACGTAGTCGGCACGGGAAACGTCCAGCCAGGCGTCGGGTACCCGGGCGACGACGGCGGTCAGCAGCTCCGCGTCGATCCGGGGGGCCAGCGCGGCGTCGGCGGCGGCGAACGTCGCGGGTTCAGCCGCCACGACCGGTAGGACCACATGATCGGCGATGCCGGGCAGGACCCGACCGACCGCCGCGGCCGCGCCCGCCCAGTCGTGGTGGGGATACAGGGCGGCACCGTGATCGATCAACCACAGCCGACCGCCCCAGACCAGCAGGTTCGGGTTGCGCCAGGATCGGTCGACGTTCAGCGTCAGGACGTCGAGCCAGAGCACGCGGGCGGCGGTTTCGGGCGTGGCATCGAAGGCCAGCGGATCGTAGGTGATGGACCCGGGGAGGTAGTCCATGCCGAGGTTGAGCCCGGCGCTGGCCCGCAGCAGGTCCTGGACCTCCTGGTCCGGCTCGGTGCGCCCGAGCTCGGGGTCGACGTCGATGAGGACGAGCTCGGGCACCGCGAGCCCGAGCTCGCGGGCGAGCTCGCCGACGATCACCTCGGCGACCAGCGCCTTCGGCCCCTGCCCGGCGCCGCTGAACTTGACGACCCAGGTGCCGAGGTCGTCGCCCTCCATCAGGCCGGGCAGGCTCCCGCCCTCGCGCAGCGGCGTCGCGTAGCGCACCGCCGTGACGTGTCGCAACATCCCGCCATTGTGCACACCGCCCCGCCGGATCTTGGTAGATCAGCTTTCAAGCGCTCCCTGGCGACGTCACGAGCTGCCCGCGGGCAGGTTCGCCGCACGCTGAAGTTGCTCCAGATCGCGAATGAGAAGCGATCGGTAGCCGGTATCAAGTATCCCGCGCTGCCGTAGCTCACGAAGCGCTTTGTGCACCGTCGGCTCGGCGGCTCCCACCAGCCCGGCGAGCTCCGGCTGTGTCAGCGGTATGCCCACCGATCTGGTCCCCTGGCCAGCGTCACTGCCGTATGCCCGCTGCAGCTCGAAGACGACTCGTGCGACCCGCATCGCCACCGAGCAGCCGCCGAACTCGACATGCCGACGCGTCGCGGACCGCAGCTTGGCGCCGATGGTGCTGCTCACCACCTGATGCACGTCCGGTTCGCGGCGCAGCAGAGAAAGAAATTCCTCTGCCCGGATCATTTTTGCAACCACGCTCCCGGCCGCCGTGGCGGACCGCGGCTCGGAGTCCAGCCCGGCGAGCTCACCCACCAGATCACCGCCATGACGAATTGCCAACAGCGCGATTCCGCCGTTCTCGGTCGCCGCCGTGATCTTTACCCAACCTCGAAGGATAAGTACCACGAAGTCAGTTCGATCATCTTCCCGAATGAACGTTTCTTCGCGGCGGTACTCCCGAAAATGGCCACTTTTGAGGATCTCTGCACGGCTGCTCGCCGCAAGACGACCGAG
>NZ_CADCWT010000413.1 GCF_902806485.1 Candidatus Frankia alpina | reverse complement strand
GCGACGCGCCAGAAGGCTTCGGCGACGATGGCGTTGCTCATCTTCGAGGTGCCGCGTTCGCGTTCGACGAAGGTGATGGGCACCTCGGTGACGCGGAAGCCGACGCGCCAGGCCTGCCAGGCGAGGTCGATCTGGAAGCAGTAGCCCTGGGAGGAGACGCCGGACAGGTCGCGGTCGCGCAGGACGTCGGCGCGGTAGGCGCGGTAGCCGGCGGTGGCGTCGCGTAGTGGCATGCCGAGGGCGGCGCGGACGTAGAGGTTGCCGCCGCGGGAGAGCAGCAGTCGGGTGCGGGGCCAGTTGCTGACCTCTCCCCCGGGTATCCAGCGGGAGCCGATGACGAGATCGGCGTGGGCGAGGGCGGCGAGCAGGCGGGGTAGCTGTTCGGGCTGGTGGGAGCCGTCCGCGTCCATTTCGACGATGACGGTGTAGCCGTGTTCGAGGGCCCAGGTGAAGCCGGCGACGTAGGCGGTGCCGAGGCCGGATTTGCTGTCACGGTGCAGGACGTGGATGTGGTCGTCGTTGTCGGCGAGTTCGTCGGCGATCTTCCCGGTGCCGTCGGGGCTGGCGTCGTCGATGACGAGCAGGTCGACCGTCGGGTTCGCTGCGCGTAGGCGGCGGGCGGTGTCGGGGAGGTTGTCCCGCTCGTTGTAGGTGGGGACGCAGACGACAACGCGGTGGAGATCCACGCGGTTCCTTTCCTGATCGGGGGCCATGTCCGTCAGGCCGGCCCGGCGGGCGTCACCGTGGGTGTCGTCTCGTGGGGTCGTGGTGCCTGCGGGGTGATGTCGGTGTGGTTCTCGCCGGTGGTGAGGCGGGTTCGGCGGCGGATCACTGCCGCTATCATGGCGCCCACGCCGAGGGCGAGCAGCACCGCCTCGGGGAGGATTCCGGCTCGGTCGGCGAGGGTTTGGCTGGTGCGTCGGGGCAGGGCGGCGGTGAGGATACCGGGTTCGTACAGGCCGGTCTTGACGAGCAGGTGGCCGTCGGGGGCGATGAGGGCGCTTTCGCCGCTGGTGGAGATCTGGACGGTGGCGCGGCCGTGTTCGACGGCGCGCAGTCGGGACATGGCGAGTTGCTGCTGGCTTTCGCCGTTGCGGCCGAAGGAGGCGTTGTTGGTTTGGATGACGAGGATTTCGGCACCGTGGTTGACGGTGTCGCGGACGAGGTCGTCGTAGGCGACTTCGAAGCAGATGACGTCGCCGATGGTGGTGCCGGCGGTGTGGAGGGCGCCGGGGCTGTGGCCGGGGAGGAAGTCGCTGGGCATGTCGTCGGCGAAGCGGCCGATGAGGCGGGTGAGCAGGGCTCGGCCGGGGAGGTATTCGGCGAAGGGGACGGGGTGTTGTTTGACGTACATCTGGCCGGTGAAGCCGTCGGCGGTCCAGATCATGCCGGCGTTGCGGACGTGGTGGGGGCCGGGGCCGTCGAGGACGGCGCCGACGAGCAGGGGGGCGCCGGCGGTGCGGGCGGCGTCGCGCAGGGCGCTTGCGACGGTGGGGTCTCGCAGGGGGTCGAGGTCGGAGGAGTTCTCGGGCCACAGGACGAGGTCGGGGGCCGGGCGGTGGCCGTCGGCGGCGAGGCGGCGGGTCTGGGTGAGGTGGTTGGCGGTGACCTGGAAGGCGCGGCCGAGGGCGTGGATGCCGCCGTCGGCGGGGACGTTGCCCTGGATGGCGGCGATGGTGAGGGTGCCGTGTTCGGCGGTGGTGGGTAGGGGGACGAGTAGGCCGGCGAGGGTGAGGGCGGTGGCGCCGAGCAGGGGTGGGGCGAGGCGTCGTGGCGCGGCGTGCCAGTGGCCGGTTGGGGTGCGGGTTGGGGTGGTGGTGTGCAGGAGGGCGTGGGCGAGCAGGGCGCCGGTGGCGGCGACGACGGCGGTGAGCAGGGGGGCGCCGCCGAGGGCGGCGAGTCCGGTCAGCGGGCTTGCGGACTGGGTGAAGGCGAGTCGGCCCCAGGGGAAGCCGCCGAAGGGGGCGCGGCCGCGCAGCGCCTCTTGGGCGACCCAGACGGCGCCGGTCCACAGCCAGGGTGCGGGTAGGCGCCAGACGAGGGTGGTGGCGGGGGCGACGAGGGCGAGGATGGCGGCTTCGGCGACGGCGAGGGCGATCCAGGCGTCGGCGCCGACGAAGGAGACGAAGCGCAGCAGCGGCAGGCAGAACGTGAGGCCGAACAGGGCGCCGAGGGCGTAGGAGGAGCGCAGGCGGCGGCCGCGGACGGTGAGGGTGAGCACGGTGACGGCGAGGGGGGCCAGTGGCCAGGCGCCGACCGGTGGGGTGGCGAGGTAGAGCAGGGCGCCGCCGAGTAGGGCGCCCAGCACTGGTGGGGTGCGTCGGCGCAGGGTGGCGCGGCGGCGGACGCGGCGGGCGGCCCGGTCGGGTTCGGCGGGAGCGGCGGGTTCAGCGGGAGTGGCGG
>NZ_CADCWT010000412.1 GCF_902806485.1 Candidatus Frankia alpina | reverse complement strand
AACAGTCGGCTGGCTGTCGCATCCCTCGAGGCGATGGTCTGCCCCACCGGATCGGAGCCCGGTCTGCGCCGTCCGATCTGGGGTCGTGGATACCTCCGATTGGCCCGGGTGCAGCCTGGGAAACCGCGGGTTGCAGTTTCCTGGGAGTTTCCTGGAGGAAACCGCTCTGACCTGCAGGTTTCCAAGTTTCCTGGTTTCCCGGTGGGGGCCCTACGCGTGCGCGCGCGAGGAAACCCGGTTGCAACCCTGCTCAGGCCCACCGCTGGAGCCCCCCCACTGACATCCAGTTCTTCGCCCCGCTGGGACCGGGGAGGACACGCCAACGCCCCGCCGAGGACAGGCCTGGCGGGGCGTTAGACGACCGAACAAGATCAGCCGATGGTGTTAGTCAACGTTGTCGTCGACACCCCTCAAGTTGATCTCCTGCATGGGGCCGGCCTCCGTCCCTTCCTCGTCATCGCCGACGATGTCTTCATCTGCGGTCTCCTCCTCGGGGGGGGAAACCACGAGAGGCGCAGAGGCCCGTGTAGGTGGACGTCCAGATTCCCTTCGCCAAGGAGGGGGCGTAAGCGCCAGTGGTCACCTTCCCCGACTGACACTGAGCCGCCGCGCGGGCCCTGGCCTGCTGGCTCGCCGCGATGAGGGTTGAGCCTGTGCCAGTAGCCGTCACGGCCGCCCCGTCCGGGAGGGTGCCCGCGGCGAACGAGGTGCCTCCCACGGCGAACAGGGTGCCGCCGATGACAACGGCTGCGGTCAGGGTCTTTGCTGCCCGAGTTTTCACGATGAGCCTCTCGTCCAAGCCCCCGGCGTCGACCTGCATGCCCTGATCAGGTCGATGAACTTTTCCTGATCATGGTGGACCATCGTCTCATCGCCGGGGTGCCAGTGCCCCGCCGATGGCCAGTTCCACGAAGTACTCGACACCTCCAGGCACGATCAGCCGAGGGTGCTAGTCAATCGCGAAGGCATCGGGCACCCTCCGATCCGGGGTCACGCAGGCCGGTTGCACCCCAGGAAACCGCGGGTTGCAGTTTCCTGGGAGTTTCCTGGGCGCAACCGCCTCTGACCTGCAGGTTTCCACGTTTCCAGGTTTCCTGGCCGGGGGCCCTACGCGTACGCGCCCGAGGAAACGCCAGTTTCCAGCCCCGCTGCAACCCGGCCCGGACGCCCCGCAGGACCCCCCCTGGGTCCGGCGGCCGACATGCCAACGCCCCGCCGAGGACGGTCCCGGCGGGGCGTCAGACGACCCCGACAAGATTGGCCAAGGTTTCCCGGCCCACGCCTCGTGCGCTTCCAACCCAGACTGCTCTGTCACTCTGCGCTGCACTTGCCACGCACTTGCCACTGAAGGTGGCCGTCCACCTTCCGCTCGAGTACTGAAATTTAGAAGAAGAGCCTGTGGCGGCCCCTGTCTGACACAGACTCGCCGCCTGGGACTTGGCGGACGCCTTCGCCTCAGCAAGGGTGGCGCCTGTACCGGTGGCCGTCACGGCCGCCCCATTCGGGAGGGTGCCCGCGGCGAACGAGGTGCCTCCCACGGCGAACAGGGTGCCGCCGATGACAACGGCTGCGGTCAGGGCCTTTGCTGCCCGAGTCTTCACGATGAGCCTCTCGTCCAAGCCGGCGGCGTCGACCTGCACGCCATGATCAGGTGAATGAACTTTTCCTGTCCCGGTTTCCGCGTGGGGGCCCTACGCGTGCGCGCGAGGAACCCCGGTTTCCACCGGGTTGCGACCCTGCTCGGAGGCGAACTCGGTCGTCACCTGACGACCGAGGCGGTCAGGCGGGTGCTGGCCGCGGCCAGTCGCAAGGAAGGTTCAGAACTTACCCCCGGGAGGGTTGGGTGACGCAGTCTGCGTCGGGCCCGCGGTCCGGGGTGGCGCATATCCCGGACCGATGATCTGCGCGGAAACGGGAGGGACAGGCGCCGGCGTGACGTGCCGGTCAGTTACTTTACGCGACTCGCAGCGGCAGCGCCTCCAGACCCCGCATCAATAGGCTATGCCGATACCTCAATTGTCCGTCCGGTACCGCCAAATCGATCCTGGGATACTGTGCCAGGAGGTCACGGAATGCCACTTCTGCCTCTTGCCTGGCCAGCGCCGCGCCTAGGCAGTAGTGAATACCGTGCCCGAACGAGATGTGACGGGTCCGGGAACGGGTAAGATTTAAGCGGTCCGCTTCGGCGAACCGGTCATGATCCCGGTTCGCCGAAGCCAATGCTACAAGCACGAATTCATCGGCAGGAATCTCCACTGCACCAATCGTAACCCGCCGTGTAGTAAAACGTAATGTTGCCATGTTCACCGGGCTGTCGAAGCGTAGGAACTCCTCTACCGCCGCGGGCAACAATCTGGAATCGGCACGCAGAATATCCATCTGATCCGGATTGCGCAGCAGAGCCAACATAC
>NZ_CADCWT010000411.1 GCF_902806485.1 Candidatus Frankia alpina | reverse complement strand
GATCGGCGCGGTGGTGCTCGTCGACACCCGAAGGCTGGCGGATTCCTTCCCCGCCATCGACTACTTCGAGGAGCGCGACATCCCGTTCCTCATCGCGCTGAACCGGTTCGACGGCGCCCGCGAGTACCGCGTCGAGGACATCCGTACGGCGCTCGATCTCGACCCGCGCCGGCCGGTGGTGTTCTGCGACGCCCGCCAGCGCGAATCGGTCCGCCAGTCGCTGGTGTCGCTGGTTCGCCATGCCCTCGACGTGGTCTCCGCCGAGTCGGGTGCCCGGCCGAGCCTGCCGCAGCGGTCCGGGCGAAGGCCACGGACGACCGTTCGGACCTGACCAGCACGAGCGCACCGCCTGCGGCGGGGCCGGTCGCCGCGCCCCCCGCCCGCCGGGGAGATCACGCGCCGGCTCCAGCCTCGGATCCGGGGAGGGGCAGGGCGCTCGACGCCTTCGGGTTCGATACCTTCGGTCTTGACGACTTCGGTCTCGACAACACCGCGCGGTCCGCCTACCGACTCTGGTTGCGTCACGAGTCCCTGAGCGTCACCGAGGCGGCGGAGATGCTCGGGGAGCCGCCGAGCGGCGTCGGTCCGGTCCGGGACCGGCTGGTCGAACTCGGCCTGCTGCTGGCCTCCCGGGAACGGCCCGGACGCTTCGTGGCCGTTCATCCCGAAGCCGGCCTGAACCATCTACTCGAGGCCCAGCATGCGCAGCTCATCCGCCGCCACGAGCGGTTCGTGCAGGCTCGGACGCAGGTGAACGTCCTCGTCTCGGACTACCTGGCGGCCCGGCCCGGTCCGGACACGGTCGAGGTGCAGCGTATCGATGGCGTCGACCAGGCCCGCGCCGAGCTGCTCGCCCTCGTCGGTCGAGCCGAGCGGGAGGTGCTGACCCTGCGCACCCGCCGAGGCTGGCCGGCGACGCTGTCCGCCGACGTCATGCCCGTCGAGCTGCGGGCACTGCGGCGCGGGGTCGTGATGCGCAGTGTGCTGCCACGGTCCCTGCGCCTCGACGAACGCAGCGCCGGCTATGTGCGCACGGTCGCCGCGCACGGCCTCGACGCCCGTGTCACCGACGACCCGCGGCTGGACGCCACCACCGTCGACGGTCGCGTCGGGCTCGTCCGGCTGGCCCGCGGTGTCGGCGGTGTCGGCGACGGCCACACGGTGCTCGTGCGCATACCCGAGCTCACCGCCGTCCTGCTCACCCTGTTCGAGCAGGTCTGGGAGATTGCCGAACCGCTCGGCGGCGGGCCGGCGCAGACCGGCGGCGAGGAGTCGGCCGACGACCCTTCCGACACCGAGCGGCTACTGCTGCGCCTGCTGAGCCTGGGCGTCAAGGATGGAGCGGCCGCTCGCCACCTCGGTGTCTCCGTGCGCACGGTGCGCCGGATGATCGCGGATCTGATGTCCCGCCTCAACGCGCGCAGCCGTTTCCAGGCCGGCACTCTCGCCTCCCGCCGCGGCTGGCTCTGAACATCCGCCCCCCGTGAAGTGCCTCGGACGCTTCACGGGGGAGTCGGGGTGGCGGCGTATCGGAGCGTAGTGGTGTGGTGGGGCCTCGGCTGGGGGACAACCAGGTTCCGCCAAGGGTGATGGGCTCGCCGTCGGTCGTCGTCGACACCCGTCGGCGGGATGTGATGACTTTCACCTACGACCTCGTGGCATTCCGGAGCATCGACGGAAGGGTGCCCCAGATTCATGACGGTCTTCGCCCAGTCCACGAACTGGCCGGCGAACCCGCCGTCAGCGAACAGATGTCGGCAGCGCTGATGGGCAAGATAATGATCGACCAGGACCGCCAGCACCATCCCCAGCAGGTCATCGCTGAGGTCTGGGCACCCTTGACCGACTGGGAATCGATCACTCCCGCGGTCGGTTCGACCTCCCGGCCCTGCGCCAGGCGGAGCCTGCCACGCAGCGCATCATGGATCCCGGCGGTCACCCCCGCTTTCTTCCACCGATCGAAAAGACCGTAGACAGTCTGCCAGGGCGGGAAAGCGGCAGAACAGCCTCGACAAGCTCCCACTCGGCATCGGTCAGATCCGAGGGATACCGGTGTGTACGTACACCATGACCAGTCCCTGCCGCCATCATCCCCGCCCAAACCTCACCACCATCATCCACACCAACATCCGGTCACCCTCCGCACACATCAAGATCCAAAATGGGCTCTCAGGGGACATCCACGGGGTGACGTAAAGGCGCATCCGCGCTGGTCAGGTGGCTGAAGGGCGTCCCGTTATAGTGGTTTTGTGTGTCGAGTGTGCGCCAATTGGCAATTGGTTGCCAGGCCGCTTGATGACAGGCCAATTCCAGGACAACGGCCGCGTGTGGCCGCATGCTCTCGATGAGTCGAACACTGAGCCTTTCCCGGTAACGTTTCGTCGCTTTGCGTGACATCAATGTTGTGTTGGTGTG
>NZ_CADCWT010000410.1 GCF_902806485.1 Candidatus Frankia alpina | reverse complement strand
GGGAGCCGTCGGTCTGGTCGTAGGGCCGGATCTCGGCCAGGCGGCGGTCGCGCAGCTTGGTGGTCCAGGCGGGTTCGGAGAGCAGGACGCGGCCGAGGCCGACCAGGTCGAACTCGCCACGGTCGAACAGGTCCAGCAGCGGGGCGAGGCTCAGCGTCGCTGCGGCGGCCTCGTCGCCGCCGAAGACCGTCGGTACGCCGATCGAGCCGATCGCGATGGTGGGCAGGCCGGTGAGGTCCTTGGCCCAGCCGGCCAGGGTGCGCGGGGAACCGTCGAACGCGGGCAGCCAGTAACGGCGGGTGGACACGTGCAGCGCGGTGGCGCCGGCGTCCACGAGCGGGGTGAGCAGCGTCTCGAGCTCGTCGGGGGTCTCGGCGATACGGGCGTCGTAGTCGCTGCCCTTCCACTGGGAGAACCGGTAGATCACGGGGAAGTCCGGTCCCACCTCGCCGCGGACCGCGGCGACGACCTCGGCCCCGATCCGGGCCCGGTTGGCCAGGCTTCCGCCGTAGCTGTCGGTGCGGCGGTTGGTCCGTGACCAGAAGAACTGGTCCAGCAGGTAGCCGTGCGCGCCGTGCAACTCGACGCCATCGAACCCGGCTCGGCGTGCGTCGGCCGCGGCGCGGGCGAAGGAGGCGATCACCTCGTCGATCTGCGCGACGCTCGGCTCGTCGCCGACCACCGCCCCGTCGGGCCGCAGGCTTGACGGGGAGAACACCGCCGCCTCCGGGTGCGGCGCAGTACCCGGCGTGCGGCCGGCGCCGAGATGCCACAGCTGCGGGACGATGCGCCCGCCTACCGCGTGCACGGCGTCGACGACCCGGCGCCAGCCTGCGAGCGGCTGTTCGCCGTAGAACTGGGGAACCCGGTCGCTGGACCCGGTCGCTGGACCTGGCCGACGGATGATCCACATAGGTGCCCTCGGTCACGATCAGGCCGACGTGCGCCGCCCGCCGCGCGTAGTAGCCGGCCACGTCCTCGCCCGGCACGCCATCGGGGGAGAACCGGCGGGTCATCGGTGCCATCACGAAGCGGTTGGCAAGTTCGATGCCGGACAGTGAGAACGGCGTGAACAGCGGCGCCGCGTCCGCCCCGTCCAGCAGGCGCTCGTTGCTCGACGGGGACTCGGCCGCCGCAACACTCGAAGACACAGTCATGCCGTGTTCAATCCGGGCGGCGCCGTGGATGTTCCGGCGATGACACCAACGCGCGTCCGACGCGGTCGCCGCTCGGGCAGGACCTCGACTCGGCCGCGAGCGCCTCCCCGATCCTGAGGCTCAGCAGGTATGACGCAGCACCGCGACCTCGTGCGCAGTCATCCCGTCCCTGGCCCGTGCCGTTGGGGCAGGGCCTGATCCCCAACCGGAGCCTCCGCGGAAAGGTGAGTTGATGTGACCTCGGCGAAGAAATCAAATTTTACTTCGCCGGTATCGGCGTGCCGGACGCGGATGACGGACTACTTGGCGACGGTGTGAAAGCCGTCATACTGGATGCGGACAGGTCGGTGCGCTCGCTCAGCGGTGTGACAACAAACAGACCAGGTGGAAGCGTCCGGCGGTGGACCAGAACAGAGGATTCCGGGTAGATGATGTGATGGACATGCAACCCTGCCTTGCCACCCTTCTGGAGAGCATCGTTCAGCGCAGGAAAGCGGCCGGGCTGAGCCAGGTCCAGCTCGCCAACCGGGTTCGCTACCAGCCCGGTTATCTGTCCAAGGCCGAGCGTGGCCTCCTCGGTGTGGCGTCCCAGTCGCTCGTCGGCGCGATTGACGCCGAGCTGAACGCCAGCGGTCGGCTGGTCGAGCTGCGAAGGCGCGCCTGGCTGGAGGACAAGGGGAGCCGGGCAGGTATCACCACCTGGCCACGCACACTGGAGGAGGTGGTCCCTACGGATCGTCGACAGCTCATGGTCGGGGGGAGTGCCGCCACTGTCGGTCCCGCCGTAGGTCCGGAGCTGCCCGAGCCCCTGCCGTCGTCCCCCGGTGCGGGCCGCCGGGCCGGCGGCGCCGTCGACCTGTCCGGGCGCTGGTGGACGGCCTGGCAGACGTTCCGGGACGGCGAGGAGATCCATTCCTCGCAGGAGGCGAGTCTGGAGCAGATCGGGGCGAAGATCCATATTGAGGCGATCACTCGCGGCCTGTCCAGCGAGGAGGGCGGATACCTCCGGTGGGGTGAACTACAGATCTTCGATGAAGAGATCATCATGGGCTGGTATGTCAGTTCCGACAGTCCGGTTCGCTCGAAAGGGTCGCTGTTTCTCTCGCTGAATCCGCACGGCGACCGACTCGCCGGGCGGTGGGTCGGGCTGAGCTACGACGGAATGTTCATCGAGGGCTGGGGTGCAGTGGCCCGCGACGAGCGGACTTCGCTCGCACTCATCGAGCGGCTCAAAAAGCAGTATCCGAAGGTCGCTTGAGTCCTGGCGCTTGTACGCGTGCTCCCGGTGCCACCGGCCGGCCGGCGTCTCGGCGTCTCCGAGTCGTCGGCCGGTCCGGTG
>NZ_CADCWT010000409.1 GCF_902806485.1 Candidatus Frankia alpina | reverse complement strand
ACGCTCCTAGATGATCTCGTCGCCGGAGGCCGTTTCGATGGTGAAGTCGGGGTACTTGGTGACCCCGTCGATAGTCAGGGGCTGCTCGTAGGACCACCGATCCGGAACGATCTCGTGCAGTATCGAGGCGATGATGACCTCGTTCTTGCTGCGCACGAGCACGCCGCCCGGGGCCACACGGATCAGGTTGCCGTCGAATCGGCGCATGCCGTCGCCGACGGTGAGCTCGCGCGGCGCTGGTCTGCGGAAGAGGTCGGTCAGGGTGGGGCGCGCGGTCTCCGACAGCACCGGTGACGCCAGCGCGAAGAGGGATGCACGCCGCGCTGTCCACCGATCTGTCGCGGAGGTGACTACGGCGCGGCCGGTTATGGCACTCGGCTGTGAAGAGTGGTGTGCGTGTCGCTGCGAAGCTTCGCCACCAGCCCACGGGCTGTCCCGGTCCCGACACGAAGGCGCTTACGGAGCGTCTCAGCAGAAATCGGCCGCTGATACACCTGCCAGTGCAGGACATCCTCGGCCCGCGCCCGGTGAAGCAGATCCTGCTCGCGTGCTTCCCTCGGCTGCATCCCGAGGCCGTCCGACTGGTGGGTAGACGGTCCAGGCCGATCCCGCTCCGCCGCGCCGGACGAGGTAAGGAATGTGGACGAACCAGACCGCGAAGCGTCAGCGTTGATCGTCTGCATGGCCTTGATGTGCCCCGTTGAATCCGGACAGTCGCTATTAAGCTGATTTACGCGGCGGGCTGCTTTTTCAGGTACTCGTCGTGGACCTGTTGTGGGATTCGGTAGTCGAGTCCCGAGTGGCGGCGTGTCGTATTATAGCGAAGTTCGATGTATCGGGCAATGTCGCGTCGGGCGTGTTCGCGGGTCGGGTAGACGGTGCGGTGGACGCGTTCGTTCTTGAGGATCGCGAAGAACGACTCGGCCATTGAGTTGTCATAGCAGATTCCGGTCCGGCCGACGGACTGGCGGATCCCGAGGCTCTTCAAGGTAGCGGCGAACTGGGCCGATGTGTAGTTACTTCCGCGATCGGAATGAAAAATTGCCCCGTCGGTGATCCGGTGGTTACGGGCCGCCATGATGATGGCGGTGTCGATGAGCCCGGTGCGGTAGTTGTCGTCCATGGCCCAGCCGATGACGGCTTTCGTGTGGCAGTCGAGGACGGTCGCGAGGTACAACCGCCGGGTGGCCCGGGGGAATCTCACCCCCGGGCTCCCACAGAACGAAGCGTGACAGTCTCCCGTCACTCCGCTCGTCCCATCAAATCCGTCAGAACTCGGTCATCCAGACCCAGTGAGCGAATAGGCGGGGCTGTCTACGCAGTAGCCCGTTCCACCACCGTTTGGCCTTCTTGAACGACCTGAGCCGTTTGAACTTCCGTCTGGCCCAGCGCACCAGGTAGGTGTTGACGCGCCGTAGCAGACCATCGAGTTCGGTCCGGTAGAACTTCCCGTAGTAGTTCATCCAGCCACGGAGGACTGGATTCATCCACTCCGCGAGCGCCGCGAGATCATCAGTGGTACGCAGGTTGATCCGCCAGCGGCGGACCACGCCTCCCATCTTCTTGAGGGCGTTCCTGCTGACCGCAGGAAGGAACGCGGCGAAAATACTCCTCCGGTCTTTCGTCGGAGCTTTCCTCGCCTGGAACGTGTACCCAAGGAAGGTGAAGGATGTGGCTTCAAACGAGCCGTTTCTCCTCCTGTCCTTGCAGTAAACGATCCTGGTCTTGTCGGGGTGCAGACGCAGCCCGACCTCTTCCATCCGCTCCCCCAGAGCGGCCCACACACGGCGGGCCATCCCCTCGGTCTTGCAATGCACCACCGCATCGTCAGCGAACCGCTCGAACTCCACGGTCGGGAACTCCCGATCCAACCATGAGTCGAACGCGTAGTGCATAAACAGGTTAGCCAGGACGGGTGACACCGCGGACCCCTGCGAGGTTTCGACCATCCTGCCATCGGGCAGCACGAGCGGCGCCGTGAGCCACCGCCGCACGTACAACACCACCCACTTCTGTTCGGGAGTGATGTTCACCTCGACCGCCCTGACCACTAGTTCATGGTCGACGGAGTCGAAGAACCGAGAGATGTCAATCTCTACCACCCAGTTGTTCTTCCAGCACCTCTCTCGGCATTTCTCGACCGCCATCAGCGGCGACCTGCCCGGCCGGTACCCGTACGAGTCATCATGAAAGATCGAATCGGTGCGAGGCTCCAGCGTAAGCGCGGCCACCGTCTGCGCCACACGGTCAGCCACTGTCGGGATGCCCAGGGTCCTCACGCCCTGCCCGTCGGCCTTCGGTATCTCAACCTCGCGGACCGGGGGTGGGAAGTAACTCCCCGACGACATCCGATTCCAGATCCGGTACAGGTTCGCATTGCGATCCCGTTCGAAATCATCGATCGACTGGCCGTCGACTCCGGCCGCGCCCTTGTTCGCTCTGACTCGCCGATACGCTTCCCACACAGCCCACTTGTCGATGGCAAACGGCTTGTCCTGTGACTTCA
>NZ_CADCWT010000408.1 GCF_902806485.1 Candidatus Frankia alpina | reverse complement strand
GGTTGCATCCGCGGTGCCGGCCGGAGGCCCTCGCCCGGCCGGACGCTCTCGCCCGGCCGGACGCCCTCGGCCGGTTGACTGCCTACAACCGGTTGACTGCTTTCCGCCGGAGCAGCGCCACCGTCGGCGACTGCGCTGACATCGACGACAAGAGGGCCAACGGCGTCAGCGTCGTCGGCGGTGGCACGGCTGTCGGCGGTGGCACGGCTGTTGGCGGTGGGGCCGGCGTTGGCGGTGGCACCAGCGTCGGGGGTGGGGCCGGCGGCGGCCTCGACGGCGAGCAGGGTCTCGACGTGGACGTACTTCGCGCCACGCAGCAGGGAGGCGATCGCGGCGATCAGTGACATCGCGATGGCCAGCGAGAACACGATGATCAGACCGTGGTGGAACGGCGAGGCGATCAGGTTCGGGAAGAACTCCTTGCCGGTCAGCGCCTGCGCGTTCGCCGCGGGGAGATGGCGCAGGGTGTCGTCGCCGAGCAGGTTCTGCATCGGGTTGTAGCCGAGGAAGGCGGCGAACAGGCTGCCGACGGGCGGCAGGTTCGCCACCCGGTCGGTGACGTCGGCCGGCACGCCCTGCGCGGCCAGCCCGCTGTGCAGCGAGTGCGGCAGCGTCGAGGACAGCCCGGCGATCATCAGGGAGAAGAACACGCCGATCGAGAGGACCTGGCCGGAGTTCATGAACGTGGCGCGCATCCCGGAGGCGCCACCGCGGGCCGCGGCGGGCACGGCGTTCATCACCGCGGTCGTGTTCGGCGCGGAGAACAGGCCCGAGCCGATCCCGTTGAGGACCAGCAGCGCGGCGAACGCCGGATAGCTGAAGTCCGTCGGCAGCAGCAGCAGGCCGAGGAAGGTCGCCGCGACCAGGGTCAGGCCGCCGGTGGCGAAGGCACGGGCGCCGAACCGGTCGGACAGGAAGCCCGACACCGGCCCGGCCACCAGGAACCCGACCGTCAGGGGAAGCAGGTAGATGCCCGCCCACAGGGGCGTGTCGACGTAATCGTAGCCGTGTAGCGGCAGCCAGATCCCCTGCAACCAGATGATCAGCATGAACTGCATGCCGCCGCGGGCGATCGAGGACAGCAGGACCGCCGCGTTGCCGGCGGCGAACGCCCGGATCCGGAACAGCGCCAGGTTGAACATCGGCTGCGCGGTTCGCCGTTCGATCAGGACGAACACGACGAGGAGGGCGCCGCCGCCGATGAGCGCGGCGAGGACCTTCGGGTTGAGCCAGCCCATGTCGTGGCCACCGTAGGGCTGGATGCCGTAGGTGACGCCGGCGAGCAGCGCGGTCAGCCCGACCGCGAAGGTGATGTTGCCCCACCAGTCGATGCGGGCGGGCGTGCGCCGGCCGGTGTCACGCAGGCTGCGGTAGGACCAGATGGTGCCGGCCACGCCGATCGGCACGCTCACCCAGAACACCGCCCGCCAGTTCCACTCCGACAGCAGGCCGCCGGCGACCAGCCCGATGAAGGAGCCGGCGAGCGCGGCGACCTGGTTGATGCCCAGCGCTATGCCCCGCTGGCGGGTGGGGAAGGCGTCGGTGAGGATGGCCGTCGAGTTGGCCATGAGCATCGCGCCGCCCACGCCCTGCACGACCCGCCAGCCGATCAGCCACAGCGCGCCGGACGAACCCTGCCAGGGGGTCAGTGCCAGCCCGATCGAGGCGACGCTGAAAACGGCGAAGCCGGCGTTGTAGATCCGGACGCGGCCGAACATGTCGCCGAGCCGGCCCAGCGTCACCACCAGCACGGCGGAGACGAGCATGTAGCCCATCAACATCCACAGCAGGTAGCTGACGTTGCCCGGCTGCAGCGGGTCGAGGTGGATCCCGCGGAAGATCGCGGGCAGGGAGATGATGACGATCGAGCTGTTGACCGTCGCCATCAGCACCCCGATGGTCGTGTTCGACAGGGCGATCCAGCGATATCTCGAGCTGTCGTCCTGGTGTGGCCGGCGCGCTGCGTCGACCGGAGTCCCCGTGGTCGTGGACATCCGGCGCTGCTCCCTCCGTCACCGATGCGGGCCGGTCCGCCCCGACGGGCGGTCCCCGGCGTCCTGCATGGCATGGGCGCGAGGCGGGCCGCCGAGGGCCGGGGTGGTGCCCCGGGTGGTGCCGGGTGATGTCGCTTCGCTGCGGTGAGGGGCCTGTCTGGCTCCGGGTCGAGCCGGCGGCGTGCCCCGCGTCCACGCCTGAATGATTGCTTGACTGACACTAACAACCGGCCGGGCGGTCGACATTCCCGTCACGGCCGCCGGCGAGAGGCAGGAAGCGGCGCACGGTGCCCCCCACGCCGTCCTAGCATTACCCACTGGACGGATCACGGCCTGTCTGGCCGGATCGAGGCCCATCTGGACGGATCACGGCTCGCTGGGCGGCACGGCCATCCGAAGGCCGGTGCGAGCAGAGCAGGGCCGGTGCGAGGAGAGCGAGGCGACGTGGCGACCGATGTAGAGAGCACGTTGGCGGCCGACGACTACGACGAGTTCGGACTGCTGCACGAGAAC
>NZ_CADCWT010000407.1 GCF_902806485.1 Candidatus Frankia alpina | reverse complement strand
CACACCAACACCACATTGATGTCACGCAAAGCGACGAAACGTTACCGGGAAAGGCTCACTATTGCAACGCGCGGTAGACCTGGTTGGCGTACGCCGCGCTACGCCCCTCAGGCCGCCGAGGGCTCGGCAGGGTGCGGAAGTCGATCAGGAACTGTTCGACGTGGCTACGCTCTATGCCGGCCACGTCCCCGGGCGCGTCGTCGCGGTCAAGGAGCCAGGCCACGAAGGGGGCCGCAGCGTTCAGGTAGATCTGACGCGTCTTCGCCGTCTTGTTGGCCGCCTCCATCGACCTGTTCCACGAGGTCAGCAGCAGTTCCCACATGGCGTCCGGCGTGCTCATGCCGCTCCCCCAGCGGCACGCTGGCGGGCCTGGACGCTGCGCAGCGCCAGGCGCTGCATGTGGGCCTTGCGGAGATGTCCCGCGCGGCGGGCCCGTTCGTCCGGCGGGAGTACGCCGTCGGGGTCGGCCAGGGCCTCGAACTTGCCCAGGAACGCCCGGCGGGCCGGGGCGGTCATTGCCACGGGGTCTTCCGTGGCGAGGCGGGCGTTCACGGCGATCTGCGCGCGTAGCCGGCGGACCGACTCCCGTGGTTGCGCGCGCTCAGCGGTCGGGGAGACCACAGGGACCGCGTCAGTGGCCTGTCGTGGCAGCGGTGGGTGCGTCACGATGGTGATGCCTCTCCGTTCACAGGCGGGTGGGGTGGGCGGCCCTGGCGGGTACTTGGCGGTGGTCGCCGGGGCCGTCGTCGTGCTGTGCCGTGGCCCGGGAGTCCCGGGCGGCTTCCCGTCGTGAGCGGGCTTGGTCTGCGGCCATGTCGGCGAGTGCCTGGTCGCCGGTGCGGGCGTGGCCGGATGCCTGGTAGCGCCAGGTGGCGAGGGTGATGACCTGGTCGTCGTCTTCGGGCCGTCCCCAGGCGTCCAGCGGGGTGCGTTCGGCGCCGGCCGGGGTGTGGGTGCGGGCCCAGGTCCGGCGTCGTTCCCGGCACGCGGCGAACGTCGTCGAATAGGCGCGGCTCTTGGTGATCCAGTGGCCGTTGAAGCCGTACTGGTGGGCCCAGCGGTTCATGCCGAGGTCGCGGAAGTCTGACCAGGCGGCGAGGCGCCAGGCGGTCTTGACCAGCTCGGCCTGGTGGTCGGGCAGGAACAGGCAGCGGGTGTAGAGGTCTTCGGCGTCGCGGATGCGACTGTCCAGGGCGCCGGAGTCGGTGACCGACTTCGTGACGTACTTGGCGAGGTAGTTGCCGACCGTGGCCGGGGTGAGGTCCCCGCTGTCGACGACCAGGGGGCGCACGTCGACCTGTTCGCCCCAGCGGGCCGCGGCCATCGGGGGGCGGACCACCGGGGCGGGCACGAGCTGGGTGGGCAGGTCGTGGCGGTGCGGGTCGGGGCAGGGCTGCACGGCGCGGCGCACGGCCCACCGCCAGGCGGCGGCGAGCAGGTCGGCGGTGGCCCAGGCGGGCGGGGGTGCCCAGCTACCGGGGTCGGTGGTGGCGTCGTCCAGGCGCAGCACGGCGTGGAAGTGGATCGCGCCGCGGGCTTGGGCTTCGGCGACTTTGATGTAGCTGATGCGGAGCTGCCGGCGGAGGTCGGTGTCGGTGGTGTCGCGCAGGAACGCCAGGCGCCGGTAACGTCAGATCGACCGTGCGCTTCCACAGCCGGGGGGCGAAGCGGTTCCAGGTGACCAGGCCGGAGCTGTCGGCGCAGTCGAGGCAGATCCGTGCGCCAAGGCGGGGGTCGTCGTCGGTGTGGACCAGGCGGCAGCCGCGGGGCCGGCGGTGGGGGCACCGGCCCTCACGGGGGCTGCACACCTGCGCGGGCCCGTGGTTGGACCGGCGGGAGTGCACCGGGCCGAACGAGGGGGCGGTCACGGTCACGAACAGGCCCGGATGGTGGGCGACGGTCTCGGGAAGGTCGAGGCCGCCGGACAGGCCGGCGTGGACGATCTGCCAGGTGTCGCCGGCGTACAGGTAGGAGCACGACGGGCAGACGGTGGCCCGCCGGTTGCCGCACGGGACGAGGATCGTGCCGTCGGGCAGGCCGGCGGAGTCGAAGACGCGGCGGAGTTCACCGGTCAGCTTGTCGGCCTGGTCGACGTGTCCGGCGAGGCGGATGGGGTGGGTGCAGCCGGCGGTGCGCTGGATCTGCGCCCACACGTCGGCAAGGGTGCCGTCGGCGAGCCGGTCAGGGGACACGGCCAGGACATCGGGCAGCACGGGACGTCTCTCTTCTCAGCCGGAACCGCAGACATGGCGAGATCGGGACCGAGAAGAGAGGCTGTTTGTGTGAGTGCCGCGGGTGATCGTGGCGATGGTGCTGCCACGCCCGCTCAGGGCTGCCCTGCCACAGGCAATTCGTGTATGAGTGGTGGTCCCGACCTGGCCAACGGCCCGGTGTGGCGCGCTGCTCCCGGCCGGTGACCAACAGTCGAACAACTGTGCGGGTGTGCGGGTGGGAGATGCCCCCCGCCCGGCTGACACAGCCGCGCAGCTGCGGCCGGTCATGCGTCCTGTCCGC
>NZ_CADCWT010000406.1 GCF_902806485.1 Candidatus Frankia alpina | reverse complement strand
GCACCCAGTAGCCCCGCAGTTCGTCGCGCAGGAGGAAAACACCGTCGACGATGAGCACCGCGTCGCCCGCGGCCTCGCGAGCGGGGCAGTCGAGTGCGGAGTCGCTGAGATGGTCGAACGCGGCCGTGCGGTAGCGCCGGTCACCGGCGGGGCTCAGCGGGTCCAGGAGGAAGCGCCGTAGCGCGACATAGTCGAACGCGTCCAGAAAGTAGCCGTTCGGGGACAACGGCCCTCGGCGGCGACGCGTGGCCTGGGGCTGGTGGAAACCGTCGACGCTGGCGCGGATGACGGGTCAGCCTCGGTCGGCGAGACCCGGTCCGGGTATGCGTCCCGCAGCAGGTCGGCGAGCGCGCCCACGACGCGGTCGAGGGACGGCTCCACAATAGATCTCCCCCAGGTCGGTGTTCTTGGTGTTCTTCTATGATGATCATGGAATGGGGCATGTCGTCAACGGCGTTGATTATCTTGGAGGCGGCGGGTGGGCCGGGACGGTCAGTGGACGGCGTCGGACCAGCGTCGCAGGATCGACACCTCGACGACGAACCGCACGCCGCTGCCCGCCGCCCAGTAGGTGGCCGTGGCGGCCAGGGAGCGGTGCAGCAGGTCGGCGGCGGCGTCGGCGTGGGCGGCGGGGACCTGCAGGAGCAGTTCGTCGTGCAGGCAGAGCACGATCTCGCCGTCGAGGGCGGGCAGTTCGGCGCGGACCGTCACCGCCCACGCCTTGAACAGCTCGGCGGCGGGGCCCTGGATGACGGCGTTGCGGGCGAAGCGGCCGCGGGCCGTCTCGGGGATGCCACCGGCGACTGGGGATGCCTCGTCAGGGGGCGCCGGGTCGGTCAGGCCCCGGGGTGGGCGCGGCGCGGGGGCGAGGCGGATGCGCCGGCCGCCGTAGGTGCGCAGGTCGCGGCCGGCGCGGCCGGCGGCGTCGGCGTCGTCGAGGTAGGCCAGCGCGGTCGGGTAGGCGCGGCGCATCCGGCGCAGGGCCTCGCCGGCCGAACCGGTGGTCTGGCCGTACATCGCGGCGAGCACCGCGATCTTGGCCTGCGGCCGGTCGCGGCCGAGCTGTACCGCGACGGGGGCGTACATGTCGTCGGCCCGGGTGGCCTCGGCGAGGGCGGGGTCGGCGGAGACGACGGCGAGTACCCGGGGTTCGATCTGGCCAAGGTCGGCGCGGACGAACACCCGGCCCGGTTCGGCGACGACGGCGACACGCAGGTCGGCGGGCAGGTTGTGCAGGCCGGCCTGGGCGGTCATCCGCCCGGCGGCGCCGTCACTGGCATGCCAGGCGCCGCGTAGTCGCCCGTCGGGGCCGACGTGGGTGTCGAGCCAGCGGTGGCCGTAGGTGGTGGCGATACGCTCGGTGCGTCGCCAGGTCAGCAGGGCGGCGACGGCGGGATGGGCGTCGCGCAGCGGTTCGAGGCGGCCCGAACGGGTGTCGGGGACGTCGATGCCCACCGTGCGCAGGGCGGCCCGCACCGCGGCGGGGTTGCGCAGGTCGACAGGCCCGCGCAGGTGGGCGAGGACCGGGGCGTCGCGGCGGCGGGCGGCGAGCTCATCGGCGCCGGTGTGCGGTGGTGGGCCGACGATCTCGCCGAGCAGTGTTTCGGCGACGGCGCGGTCGACGGGCAGGCCGTCGCGTTCGAGCTCGCGGACAAGCAGTTCCGCGGCGGATTCGGCGCGGGCGGTCAGGACCGCCAGGGTGATCCGGCCGGGGCGGGCGCGCCGGTCGGGGAGGCTGCCCAGCGCTGCCTGCTGACGGTCCTGGGTGTGCAGCGCAAGCATGGCGAGACTGGTCGCGCGGCGCAGCGCCTCACCGGGTGTCGCGGCCCGATGCAGCCAGCCGGCGTCGAGCTGGCCGTCTGCCGCCAGCGGCCCGTTCCCGAACGCGCCGCCGGCGTCCGCTCCCCCGCCGTCGTCGTCCGCTGCGACGCCGGCGGAGATGCGGCGGGGCCCGGTGGCCGGGCCGTCGCCGGTGCCCTCCCACAGGCCGAGCTGGCCCTGCGCCACCCGGGCGATGCCGGTGGATCGCGGTGGTGGAGGTGGTGCGGGCAGGCCGGCGGCCGCGGCCCACACGGCGGCCGGGTCGTCGCGGCGCCCGCCGTGCAGCAGCCGGTGCACGGCGGCGAGATCCCAGCAGGCGCCGAGGCGCACCCGGGCGGCCAGCGGCACGGCCGCGGTCGTCGGCGCCGACCACCACACCCACCGGGGGGCGCAGCGTCGTTCGATCTCGGCGAGCAGGCCGGCGGCCTCGCCGGGCTCGGATGCGGGCACCGTCAGGGTGACGGGTGCACCCGGCGGGCTGGCGGGCGGGTGGTGGGCCAGGGCGAAGCCGACCTGGGGCAGCACGACGAGCGCCAGGGGCTGGCGGGGGGCGAACTCCCCCGACCACAGGTCCGCGAGCGGTCCCGCGGCCGGGTACGACGGGTTGGCCGACGTCATGAGTCGATTCTCACCACCGGATCCGACAGTTCGCGGCCCACCCAGCATCGGCGGGCCGACCCGATAGCGTTGCCGGGCCGGTCGACGCCATCACCGG
>NZ_CADCWT010000405.1 GCF_902806485.1 Candidatus Frankia alpina | reverse complement strand
ATGGCTCGTACGCCGAAGACGACCACACACACCGTCACCGCCGTGAGCGGTGTCCGACCCGGTAGCCCGCTCGACCGGCTGTTCAACCACGGCGAGGATGCGGCGGGCAGGCGCCCGCACCGGACGTGCTGTGCGCCAGCCACAAGGCCGCCGCCGAAGCCAACCACTGACAACCACGTCCGCGGAACTCCAAGGCACGGAAGGGAAAGCCCATCATGACCCGCTACGAAACCGCCCGGTTGACCGCTGACGTGGTGGTCCTGGCCGACGACGACACCCGGGTGCTACTGGTCCGCCGGGCCAAGGAGCCGTACATCGGCCGGTGGGCGCTGCCCGGTGGGCATCTGAACCCCGGCGAGGAGGCCGAGGCTGCCGCGCGGCGTGAGCTGCGTGAGGAGACCGGCATCGACCCCGGCCATCTGATCACGGTCGGGGTGTACGCGACGCCCGGCCGGGACCCACGCGGCCGTTACGTGAGCTTCGCCTACGTCACCCGCCTGGCCCGGACCGTCCCGCCGACCGCGGGCGACGACGCGGCGGACGCCCAGTGGGTTCCGGTCCGCGCCGCGCTTAACAACCTGGCTTTCGACCATCTCGCGATCATCACTGACGCGCTGCGGGGACGGGCATTCTGATGGGATTCATCAAAAGCCTTTTCAGTCCAGCTGAGGCGGCACGTCGGGGGTGGGAACGCGCCGACCGTGACCAGGCCCGCGCCCAGGTCCGCGCAGTAACCGACGGGAATGGCCTGTCGAAGCGCGGGACCCGACCCGCGCGGCGATGCCCACCTGCGAGGTATGCGGAAAAAGCGGAAAGACACTGACCGTCCGGCGCGGAAAGGCAGCCTGCAAGGGCGGGTGCTGACCGGGCAGCCGGAAAGCCGGAGCTGATCAGTCGCTGCCGCAACAACGACGCCAGCTAGCCAATTCCGAAGTGCGGCGGCCGTCTCGCCGATGCCACCCGCCGCACCCCGGAGAATCCGAGAACTGAAAGGGAGTGAAGAAATGCAACTGTGGTCGCGGAAAGACAACATGCGGTTGGGCCGTGAGATCGCGGATATCAATGTGCGCCGGGGGAACGCTGTGGCCCTGGGCGACGCCGAAACAGTCGCCCGGGACAACACGCGGATCGTCCGCCGTCAGGACGTGCTGCGGCATCGGGTGAGGCGCGGCGACGGTCAGGCGCTGGCCGTTCTCGCCAGCAACCTCGTTCCCGAGGATTGATCACCCCCCGGCGCGGCGCCCATGCCTGGACAGCCAGCGCCGCCGCACCCCGTCGATGAGCGGACGGGTCGGACGTCGCCCACACCCAGACTCCGACCCGCCCCGCACCTTCCTCACCTGCCGACCCGAAAGGGGACCGTCATGACCGCCACCATCCTCGAGCAGGCCCGCGCCTCCCTCCGCGCCACCACCCCGGCCGACCCGCCGCCCGCCGCACCCGCACCCGCACCGGCCCGGGTGATCCTCACCGTCACGGTCGCCGGACTGTTCGACGTGCTCACCAACACCATCCGCGCCGCCGGCACCGACATCACCCTGCCCGGCCTGTCCCGGGTCCGGCTGCACCTGGCCGACGGCCGGCTGCACACCACCGCCACCGACCGGTTCCGCATCCACCGCGACTGGACCCCGCTACTGGACACCACCCCCGCCCACCTGCCCGACCCGCTGCTGCCCACCAGCGAGGTCGCGACCCTGCGCACCCTGCTCCCCGCCCTGCGCGAGGCACCCGCGACCCTCACCCTCGGCGCGCCGATCCCCGCACCCAACGACGACCTGCGGGAGATCCGGCTCACCCTGGGCGTCCGCGGCTTCTCCAACAACCTCTCCCTGCACTCGGTCGTCGACCCGACCCTGCGCTTCCCCGACATCGCCAAGACGGACGCCCAGCTGGCCCGCTGGAACCCGGCTGGCACCGTCCGCCTGAACCCCGGTTTCCTCGCCGACGCCGCAAAACTCACCCACCACGGCCGGCCCGTCAGCCGCCACGCCGGCCTCACCCTGCGCTTCCGCGCCGACCGCCCCGACCGCGCCCTGGGCGCCGTGCGGATCACCCACCCCGGACGGCCCTCGTTCACCGCCGACGTCATGCCCATCCACATCGGCGACGACGACGCCGCATGAGCCTGACCGTGCTGGACCTGTTCGCCGGTGCCGGCGGCTCTTCCACCGGCCTGGCCGCCGCTCTCCAAGCCAGCCGATGACAACCCCCGCATCGCAGACAGGAGCCCCCATGACAAGCACATCCCACAAGCCGACCGTGCTGGACCCGGTGGTGCTGGACCAGCAGGTCCACGAGGCCCGGACGCGGTGGACCAGCCAGCTCCTGCGACGGATCACCTACCGGGTGCGCCTGGCCTACCCGGACGCGACCGCCCTGGACCTCTACGACGCCGAAGAACTCGGCTGGATGCTGCACACCGTCCTCGGCCCGAACGGCACACCCCTGGTCTTCGCACCCCACCTCTACGACGGCGCGGACTGGGACCACGCCAACGCACTGACCAACATGCTGCACCTCGACGACGACCTGATCATGTA
>NZ_CADCWT010000404.1 GCF_902806485.1 Candidatus Frankia alpina | reverse complement strand
TGCTGCCTTCCGCGGTGCTGCCTTCCGCGGTGCTGCCTTCCGCGGTGCTGCCTTCCGCGGTAAGACCGCGTCCGGCTGACGACGTCTGGGTGGAGTCCCAGATGTCGCTGGCGATGGTGGCCCACAGGTGTGGGGGGAACTCGTGTCCCATGTCGGGGTAGGTGATCAGCCGGGCGTCGGGAATCGTTTGGGTCAGGGCCCGGGCGGCGCGCAGGCGAATCCAGGGATCGTCCTCGCCGTGGATCACGAGGGTGGGTACCTGTAGCCGGTGCAACTGAGCCCGGATGTCGCCAGCGGTGCGGGCCGCGGCGAGTTGGCGGTGGGTTCCGCCGGGGTCACCGTCGCGGTCCCAGGACTCCTCGGCGGTCGCGCGTACCCATATCTCGTCGATCGGGTGTCGACGAGAACACATGAGCAGATAGGTGTCGACCAGCCGCGCCACGCCGCCTTCCCGGGTGTCGTCGTACCGCTTGCCGGCCAGCCGCAGCAGTGTGCCGATCTTCAGGTTGCGCAGGTTGCTGAGCGCGCCGCCGGTCCCGCCGGCCATGGCGGAGACGAGGCTGCGGACGCGGGACGGGTGCCGGATCGCGACCAGCTGCGCGAGTGTGGCCCCCAGGGACTCCCCCAGCAGATGGGCGGAGTCCCAGCCGAGGGCATCCAGGACGGCGACCGCGTCGGCGAGCATGTCGTCGATCCGGTAGGCGGCGCTGCCGCCGCGTCCGGCCAGGGTCTGGACGGTGGTGCGGGGTGGGGAGGTGAAGTGGGTGGACAGGCCCGTGTCGCGGTTGTCGAAGCGGGCGACCGCGAACCCCCGGTCCGCGAGCTCCCGGCAGAACCCGTCCGGCCACCAGATCATCTGGAACGTCAGGCCCATCAGCAGCAGCGGCTCCCCGTCGGGCGGTCCGAACGTCTCATAGGCGATCTTCACGTCGCCGTGGTGGGCGAAGGAGATGGTCACCGGCGTCTCCGCTGCTATGAGGTGGTGGTGCCGTGGGGCCCGCCCCTTTGGCAATGCAGCTGACATGCTAAGGGAGACATGACACTGATGCAATGCGTTCGCATTGCGAAAGGGGGTTGGAGATGCCGAAGCGGGTGGACCCGCTTGAGCGGCGTCGCCACATCGCGCAGGCGGTGTTCCGAGTGACCGCCAGCCACGGCGTCGAGGCAGTCAGCCTGCGGGACGTCGCGGCCGAGGCCGGCGTGTCGATGGGGATGGTCCAGCACTACTTCCGGACCAAGGACGAGATGCTGCTGTTCGCGCTCGACCACATGCGGGTTCGCGTCGCCGCACGCCTGCACGCGCGTCTCGCGCACCTGCCGGACGCCACTCCCCGCGACATCGCCTGCGCCGTGTTCATCGAACTTCTACCCACCGCCGAGGACAGCAGGGCCGAGGCGGCCGTATCCGTGGCGTTCTACTCCCGGGCAGCCGTCAAGCCGGCCTACGCCGCGGCGCTGTCCGAAGGGCTGCGGGCTCTGCTCACCGTCACCACCGAGCAACTACGCGCCGCCCAGCGCGACGGCCACCTGCGCCCCGACCTCGACCCCGAGCAGGAGGCCGCATCCCTGTTCTGGCTCGCCCACGGCCTGGTGGGTCCGCTCCTCGTCGGCCTCTACACGCCCACGCAAGCCCTGACGATCCTCGACCACCACCTCGACCGGATCTTCACCTGATCCTGCCGCCGGTACCCGCCCGCGGTGCGGCCCGATTTCTGCGCATCACTGAAGGTGATTACTCGCATAGCCTGTGACCGATTGCTGATCTTTAATGCGCGATGCCGGTCGATGGATCATGATGATGGCTCCAGGGCCGGTCCAGCACCGTTCCGATCTGCCCGAGAGGTACTTCGCCGTCACCGTCGCTGCTACCACGTCCGCACGGTTCTATCCCGGTCCGGGTCCCGGTCCGAGTCCCGGTCCCGGTCCGGGTCGACGATTACGTTCTGTGGCCGGTGAGGGAGTCGGGAGCGGGGGTGTGCGTGGGAACGGTGCCACCTGGGTCCTTCTGTAGGGACGAACCGGACGCCGAACCCACCAGAGCGACCACATGGGCGCTCTCCCACGCATCCACCCCGAACACCTCACCGCCGCCGTCACACTCCGCGATCACCACCATGGCCGCGGCCACATGACACGGTCATGCAGATTCCGCGGAACCGCCCCCGACCCGGCCGTATCCCACCTCCACCCGACGATCAAGGTGTTCCGCGGAACCGGGACCGGGCAGAATCCACTCCAGTCCGACCCGGTGAATCAAAGATCAGTAATCAGATACTGCTCGTCTTCGGCGCCGGTTGCTCAGCTCTACCTGGTGCCTACCAGCGTTGACACCGGTGCTGCCTCCGTGGTGCGACCGCGTCCGGCCGACGACCGATTCGCGCGGGGAGTCCGTGTCTGAGGCGTACCTCCCTCAAATGAACCACCATGGTGGGGTAGGCGGCGTCGTGCGCCACGCCGTCGGCAGGGTCGGCGACGCTGAGGCGGTGCCCGTCACCGCTGAGGCGGTGCTCGACAGCGGTGCGTCGGCGGAGTTTGGAGATGAGTCGGTGAGAACGGCGGTGCGGAGTAGATGATCAGCGGTCAACCCCACGTGCGCGTCCTTCGCCCG
>NZ_CADCWT010000403.1 GCF_902806485.1 Candidatus Frankia alpina | reverse complement strand
ACATTCCTCACAACCCAGAGTAACCAGTCAGCACGGAAAGTGACCTTCGCGCGGCCCTGGGTAGGCGGAAAGGAACGCGAATTCATCGACTATGGCCAGCCGGAACGGGGTTTCCACACTCGGGACGAATTTCCGTCCCTTGCCACGCAGGTCGAAGGATCGTGCGCGGGTTTCGTAGGCAAAGTCAGTGAGGAGCTCCGCCATTTCCTTGGTGGTGTCGTCCGCGTAGCGGGTGAACATCGACCGCAGCGGGTAGAGCTCCATTCCGCCTTTCGGATCGATCGCCCACACTTCCACCAGCCCGGATGCGATCAGCGGTGCCAACGCCCGCATCACGCTATGGAGTAGGGATCCTTTCCCGGATTCGGTGGCGCCTGCGACCAGCACATGCGTGCCGAGGAGCCGCAGAAGCCACGGCTCCCCATCCTCCCGCAGGCCGACGTGCAGGCGTTTCAGGTCCACAACGGCCGGGACGGGTAGGACGGGAATCGTCGCGGCAAGCAAATCCCCCCGACGGATATCCACCCACAGCCGTCCCGGCCTGTCCGTACGAATACGCACATCCTCCGAGCCCAACACGTGGGCCAGAGGGATCACCTTCGCTTCCAGATCTTCCGGAGCCTGGCCGTCTCGTAGGCGTAGCAGCAGCGAGTCCCGCGTGCCGGTCGACCGCAACCGCAGGATTCTGGGCCACGCCTCCACCTCGGGAGTCGGCTGGACCGTCAGGTCATGAGCACGCATCAGCTTCGACCAGCGAGGCGAGTAGCGCGTCCAGCGCAGCCACCACGACCGCACCCGCAGACCCAGCCACAGCCGGTAGGACCCCGGATGAGTCAACCGCCACGCCAGCGCCGAGAACAACAGCAGCGCGAGCAGTAGCAGCGGGAGCACCCACCCGACCTGATCCACCAGCAGCAGGCCCGCGAGCAGGGTCAGCATGGTCCGCGGGAAACGCGTGATCAGTCGGAGCATCCCCGACAGGCCGTTACGCACCGCCCATGAACCGAGCTTCCCCAGCGCCCCGCCGACCGTGTCCTCAGCCGAGATAGCCAGCGGAGCCCTGCGGGACACCAGGACCCGACGGGCCGGATCGAGATCCGCGAGAAGGAAACGAAGGTGTGAGCTCACCCGATACCCCTCCTCCTTGCCTCAGCCAGCAGATAAACGAAGTAGTGATCCAGGCGGACCATCGACTTTGCGACCTCCATGAGATGCCCATGGAAGTCATCGTCGGGAACATCCCCGTACGTATCCGCCAGCCGCTTCAGCGGGTCCCACGAAGCCTGAGCAGACTTTTGCGCCGCCTTGATCCGTGCGACCGCTTCTCCGGTCGTCCACGCCGCCAGTCGATCACGTCCACGCATCAGATGTCACCTTCCATTCGTTGACTCCCATTGATGCTCCGCATAGCCATCCTGGTTTTGTTCAGCGCAGGTCTTGTGCATCGGGGCCCCATCCGGACTACGGCATATCGCCGGCAACCCGCACAGCACGCAGGTGCGGGAAGGGCCACAGGACCCTTTCTGAGCCCCATTCCGCCCCGACCAGTCCAGCAGCTTCACCGACGTCGACGGTGCCGCCGTGATTCCAGCGTGATGGGTTCCGCCGCCTCCTGTGACGACACCAGCGGAATCCGCACCCCAGCCGGAGCCGCAGGACTGTCCTCGGAGAACGGGAGGGCAGGCTGGTAATGCGGAGCGATGGTCTGCCTGCGACGCGTCTTTCTCGGCATCTACCTACGCTCCTTTCCCTCACCGCCGTACCGGTTGCACCGGTCGGAGTTCCCGTGGACGGTGCGAACCCTTCCGTTGTTGCAACCCTCCACGCGGCACGGAACATCGTCGGGCCGCTTTTCCTGCATGTGGCCATTCACGATCCGAAACTCTCGTGTCGCCATCTCAGGCACCCCGAGCCGTATCGCTACGAACCGGCCGGGTTGGCCTCGACGTCGGGCGGGGATTTTCCCGCCCCTCCACCGGCCGGGGCGTACCCCTCACGCACCTTGGGCAGCCCCGGGCACACCGGGCGCAGTGTGTGATAGACATGAAGCTTCTCCTGTCGCAGGGAGAGAAGGCGACGGATGGGAGAGTCGGCAAACTTGCGCCCATCCGTCGCCCCAGGAACCTTCGGTCAGCCCCGCCGGTAGCGGTCCCACGCCGCGTGCTCACGGTCACGGACCGTGCGAATGGCCTCCTCCGTGTAGCCGCCACGGCGACGCGCACCCGCTTCCGCACGAGCCGTGTTCGATTCCGCCAGCGCGGCAGCACGCTGAATCTGCCTGTTCGTGGGCATGCAGTATCCCCATTTCAGTCGCAGGAAAATGAGAGCCTTGCAGTTACCACAACCGGCGGAGAGGAGTCGGCAAACTCATCCGCCGGAAGAATGAACGAAGCGAAGCCTTCGAAGGCTAGCGGGTCCGACGTTGCCTCTCGGACCGGGCGCCGTTCGCGATGTCGAAGTAGAAGTCTTCCCCGTGGTAGTCCCCGCGATCCCCGACAACGTTACCGTGTCGTTCCGCGATACGCTCTACCGCTTCGAGGTCGTCAGAGTTCATCGAAAGCAACATGGCCTCACCGTCGACGTCATGCCAACCTTCAGCCACCTTGTGAAATATCTTGACCCGCTGTAACTGGTCAGGTCGTGTAGATC
>NZ_CADCWT010000402.1 GCF_902806485.1 Candidatus Frankia alpina | reverse complement strand
ACATTCCTCACAACCTAGAGTAACCAGTCGGCACGGAAAGTGACCTTCGCGCGGCCCTGGTTCCGCCCTGTCTCTGGCCATGCCGTCCACCCTACGAGCGCTCCCGGGACCTGCCGGAGAATAACTTAGGTCTTTGATGTTGGTCTTGCCACGAGACCAACGGCACCTCTCTTTGATCGAGAACCGAAGTTATTAATCGGCGCGTCCCCGCCCCCCAGCATGGTTACGACATGACCAGGCTGCACAGGACCTGGCCTGCCCCGGGAATGCCGCATAGACCGACGGCATGACCACCTCACGATTCGTCGACCGCACCGCCCTGGTCACCGGCGCCACCAGCGGCATCGGTGCGGCCATCGCGCGCACACTTGCTTCGGAGGGCGCGCACGTCCTCATCAGCGGACGCCACCACGACCGCGGGCAGGTCGGTGTCGAGCACATCCGGTCAACCGGTGGGCGCGCCGACTTCCTCGGCGTCGACCTCAGCGGCCCGCACGAGGACATCCGCGCCTTCGCCGCCGCGGCGACGTCCCTGCTCGGCGGACGCGCCGATGTCCTCGTCAACAACGCCGGCGTCTACCCCTCGCCCGCAACAACCGACCTGTCCGACACGGACCTCGATGCCCTGCTGGCGGTGAACGTCCGCGCGCCCTACGTCCTGACCGCTGTGCTGATCCCCCCGATGGTCGAGCGCGGTCGCGGCGTGGTGGTCAACATCGGCTCGTGGATGGCGCAGGTCGGCTCTCCCATCGGTGCGATGTACACGGCGACCAAGGCCGCCGACGAGCAGTTGACCCGCTCGTGGGCCGCCGAATACGGGCCCCGCGGGGTGCGGGTGAACACTGTCGCCCCCGGCGTCACGTTGACCCCGGGCAATGCAGAGTTCGAAACCGTGCTGCATGCCATGGCCACTCCGGCCGGCTCGGTGATCACGCCAGCCGACATCGCCGCAGCCGTGGCCTTTATCGCCTCGGACGACGCGGCCCGTATCCACGGGATCACGCTCCACGTCGACGGCGGCATATCCGCCACCAAGCTGGTCTGAGCGACCCGGGCAGCGTGGCACGTTCGAGCTCTCTCGAATCGGGGAATGCGGTCGACCAGACCTTGATGATCATTCCCCACGGCCAGAGATCCGGATGGCCGGGCCAGCCGGCAGTCGCCGCGCTACCCGGTCCGGCGATGAACGTGATGGATGAGGCGGGCGATCCCGCGGTAGGGGTCCCGCGCCCCGGCTGCCCACTCGGCGTCGACGACGGCATCCACGTCCGACCCCGGCGGGATGCCACCGAGATGATCGGTGAAGGTCCTGATCCCATACCAGGCGAGCGACCGCGTCCCGGCGGCGGTGAGGATTGCGGCGACGTTCGCCGGATCGTCGCCGGGTGGCAGCTGCACCGCCGGCTGCCGGCCCGGTCTGGCGGCTCCGACGGCTCTGGGCTCGCCGAGCAGCGCTGTGGTGTCCCGCCAGCGACCCTGCAGTCCCGCACGCAGCGCGAGCGCCGGGCCATTCTTGCCGACCACGGAGATGATCCCGCCGGGCCGGGTGAGCTCGACGAGGACGTTCAACAGGGGCGCCGGCTCGGGGACGAACATGATGACGCCATGGCAGAAGGTGGCGTCCCAGCCGGTCCCCACCAGGTGGACGGCGTCCCGCCCGTCCCCCCGGACCAGCTCGACGCGCCGCCGGACCGACTCGGGGGCGTCGGCCAGCCCGCGTCGCGTCTCGGCCAACATCCGCGGGTCGGGCTCGCAGACGGTCACGTTGTATCCCCGCCGGGCGAACTCCAGTGCCTGCACGCCGTTCCCGCCACCGATGTCCAGCAGCCGCGCTGGCGCGGGCGGCAGATGCCCGATCAGTGCACGGGTGACCAGCCGCTGCCGGATGACTCCCCGCAGCGTCGCCGTATGCGCCACATAGTCGGCCGTGTCCGAACCGTCGACGACGGCGAGCACCCGGGGCTCACGGGCGGCCGGGTCCCCATGACTCGGCTCCGGCCGGTGGCCGGCGACCCGCGCCGGCGCGTGGTGAACCTGCGGCCCACCGGACGGCGGCTCCCGGAGCTCGTGGCTGGACGCCGACGGGTGGCCCGGAGGCGGAACGGTGTGGTCGAAAACGGGCGTGCGGCGATCGCTGGTCGGGGACGGCTGCATCAGGCAGTGCTCCTTCCTCATGACAAGGGCCTGTCCCGTTCGGCGATGCCGCGAACCTCTTCCGTGCGATCCCCGGCATGCTCTCGGTCACCCCGGGCAGCGCGAACGGGTGTCGGCTCCCGCCCGCACCGGCGGCGCCTCTCGGCCGGACGACCGAGGGAGCGCCGGCGGGGTTGGCTATGCCGACCAGCGAACAGCTGATGCGTATGGTTCCTGCGCATGTGTGGTTTCGCGGCGTGGCCGCGGCTCGTGTCCTACGGCCAGCCGGCCGCCACGCCGAAGACCCAGGCCAGCTGCCCTCCCGACTCCTCGAACGGCTGCCTGCGGCGGTCGAACATCTCCGTCAGCCCGACGTCGTGGAGCAGCGCCGCTACGTAGTACAGCTCGTCGTCGAAGGCGATACCGTGCGCTGTGCCGTACATCGCTCCCCACAGATTAGGAGCGGATGGAGTGAGCCTTTCCCGGTAACGTTTCGTCGCTTTGCGTGACATCAATGTTGTGTTGGTGT
>NZ_CADCWT010000401.1 GCF_902806485.1 Candidatus Frankia alpina | reverse complement strand
CCGCAACCTCGCCCTCCTCCGTAACCTCGCCCTCAGCCTCCTCCGCCTCCACGGCGTCATAAGAATCAAAGAAACCGTCGAACACATCGCCCGTGACCGCAACCGGGCCCTCACATTCCTCGCAACCTAGAGTAACCAGTCAGCACGGAAGGTGACCTTCGCGTGGCCCTGGGATGGATCGGAGGGTCCGGGCCGAACGGACCGCATTTTCCGGCGGGCGGGCCGTCCGGATCAGCTCCCCGTGGAGCGGCGCTCGCGCCCTCTTGACGGAAATCCGCCGACCAGTCGGGGACGTCGCAGAAAATTCCCAAGGCGACACGCGCTGGTTCCCGTGGAATATGCGGGCTGGCGGGCGGAGCTGAGGCGGACCCGATTTCCGGCAAATGGTTACTGCCGGGCGCGTCCTTGCGGACGCTCGGACGCGTCCGCCGTACGCGAAAACCGTAACGAAGCGTGACTGATCGGCAGGGACGGGCGGGCACGAATTGTCCGCGGACATGCGCCGGCCCGCGTCGGGCGGAGGAATCGCCCGGCGCGGGCCGGCGTGAAGCTGAGGTCGCAGGTCAGCCGTTGAGGCGGCTGACCAGGGCCTCGTGCTCGGCCCAGAGCTCGGCGGGGAGCCGGTCGCCGAACGTCTGGTAGTGCTCGGGGATCAGCTTGGCCTCCTGCTTCCAGACGTCGACATCGACCGTGAGCAGGGCGTCCAGGTCGGCGTCGTCGATTTCGAGGCCGTCGGTCGGCAGGGCGTCCCTGGTGGGCAGGACGCCGAGGGGGGTCTCCACGCCGTCGACGTTCCCCTCGAGGCGGCCGACGATCCAGGCAAGGACGCGGCTGTTCTCGCCGAAGCCGGGCCAGAGGAACTTGCCCTGCGGGCTCTTGCGGAACCAGTTCACGTAGTAGATCCGGGGCAGTTTCGCCTGATCGGCCTTCTGGCCGACCTCGAGCCAGTGGGCGAAGTAGTCAGCCATGTTGTAGCCGCAGAACGGGAGCATCGCGAACGGATCGCGGCGCAGCTTGCCGATCGCGCCGGCCGCGGCCGCGGTCGTCTCGGAGGCGACGATCGAGCCGAAGAAGACCCCGCGCCGCCAGTCGGGCGCCTCGGTGACCAGCGGAACCGCGGTCGTCCTGCGACCGCCGAACAGGATCGCCGAGATCGGCACGCCCTTCGGGTCCTCCCACTCGGAGGCGATGGTCGGGCACTGCCCGGCGGGGACGGTGAAGCGGGAGTTGGGGTGCGCGGCGGGCTCGGTGGACTCGGGGGTCCAGTCGCGGCCCTTCCAGTCGGTGAGGTGCGCCGGGGCCTGCTTGGTCAGCCCCTCCCACCAGACGTCGCCGTCGTCGGTGCGGGCCACGTTGGTGAAGACCGTGTTGCCCCACAGCGTCTTGATCGCGTTCGGGTTGGTCTGCTCGCCGGTGCCGGGGGCGACACCGAAGAAGCCGGCCTCGGGGTTGACGGCGTAGAGCCGGCCGTCCTCACCGAACCGCATCCAGGCGATGTCGTCACCGACAGTCTCCGCCTTCCACCCGGGAAGGGTGGGAATGAGCATGGCAAGGTTCGTCTTCCCGCAGGCCGACGGGAAGGCCGCGGCAATGTAGTGAACCTTACCCGCGGGCGACGTCAGCTTGAGGATGAGCATGTGCTCGGCAAGCCAGCCCTCATCGCGTGCCATGACCGACGCGATGCGCAGTGCGTAGCATTTCTTCCCGAGGAGTGCGTTACCGCCGTAACCCGATCCATAGGACCAGATCTCGCGGGTCTCCGGGAAATGAGTGATGTATTTCGTCGTGTTGCACGGCCACGGAACGTCGGCCGCACCGGCCTCCAGCGGAGCGCCAAGCGAATGCACCGCCGGAACAAAGAAGCCGTCTTCACCGAGCTGTTCGAGTGCGGGCGCCCCCATACGGGTCATGGTGCGCATGGAAATGACGACGTAGGGCGAGTCGGTGATTTCCACCCCGAGCGCCGAGATAGGCGATCCGAGCGGACCCATGCAGAATGGCACGACATACATCGTGCGACCGCGCATGGAGCCCTCGAACAGGCCCTGGAGCTTGACCCGCATCTCCGCCGGGTCCAGCCAGTTGTTCGTCGGGCCGGCGTCCTCGGCCTTCTCGGAGCAGATGTAGGTCCGGTCCTCGACCCGGGCCACGTCGCTGGGGTCCGAGGCGGCGTAAAAGCTGTTGGGACGCTTTTCGTCGTTCAGTCGGACCAGCGTCCCCTTCTCAATCAGGAGACTGGTCAGCCGGTCGAACTCGGCCTCCGATCCGTCGCACCACTCAACCCGTTCCGGCTGGGTGAGTTCGGCGATCTCACGCACCCAGGCGACCAGCCTGGCGTGCTTCGTCGGGGCCGCTTCCAGCCCCGGAATCTGTGCCGCGGTCGTCACAGCTCACACCTCCGGTCGAGTCGAACCCGCCGCGTTCTTTCCCCGTATGCAGGTGCCCACTTCAGTACTCGAACGTACTCGTTCACGCGCTGACAAAACCCGCGGTACAGGGGCAGTTCGAGGCCGCGTTCAGGATCATTAGACTGTACCGCGCGTTCCCCCCGCAGTCGCGCGATAGCGAGTGGACAGAAGCGTCGGATCCATCACGCACCGGTACGGACGGACCGCCGCAGGGTGACTCCGTCTCGTGGCTGTCGGAAGCCCCGGGTTATCGTCCTGGGCGTGGCCC
>NZ_CADCWT010000400.1 GCF_902806485.1 Candidatus Frankia alpina | reverse complement strand
TCATCCCCGCCGCGAAGGTCCCGCCGCTGCTGCTCCACCTCGCCCCCGCCTGGACCCCCTACAAGACCATGACCGGCACCGGACTCGTCAAGCTCCTCGCCGCCGAAGGCATCAAGGTCCCCTCCACCGGCAACCGCTGGCCCCTCGACCCGGTCACTGTCCGTGAAGAGATTGCCCGCCGGTCCACCGTCGACCTCGACGAGTGAGTGAGCCCCCCACCAGCCCCTGAACCGCGCCTGACAGGCCCCTACGGCCCTCCGATCCCACTGCCCCACCTGGGGCTCACTCGCCTCACTTCCCCCAGCCCAGCAGGCCCACCGGCCCCCTGAGCCCACCGGGTTAGAGATCTAATTCGCCCGCGGCGATCTAACCGCCCGCGAGCCTCGTTCAACACGCCCACCACCAGTCACGCAGAGTCACAGATCTTGGAAGGGGATGGCTGATGGCAGACACCTGCACCCGCTGCCGCGAAACCCGGTACGTCGGCCGTGGACGTGACCGCGGACCCTGCCCGGCCTGCAACGCCGCCGCCGGTGGCATCGGCGACCAGGCCGCCGGCGCGGCCCAACGGGCCTTCGACGGGCTGATCGGCCGCCGCCGCGACGTCGACGGACGCCAGACCACCAGCCGGCCGCACCGGTTCGCCACCGAGACGACCGCCACCCGAGGCCCGCGCCGGAAGAAGACCGCTGCGAAGAAGAAGTCGACCGCCCGGGCGCCGCTGATGCCGCCCTGCGACCGGTGCGGCACCCGCGGACCGCTCACCGTCACCAGCCGCGCCGCCGTCTGCACCGGCGGCTGCACCCCACCAGCCACCTGACACCCACCCGCCGGTCGTCACGTGATGACCGGCCACGCCCACACCCCAGCGAAAGGACCGGCCATGACCCACACCGCCCCGACGCCCAAAGACCCCTCCGGCCACCCGCGCACCGGCATCCCCGCGCCCGTCGACTGGGAGCGGACCTCCCTGGACACCGCCGACCAGATCGAGCAGGTCTTTCCCGCCATGACCACCGTCACCGTCGACGGCACGGACATCGAGATCTGCGAGGACTGGGCCGACGACGAACTCACCTTCACCGAACTCCTGCTCGCCGGCCACCACGACCGGCCCACTGCCCTCGCCGCCGCCCGCACCTACCTCGACGCGCACACAAACGACCTGATCGACGAGACCCGGTCCTGGGCGCACCCCCACGTCCGTCACGGCCATATCCGCTTGTTCCTGCACCACGGTCTCGACAGTGACGAGGCCTGGACCTGGGTTGCCCACCCCATCAGCCGCGACATTCCCGTCACAGCCGTCACCGCACCCGTCTAACCCCGCCTCGAACGAGACGCCACGGCCAGATCCGCCACAGCGATGCCCGCCGCTGTCACGTCTCCGCTCCCGGCTGAGCCTTCCCCTGACGAGCCGTCACCACGACCGAACCGCGACCACCCCGGGAGAACACCCATGCCCGCCACACCCCAGAGGTCCACCGAGAAGGGCACGTCGCATCGACCGCTGACGTGGGCGAACTCCCTGGGCAACCTCCCGGGCAACTCCTCGCCCTACTCCCCGCGCCGCTCCTCGGCCTGCTTGCGGTGGCCGGGGCAAACAGCCTGGTCAGGGGCACTGGGCAACCAGGTGCCAGCCATCCGACATGTCTTTGTCCTGGTCTGGCACCGCTAGCGGGGAGAGCTCGTGACGGTTCCCGCCCACATCAAGCCATCCGCGCCAACCCCCTCTCACCCGCCGGTCGTCACGTGACGACCGCTCCGCTGAAAGGACCGACCATGACCGCTGGCGTTCCTCACCCACCCGCACGGGCCGCCGCCCAGCCGGGGTGCAGGTGGCCGGATCGGCGTGCCGCCGCGTTGCACTACGCCGCCCGCGGCTGGCAGGTATTCGTCCTCGGTCGCACCAAGCGGCCCGTCGCCAACTGCGAGCCGTGCGCCGCCGCCGGGCCCGACCACGACCGGGAAGCCTGCCCGTGTCTGACCTGCCACGGCTTCTACGCCGCCACCGTCGACCCCGAGCGGATCGCCGCGATGCTCACCGCCGTCCCCGAGGGTCTGCTCGCGATCCGTACCGGCGCCGTGTCCGGCCTGGCGATCATCGATATCGATCCGCGTAACGGCGGCCGGCTTGACCGGACGCTGATGAACCCGACCGCGACCGTGGCCACCCCCGGCGGGGGCTGGCACCTCTACTACGCCCACCCCGGCCGGTCGCTGCCCGGCAAGCTCCCCGGCCGGATCGGCGTCGACATCAAGACCGACGGCGGACTCGTCGTCGCTCCACCGTCCACGCCCGCCGGGGCCGCCCGCGGCTACCGGTGGACCTCCCAGCCCCGGCCCGTCGAGGAGATGGCCCCCCGTCTCCTCGACGCCTGCCAGACCCGCTCGGGAGCGCCGGTCCCAGCGGCCACCGGCACCGCCAAGACCAGTCCGACCGGCCTCGTGGGGGGCGGGGCCATCTCGAAGCCCGACGCGCTGCTCGCGGCAACGCTGGCCGCTGTCGACCGGGCCCCGCAGGGGCGACGGCGCGTCACCCTCTACGGCGCCGCCCGCGGCCTGGCCCGCATGGTCGCCGCCGACGCGCTGAACACCCTCGACGCCGTCGACGCCCTCACCGCCGTCGGTGCACGCAACCAGCAGACCCCCCGGGACATCCGCGGAGCGATCAAGGGCGG
>NZ_CADCWT010000399.1 GCF_902806485.1 Candidatus Frankia alpina | reverse complement strand
ACGCCAGCGGGGTGTCCCGGACATTCCCGCCGTCGCGGTCGCTGGTCATCACGCAGGGGGTGAGCGTGCCATCGGGCTGGATCGCCGCCCGACCGAGCCCACATCGCCCACAGGGCCCCGCCCCGTCACCGCCGGCCGCGCGGCCGAACGCCCGGACCTTGTCGACGCGGAGGGTAGTGACGCCGAGGCCGAGCAGATCGGCACGCACCGCGTGAACGTCGGCGGTCCCGGTGTCGATCAGGGCGCCGCGCAGCGGGATGCTCCGCCGCAACGCCTCTACGAGGTTCGCCCGGGTCCGGGCGTGGGAGCCGCGCCGGCCGGTGACCTGCTCATGCTCGGCCGGGACGCTGCTGTAGTAACTGGTTGCCAGGCTGACACCGGGCCGCTCGAAGAGCGTCCACATCTGGTCGGAGATGTGCACCAGGTTCGAGAAGATCTCGACGTCCAAGCCGACGGCGAGCGCCCGGTCGACCAGATCGGGCAGCGCCGGGTACGAGGTGGGCTCGCCGCCGATGATCCGCACCGTTCGTACCCCGTGGGCGGCGGCATCGTCGATCACCGTGAGCCAGTCGTTGGCGGTCATGGTGCCGTGACCGCCGGTCACCCCGGACCGGTTGTAGCAGTGTGTGCACGCGAGCGTGCAGAACCGGGTGATGTCCAACCACAAAGATGTGATCATCGCGGTGTCGGGGCTGGTGATGGTTGCGGTGGGAGGCATCGGTTTCCTTCGGTTGGTTCGCTTCGGGGTCGGGTCAGTGCGCGGGCCGCTCCCCGCGGGCCATCGGGTGCGCTGGCCATGTGTTGATCAGATCGGGGCTGATCATAAGGAGGTCGGCGAGGAGTATCCGCACCGCCACCCATCCGGCTTGGACCACTGCCTCACGCTCGTCGGAGTGGCGGAACGCGAGCCCACCGGGGATGACCGCGAATTCGATGACCGGGGCGCCGGGCGGCGCTCCGGTCGGCCGCCACCACATCGCCTTCTCCGGGTCCACCCGGTCATCACCGGGGAACGCCTGCGGCTCCTGTGGGACCTGTTCGCGCAACACCGTCTCCTTCTCATCCGGCTCATCCGACCTTGACAACGTCGTCAACCCGCTGCCATCCACCCGCGCTGAGCAGGAATCCACCATCGGTCCTGACGATCAGTCCGTCGTCGACGGCCTGATCCGCCCACGCCGTCAGGCGCGACAGCGGAAGCCCGAGACGCCGGCCGACAGCGTCCCAATCCAAGCCGCCGCGCCGTCGGCGTCGGGGCTGTTCGGCGGCGATCGCCGCCCACACCTGCGGGTCGCTCGGCGGCACCCGGCGCAGCCGCTCGTACTGGTCCAGACCGCGCGTCGTGAGCGCCCACCGCCGGGTGCTGCTCAAGACCAGCAGCTCCGCCGCCGTCCACGTCACGAGCCGCAGACGCAGCCAAGCCCGGTCCGCCGGGCCGACGGGGGCATCCAACCTGGCGGCGATGTCCTCCGTGGCTGCCTCTTCGCACCCCAGCCAGGCTGGGCTGATCGCCGACCATAGTTCCCGCCGGCTGATCGGGGCCAGCGTGGGACGGCGCTGGTCAACGCCCGCCCGGTCGGGAAGATCACCCCGGTAGTAGATGGTGAGCCCGTCCCCGGTTCGCCTGCTGCGGAGCAGACCGTCAGCGGCGAGCGCGTCCAACGCAATGCCCATCGGCACCGCCGAAACCCGCACCCGATCAGCGATCCGCTGCGCGGTAAACGACCGGTCGACGTTGCCCGAGTGGGTGTGCGCCCTGAGCAGGGCGCGGTGCAACGCGTCCGGGACGACCGAGTCGACAGGCAGGAGTCTCGGGGTCATCGGGTTACTTCCGCGAGCTCCTGCGGGTCCGCATGGGGGAGATCGGCCAGCGTGCCGGCGCGGACGCCAGCCGCAAGCGCCCGCCACACCGGCTCGGGCAGGCGTTCGCCCCATCCATGGAGGTAGCCGTAGCCGAGCTCGATGTGGCCGTCGTGCAGCCTTGCCCGGCCACCCGACGACAGCCAAGGCGTCCACGCCTCACCGAGCCCGTCGAGCCGGCCGGCGCGGGTTGCGCCGGCCAGGCTGTCCCAGATCACCAGCGGCAGGCGTACGTCGCCGCCGGCGTTGGTGCTGCGGTAGCGGATGACGACCTCGGCGCCGTCGCGGGCGACCCGGACAGCCGGCGCGTCCGGAGTGGCCGGAGTGGTGGCCTTCCAGGACATGATCTCTCCCAAGGGGTGGGGTGCCTGCCCGCCGCACCGTCGCGGACGGCCTCCCGGGCGGGCAGGCGGCCAAAGGGGCTCAGTCGGACTGACCTTGCGCCCCGTCCGGCGTCGTCGTGACGGGCTCGAAGTCGTCGTCGGCGTCGTCGAGGGGATCAAACGGGTCTGGCATGGGTCCTCCGTCATAGCGGGTGAGCTGCCCTACCCGCGGGGGTCGTCCGCAGCCATCGGCCCACGCGGATCGGGGATGGTGCTGGTGCGTGGGCGGCTGCGCGCCGCGGGTAGGGCAGGCCAGAGGCCGCCGGCTGGGGATGCCGGCGGGGCCGATCTCAGGGGCCGGCGACCTGGCGGAGGTGGACTATCCGGTAGCCGGTGCCCCCGACATGGTCGCGGGCGTACTCCTCGGCTTCTTGGACGGTGGCCCACGAGTGCAGGACCGTGGTCGGCCGCTCGTCCTGGCCGAGGAGGACGACGCCGAACTTGACGACCTCGCCCTC
>NZ_CADCWT010000398.1 GCF_902806485.1 Candidatus Frankia alpina | reverse complement strand
TGATCAGCAACCGACGCGGCACTGGCCAACCAACGAAGCTCCGCCGACGACGCATGAACGAAGCAAGCCCGGCTGGACGAGCGCGCCCCAAGGCCAGATGATCATCTGGGTTAAGCCCGGGTGCTGAAGGTCTTGCGACTCGTGGCGCAGGCAGGGCGACGCCGACCATGAGCAGCGCTGCTGACGATCAGTACAGATCGATGTTGGACACCCGGTGCCGGGTTAGGCAGGCTCGATCGAGGCCTCGACGACGTCGACTCCCACGCCGGCCGCCGCCGGGCTGCCGGCGAGCCGTCAGTGAAGGCCCTCCGGGCCCGGGCCCATGAGCGACGGGCGACCGCGGAAGGGAGTCACGGTGTCCGAGACGGCGACGTTCAGCCCGACGACACCCAGGCAGGCAGCAGCCGAGCCGACGACAGCCAAGACAGCGACGGACCAGGGGCCGCCGGCGGCCCCTGGTCCGTGGGCGTTGCTCACCATCGACGTGCAGAACGATTTCGCTCGAGCCGACGGCCCCGGCGCCATCGAGGGAACCGAGGCACTGCTGCCAGCGATGGCCCGCGCCGCCGCTGGCTTCCGCGCCGCCGGGTTGCCGGTGTTCCATCTGGTCCGGCTGTACCTGCCCGACGGCTCGAACGCGGAGCGGTGCCGGCGCGCCTCGATCGTCGCTGGCAGGCGCCTGGTCTGTCCCGGTACCGATGGCAGCCAGCTCCATCCGGCGCTGGCGCCGCCCGGCGGCGGCATACGACTGGACGACCGCGCGTTGCTGGCGGGTGCCGCACAGCAGGTGGGCCCGCGGGAGTGGGTGCTGTTCAAACCCCGTTGGGGTGGGTTCTACGGGACGCGGCTCGCCGACGAGCTCCGGGGGCTCGGCGTCGGCACAGTGGCCGTGGTCGGCGCCAACTTCCCCAACTGCCCCCGGACGACCGTCTACGAGGCCAGCGAGCGCGACTTCGACGTGGTGGTCGTCGCCGATGCGATCTCCCGGGTCTACCCGCGAGGCCTGGCCGAGTGCCGCGACATCGGTGCCCGGGTGCTCAACACCGCCGAACTCATCGACGCGCTGGCTCCCGCCGCCGGCACGACGACTACTGCATCGCCCGGCGGGTGAACCCGTCGAGGAGCGCGGCGAGACCTGCCGGGTCGGTGAGTATCGGCGGGTGGCCACCGGGAATCTCCACGGGGTCGATGCCGAACGCGCTGCGAACCCGGACCCGCTCGGTCTCGACAGCGAACAGTTCGTCGTCGGTGGCGCAAACGACGACGGTGGGCTGCGCAGCCCGCTCGTCCCGGCCGGGGGGTATCCGCCGGCAGCGGGGGCCATCGGCCGCAACCGGGCCGCCAGCGGCGGGCACGCGACGGCTCCAGCCGCCGGTAGAGTGTCGCGACCGCCACCTGCGGATCCCAGGAGCTGGTGCCGTCGGGCCCGACCGGCGGCCAGGGAAAGTCCTGGCGCAGCGGGCAGCCCCGCCGGGCAGGGCCGCGCGTAGGTAGGGGATGGCGCGCCCTGCCAGGCGCTGGTCCGGACCGCCATCGGTGGCGACGCGCTGGCGGTGCAGGTTCGGCGACCCGGCGGCCGATCTCACCCGCGTCCTTGGGCAGGTGCTCGCCCGCCACGACCGGATGTCGGGCGGACCGTCCTGACCTGTCGTCGCCCGTCAACGTCGTCGGTGGCGCCGGCGCGTGGCAAGTGTGCCGCGGGCCGGGAATCCTCAGGACCACGTAGCAACAACCGCGCCGGGAGTCGTTGTCCATCTGTTTCGAATAACCCCTCGGGGGCGACTATGCCGACCGGTCGAGAGGCTCCCGCGAGGCGGCATCGACCCGCGATTTTCGCCCAACGGATGCACGACCATCGCTCCGTGTTGGTCCCATGGACATACATCGACACAATCTGCGGTCAGCGGGAAAGGTGTCGCGTTGATCTGCGCATGCCGGAGCATGGGTGTGGCCCGCCAGTTTGTGGGCCTGCGGCGTACCTCTCGACCGACCCGGCACGGCCGCGGGTCATTCCGGTCAGGACCCCGAATGGTTTCGCACTCCACGCATTGGGGCGAATGATGACCACGGGGCCCTGGAGCGCCAGGAAATCATCCGCCGGGGCCGCGGCGCCTCTACCCATCAACGACCAGGACCCAGCGGTTCAGCACCTCACCGACTCCACACTCCACCAGCTCGGCACCCTCACCAGCTCAGCAGCCTCGGCGGCTCGGCGGGCCACCGGCTCGACGCGCCGACGGCCAACGAGCTGGCAGGTTACACAGAGCCGCAAGTCGGTCCAGATATGAGCAATCCGGACGAAGCAGTCAGACTGCCGCACACCCGACAGGCAACGCGGAGCGAGCGGCGGGAGAGGCGCCCAGGGGCCCCTATGGTCACTTCAGGCTACGCGAACCTGTCGACTGGACTAGTAGAGCAGTCCCGACAGGCTCTGGTCCCCACCGGCGATTCGCGCCGCGTATGGTGCGGCCCCTCGGTGGGCCCTGGCGCTTCCACCCGCCGAGGGGCGGTGGCCGGCCGCTCAGCTACCCCCGGTGTGGCGGCAGGGCACGATCCGATACCCGGCGATGCCGGCCAGCGTGTGGGCGTGTTCCTCCGCGAGCTGCACCGAGGACCAGCCGACGAGCGTCTCGACCGGGCTGCCGTTCTCATCGAGCACCGTGATCGCGAAATCCAGCGCCCGCGGCACCTGCGGCGGGGTCCAGTG
>NZ_CADCWT010000397.1 GCF_902806485.1 Candidatus Frankia alpina | reverse complement strand
ACATTCATCGCAACCTAGAGTAACCAGTCAGCACGGAAAGTGACCTTCGCGCGGCCCTGGCCACGACACCGATCCATCACGTTGCTTTGCAGTGATGGTGAAGCTGCTGCGAGACCCGCTGATCACGGTCAGTGCGGCTGCCGCGAACGCAGGGAACGAGATAAATCCGGCAATAATCCCTCGCCAGGTCGACCGGCCTCGTGCCGCCGCCCAAAAAGCCGATTGCCCAAAGAGAAAATAAGGGAGGAAGTGTCGAAGGAAGCCGGCCGCATCCGCGCCCCGCACCGCGGGAATCTGCGTCACGACGAAGATGATCGGAGTCAGTAGATAGACAAGGTCGCGAAACCCCGAAATATAGTGAGTGCAGGACAGGCTGTACTGAAGGCGTTGTGCTCCCGTCAGCCTGCTTCGTGGATGGACAAGGTCTGACCAGTGGGTCTTGAGAACCTCGAAGGTGCCACGCGCCCAACGGTTCTGCTGTTTCAGGTAATTGGCGGCATCGACGGGGCCGAGTCCCTCGGCGAATTTGCCCTCAAGATAGACTCCGCGCCAGTCGGGTGCCAGCCGGATAGACGCCGCAAAATCCTCGGTGACCGAGTCCTGCGGCATCCAGCCGATCGAGTCCAGCACCATGGCTCTGATCACGACATTTGTGCCGCAGATGAAGGACGCGTTTCGGGCGGCCTTTCCTGCGCAGAGCACATCATAGAAGAGTGCCTGCTGGTCTGCGGCCCAGCGAGCTATCGGAAGATCTGTGTTGCGATAATACTGCGCGGTCTGAACCCAGCCGACCGCAGGATCGGAAAAGGGCGACAGCGTGGCAACGAGAAAATCAGGGGTCGGCACCATGTCGGCGTCGAAGACCGCTAGCAGGGCGTCTCCGGTGGCACCAACCAGGTGACGAACGTTCTCGATGTTCCCAGCCTTGGCCCCGCCTCCCACCGTTCGGGTGATGCAGGTTACTCCGAGCTCTCTGACGCAGCTCTCCACCAGATGCCAGTCGGGGTTTCCCGCCACGCGCCCGTCATTGCAGACCATGCTATGGACCCGAGCTTCCGGGTTCAGCCGCAAGTACTCCGAGCGAGCCGCGATGGCACCCTCGACTGTCGGGCCAAGTACCGACATCGACTCGCCGGCAGTGGGGATCAGAATATAGATTGGAAAGCGGCTCGGGTCGTCAATCTGCGATAACGGAGGAGGCTCCTTCGGCCAGATGGTTGCCTGTAGCCCGAGTGCGTGAAGGGCTCCGAAGACCTCGGCGACGAGGAGGGGAAGCGCAAGACATGCTGCCGACCAGTTCGTGACCGAGATCCGCCAAGCAAGGTAGTCGACCGTGCTGAAGAGGACTCCGACCGTACTTGCCGTGACTCCGTGGGCGCCCCGAGCCCGCGACGAGGGCGAGAGTCATCAAAGCCGCGGCGCCGGAGGCCCAAGGACCCGGCCGAAGCCACATGAGCGTGATAATAAATGCGATCGCGAGAAGTGGAAACCTGACCCGACGAAGAAAGCTTCGACCGGGTACGAGTTCGCCCGGCTGGTGCGACAGCGGATCTTCGTCGAAGACATCTCGGCGTTCCGGCGGCATGGCCCGGCGCGCATCGGAAGGACGAAAAGTAACTGTCATCTACGGGAGTTCAGCCGGCGAAGTATGGGGCGACATCTGGCTCTGGGCTGCTTTCGGCTGCGGAAGATCCTGGTGTGCCGCCCCCCGGTCTGCCGAAGAGGCATGTGGCGGCCTCTTTGTCCTGGCGTATGAAGAATTTCTGCGGAGGTAGGTATCCTACCCTTGCAATTCTTTTTCCAGCGATCGGCTCCCGTGCTACTCCGGGAAATCCTCGGTCGTGTCCCGTGAGGTCGGCCAGTGAGAGTTGCTGATGCTGTGGGGAGCCGGACACCATTTCGCCGCCAGTCCCCAGCGAGTGACTTTCGCGAGGGCCTCTAGGACGACCATGGATGACATCTTGGACTGCCCGGCCTCGCGCTCGCGGAAGACGATCGGAACCTCCTGGATTCGAAAGCCGTGGATCCAGGAGAGGTATGCTGTCTCTACCTGAAAGCAGTATCCGGTGGAAGTGAGCGCGGATACCGGGAGAGCTCTCAGGACATGGTGGTGGAAGACACGATAGCCCGCTGTGGCATCGGCTACCGGGAGCCTGAGTACCCGTTGGACATACCGATTTCCAGTTCGCGAGATAAGCTTACGCAGTGGGGACCAGCCTGCTGTCGAACCGCCTTTTATATAGCGGGAACCGATTACCAAGTCTGCTTTTGGCGCGGCTTTCAGCATACGGGGAAGATCGCGCGGATCGCGAGAAAGATCCCCATCAATCTCAACTAGTAGCTGGTATCCCCGTGTGATGCCCCAATCGAATCCGGCGCGATAGGAGGCACCCAAACATTGCTTCGAGATCCGGCTCAGAAGATGCACTCGGGCGTCGGCCGCCATAACCGACTTGATGATGTCGAGTGTGCCGTCCGTGCTTCCGTCGTCGACGACCAGTATATCAATAGCAGTGTCCGCTGTCCGCAACCCGAATATAACCTGTGCGATGCTTCCCGATTCGTTGAAAGTGGGAATTACGCAAAGTATTTTCATCGCGCCAGCCTGCGATTCAGTGTGATGGCCCATCTTGGGCGTGTCGCAGCGTCTGTAGTCACCAAGATCCCCCCGGCTTGATGTGAGTCGATGCCGGGTCGAGGTCAGACCTGGCGGTTCCCGACTACCTG
>NZ_CADCWT010000395.1 GCF_902806485.1 Candidatus Frankia alpina | reverse complement strand
GCCGGAGGGGGCCCTACGCGTGCGCGCGCGAGGAACCCCGATTTCCGGCGGGTTGCAACCCTGCTCGGACGGCCCGGCGGCGGGGGTCTGGTGGGCAGTCATGCCGCACCACCGAACAGATCATCCTGGCCGGTGCAGGCCGGGCACAGCGGCCCCGCCGGCTTCACGTCCAGCTGGCCGCGGCAGCGGGTGCACCGCCGCCGCGGGGCCAGCGGGATGACGGTCAGGGCGATCCGCAGGCTGCGGGAGTCCACCAGGACGATCGACGGGCAGGCCTGGTGCTGCACGGTCAGCGCGAACCCGCACGCCCGGCAGCAGACACCACGGTCGGCAGCGAGCTCCGCGGTGTGCCGACGGCGGACGTCCAACTCCTCAGCGGCGGTCACCCGACGGCCCGCCTGCAACGCGGCAAGGATCACCGGATCGAAGATCTCTTCAGGACGGTCGACCGTGACCGTGATCCGACCCGGACGGCGACTCATGCCACACCACCCAGACGGGTAGCGGGCGAAGCCTGGCGCGCAGATCCACGCCCAGGCAGGGAAAGATGACTCATAGCGGGCTCCTGTCGTTGCAGGTGATCCGTTAGCCCTCGGGCTGGTGTTGTCGACACCGGTCCGGGGGCGCTTTTCGGTTGTGGGGCGGAACGTTACGCGCCCGACCCCGGCGCGTCAAGGTAGTAGAGTCGTTGGTTATGAAGAAGTCCATCGATGACTTTGAGCCACTCCTCGACTACACAGACATAGCTGAGCTGGCCGGCATCTCGGTCGAAGCGATACGTGGCTACAGGTGGAAGGGGATGCTGCCGGACCCCGACGTGCAGACGTCGTCGCGTCGGCCCCGCTGGAAGCCGTCGACTGTCCGTGCGTGGCTGGAGAACCGTCCCGGCGCCGGGGCCCGGACAGATCTGCAGCGGAAGCGTGAGCAGGCGGAGGCCGGCGAAGGTTCGCCAGAGGAGGGCCAGCCGCCCGTGGCAGTTGCCTAGCGGCACGACAGCCCAGAGGAAGCCGCAGCGCCCCGTCGGAGCAGTCCGGCGGGGCGCTTAGACGTTCCGGGCGAGGACGACCGGGTGGCTGTCGCATCCCCCTCGCTGCCGTGGTCTGCCTCTTCGGCGTCGGGATAGTTGCAGCCGTCTGCGGCACCGGTTGCAGCTCAGGAAACCGCGGGTTGCAGTTTCCTGGGAGTTTCCTGGGTGCAACCGCCTCTGACCTGCAGGTTTCCACGTTTCCTGGTTTCCTGGCGGGGGGCCCTACGCGTGCGCGCGCGAGGGACTCCGGTTTCCGGCCCGCTGCAACCCGGCTCGGACGCCCCCGCGGGACCCCCCACTGACATCCAGTTCTTCACCCCGCTGGGGGGCAGCTGACACATGCCAACGCCCCGCCGAGGGCAGGCCTGGCGGGGCGTCAGACGACCGAACACGATCAGCCGGGGGTGTTAGTCAACGTTGTTGTCGACACCTGCCGGGTTGATCTCCTGTATGGGGCCGGCCGCGGCTCCCTCCTCGTCATCACCGACGAGATCTTCATAGGCAGTTGCCCGCGTAGTCGGCCGACCAGTTCCAATTTTCGGGGTCGAAGTAGGTGTGGTAAGAGGAAGGCCAGGTGGTCACCTTCCCCGACTGACACTTAGCCTCCGCGCGGGACGTGGCCTGGTCCTCCGCCGCCTCAGCAGTTGCGCCTGTGCCCCAGGCGGACACGAACGCTCCCTTCGGGAGGGTGCCCGCGGCGAACGATGTGCCTCCCGTCGCGAGCAGGGTGCCGCCGATGACAACGGCTGCGGTCAGGGTCTTTGCTGTCAGGGTCTTCACGATGAGCCTCTCGTCCAAACCGTCCGCGTCGACCTGCACGTCATGATCATGTCGATGAACTTTTCCTGATCATGGTGGACCATCGTCTCATCGCCAGGGCGCCAGTGCCCCGCCGATGGCCAGTTCCACGGAGTACTCGACGCCTCCAGACACGATCAGTCGAGGGTGTTAGTCAACGTTGTTGTCGACACCTGCTGGGTTGATCTCCTGGGTGGGGCCGTGGAGGCCGGTGGTGTCGAGGTGGTAGGCGGTGAGCAGCTCGGTGAGGGCGGCGAAGCCGCCGGTGTCCAGCGAGCGCAGTACCGCGGCCTCCAGGCCGAGGGTGACGACGCGGCGGTAGAGCCAGTTCGCCAGCCGGCCAACCTCCACCCCCTCGCCGTCGGCGGCGAGGTCCTCGTCGGAGGCCTCCTCCTCGCCGGGCAGGAGCTCGGCGCGCAGCCCCTTGCTGAACCGGATCACCGACTTGCCCTTGGTCTCCCGTTCGTATTCATGCCAGAGCTTCAACGCGGCGGCGTCGCCGGTCCGCAGGAAGTACGCGGCGATATCGAACGGCATCAGACTTCCTCTCCGACCCTTCTTCAAGTCTCCGCGGGCCATTTCGTTTCCCAGGCCGACGCCGGTTTCCTGGAGCTTGACCAGGTAGCGGCCGAGGGCGTCGGAGTCCCGGGTGATGATATCGAGTTTTACACCAATGCCTTTCACCATCGGCTTATGCCCTTTCCGCACATAGGAAGCATTCAACTTATCAAAATACTCCTTGCACATTTTCCCGTAGACCTTCGGCGTGACCGGATCGCGGAAGACCTCCACATCGTGCGTGTGTGGATGCCAGCCGTTGCTGCCGCGGGTGATTTCTTTCGCCGTGATGCACCCGAGGTAACCGGCCTCCTCCCGCACCTTCTTGACCGCCCAGTGCGAGGAAGCCCAGGCGCGTCCTTCGGTCAGGCTGCCGAGGGTTGTC
>NZ_CADCWT010000394.1 GCF_902806485.1 Candidatus Frankia alpina | reverse complement strand
ACACCCTGCCCATGGTCCTCGCCTGGACCGGTGCGGCGGGACTCGTCCGCAACGCCGCCGCGTCCCACGGGCTACACCGGACGGGACCCCGGGCGCGTCCCCGCGGCGGCGGCTTCCTCCCCGCCATGCTGGGCCGCGGCGCCACCGGCGGCAGGTCCTCCGTGGCGCACCCTGCACCCGGGCCCACGGCGCCCGCCACGGCGATCGGCGACGCCCCCGCTCACCACCCACTTCCTCAGGACACCTCGGTCCCCCAGGGCGCGAAGATCACCCAGGATGCCTCGGTCCCCCAGGACGCGATGGTTCCCCAGGACGCGATGCTTCCCGTAGCTCTCGCCGTCGAGCCTGCGGCCCCGCCCGCGTCGAATGCCACGGCATCCGCGGAGGCGGCCGGAGCCTCGGAGCGCAGCGCGCCGATCAATCCGACCGCTCCCTCCGGCGCGGCCAGCCCATCTGCCACGCCCAGCCCTGCCAGCGTCCCCGCCGCGAGCGATTCCCCCGTGCCGCCGGACCACGCCGCCCCAACCCAGGCGCCCGTTCCCGCCGGGCCGCCCGTCCCAGCCCGGTTGCCCGTCCCGACCGGGATGCCGCCGTCCGCCGAGCCGCTCATGTCCGCGGGCCCGGTCGCGGCGGAACACCCGGGGCAGACCGCGACGAGCGCCGGCTGGGGTGTCGAGGACGTTGCCCACGCGGCGGCGGACGTGCTGACGATGGCCGACACCCTCGTCGCCCGGTTGGCCGCGCTGCCCATCAGCCAGGCCAGCACGTACGCCCGGATCCTGCGTGCCGACCTGCTGTTCCGGCTGGATCGGGCGGCCGAGGCCGGCGTCGCGCTGGACGCGGTGGAGACGCTGGGCGGCGCCGACGACGCGACCCTGGCGCACGCGGCCCTCGTGCGGGGCGACTGGGCCGGCTATCCCGACGGCGGGGCGCAGACCCTAGGGCGCAGGCCGGACGGCTCGCCGATCCCCGCGGCCCGCCCCGCCTATCTGGACCGGGCCGAGGAGCTGTGGCGCCGGTCGCTGGCCGGCTACGGCCGCATCAACTCCGATGCCGGGCGGGCCGCCGGGCTACTCCGGCTCGCCGAGGCGCCGACCGCCACCGGCCGTCCGATCCTGCGGCGTGCCCGCATCGACGAGGCGGCGCGCCGGGCGCGGGCCGCGGGCGACGATGCCCTCGCCTGGACCGCCCGGGTGCACAGCCTGATCGAGCGGGCCCGGACCGGCGAGGCGTCCACAATGGAACTGCGGACCATGATGATGGCGCTGGCGGAGTGGAGCCGCTTCGACGGGAGCACCAGCTACCGCCGCGGCCTGGGTCAGCTGCTCGCCGCGGCGACAGGCGGCGCGGTGCAGGCGGTCACCCCATGACAGCGGCCATCCCGTGGTCAGCGGCCATCCCGTGGCCAGCGGGTCAGGTACGGCCGCCGGGGAACGGCGGCGGCGAGGTTGAGGGCTTCCGACTCCGCCGGCGATCCGCGATCCGCCTGCGCCATTCGTCCACGCCCGGCCGCTGCGCAGCCCAGCCGCGTCCAACACCATCCGGCGGCGTGGCGGCATGCGCGGTATCGCCACGCAAGTCGACCGCAGACGAAGCGGCGGCACGCGGCGGGCTCAACACCACACCGGCGGGCGCGTCCACGGGCCGGGGAACGTCCACGGGCCGGGGCTCGGCGGGATCCTCGTCGAGGGGAGGATTCGCCCGATGACCGGGCAGCGTCACCCACGCGGTGCCGGCATACTTCTCGCCGACCGCCACGTCGATCTCGCGGAACGCCTCCGGGTCGAGATCGCGCATCCGCTGGGCGGCAGTGCTGCGGAAGTACTCCGGGGACAACGCGAGAACCAGGTCGGCGTCGGGATAGCGCTCCAACACGCCGCGCACCTGGGGCGCGTCGATCAGCCGGGCGGCGACCACGACGGCGTCGCCCGCGGCGCCGGTTCCATCCACGACCACGTCGCCGTGGTGCAGCGACATCCGCAACCGCAGCCGGCCACCGGGTTCGCGCCCGTCGTTGTAAGCGCGCTGGGCGATCTGCAGCTCGCGGACGAAATCGCTGGCGAGGTACGGCTTGGGTTCCGTCCCAGCCACGATGCCGAGGAAACCGTCGCCCTGGTCCTGCAGCAGCCGGATCGACTCCGCCGGCAGCCCCAACCGCGCAACGGCCGCCGCCACGATCTCCCGCAGGGCCACCCGCCAGTCGACCTGACCGAGCATGCTGCGCCGGCTGTACAGGCGGGCGTCGAGGAAGAACAGGCTGGCGTGCTCCGGTGTGCCGGCGGGTGGCCGCTGGCGCTCCCGCGCGCCCGGGACGGCGCCCGGGGACGCATCGAGCCGCGAGCCGACCCGGAAAACCTCGTTGGCCGGGAACGACTTCGCCGCGGCGGCGAGGATGCGCGCCCTGCCGTCGGAAAGCAGCCCGTCCTCGAGCTGCGCCGAGATCTCCGACCAGTAGTCAAATGGCGTGCCGGTGAACTCCGGCACCCGGTCGCGGGTGAGGCCGGCGCGCACCAACAGCAGATTCGCCTTGAAGTGCACGTTGAAGGCCTTCGCGAGCGCCCTGATCTCGACCTCGCTCAGCCCCTGCATCACGAGCCCCCGAAGCGATCCCAAGATGCGGCCGCCGCCGGCAGGCGTTCGCCGGCCGGCGCATTTCTCGCAGGAATTCTAAGCCCGGGGTGGGCCCAATACCAGGAACTTTAGGTTCGGATCGGGATTGTGACCACGGTGGGCGGCGGTCCTGCGAGGTGCTTGTCGATCGGTTTCTTGGCGGGGAATGGGGTGCGT
>NZ_CADCWT010000393.1 GCF_902806485.1 Candidatus Frankia alpina | reverse complement strand
CGGCCAACGCGGCCAACGCGGCCAACGCGGCCAACGGGGTCGGCGGCGTCCCGGCCGTGGCGCCGACCCACGACAGGCGGCTTCCCGCCGACGAGTACCCCCAGCTCAGCCGGTTGGCCGACATCGAGGGCGTGCTGGGAGCCGACGAGCGGGGATTCCGCCTGGGCCTGGAGCTGCTCGCCACCGGGATCGCCGGCCGCTACGGCGTGGAGCGGTAATCCAGATGCGCGGACCCGTCACGGTCGGAGAATGGTAGATTTATGGCATGCGAACTGCCATCGATGCTGCCGGGCGGGTCGTGATTCCGAAGGCGTTGCGCGACGCGCTCGGCCTCACGGCTGGCCAGCCGCTGGAGATCGCCGAACGGGACGGACGGCTGGAGATCGTGCCGGCACCCACACCGATGACACTCGTCGACGAAGGCGACGGCGTGGTCGCCGTGGCGGACGTCGACATGCCGGTCCTGACCGCCGACCAGGTGCGCGAGACGCTGGAACGGACCCGACGGTGAACGCGGTCGACTCGAGCGTCGTGGTAGCCGCCTTCGCGAGCTGGCACGAGCACCACGCCCTCGCCCGCAAGGCCCTGGCCACGCGGCCGCGCCTGATCGCGCACGCGGCGGTCGAGTCCTACTCCGTTCTGACCCGCCTGCCTCCACCGCACCGGGCCCAGCCATCGCTCGTGCACACGTTCCTCGCCGAGCGGTTCCCCGATCCGTTCCTGCCCCTGTCGGACGCCGGCTACCGGGACCTCCTCGCCAGGTTGGCGACCAGTCAGATCCTCGGCGGGCCCGCCTACGACGCCCTGATCGCCTTCACCGCCGTCGAGCACCGGGCGACCCTGCTGAGCCTGGACCAGCGGGCCGCCATGACTTACGAGGCCGTCGGGGCCAGCGTGGAGCAGCTCGCGCCCTGACGCCGGTGCATCGGCTGGGTCCGCGGTGTGGCGGGCTCCTTGCTCGGGGACGACGCGCCGAACTACGGTGCCTGTGGGAGCAAGTGCCGGCAACGCTGTCGTCGGTCACGATCGGCGTGGGCTGTCTTCGGCGCGCTGACGGGGCGGTTGCTGCCATGGTCTTCTGGTCCCAGGCCGAGCCGCCCCCGGCGCCCGAGGCGAGAGGACGAAGCCGACATGACGCAGCAGGCGGATTTAGTGAGGCCCGCGCCCCCCGAGATGGTGATCGACGCGCTGAGCGCGCCGTTCTGGGCCGCGGCGCGGGAGCGCAGGCTGGAGCTCCAGCGCTGCCAGGACTGCGGTCTGTTCATCCACCTCCCGCGGCCGGTCTGCCGGCGCTGCGGCTCCTTCCGCCTGGCGTTCGAGCCGGTGTCCGGGCGGGGTTCGGTGTACAGCTACACCGAGACGCGCCGGGCGTTCCATCCGTTCTTCGCCGACCGGGTGCCCTACCTGCCCGCGTCGATCGAGCTCGCCGAGCAGGCCGGCCTGCGGATGCTGTCCAACCTGGTGGGGATCGCCGAGCCTGACGTGCGGTTCGGGATGCCGGTCGAGGTCACCTTCGAGGACTTCTCGCCGGACCTCACGATCCCGGTGTTCGTTCCCGCGGGGAGCCTCGCGTGACCGGCGGGCGCCGGGTCGCCATCGTCGGTGTCGGTTACTCCGACGCCGGGCGGCGCACGGGGTTGAGCGAACGCCACCACGCGGCCCAGGCGGCGCGGGCCGCCCTCGCGGACGCCGGTCTCGAATCCGCCGACATCGACGGGCTGACCACCTGGGGCGGCAACCCGATCGACTTCGCGCACATGCTCGGTTTCTCGCCGCGGCGCTGGCACCTCGACGTCGGCATCTCGCCGGCCTTCATCAGCCCGGCCATCCATGCCGTTCACGCGGTCGCCAGCGGCCAGGCCGACACGGTGGTGGCCATGCGGGTGATCCTGCAGCAGTCGAGCCAGGCCAACTTGTGGGCCGGGGGGACCGGGATGGCCTTCGACGCGCAGTTCCAGCACCCGTTCGGCGATCTGATGCCGGCGCAGTGGGCGGGCCTGCTGACCAACCGCTACCTGCACGAGTCCGACGTGACCGAGGAGGACTTCGCGAACTTCGCCGTCACCCAGCGCGGCTACGCCGCGAAGAATCCCGAGGCGCTGATGCGGGAACCGCTGACGGTCGAGGACTATCTCGCCGCGCCCTACATCAGCAAGCCGCTGCGGCTGCTCGACTGCGACTACCCCTGCGACTCGGGCGCGGCCGTCATCTTCACCACCGAACAGCGGGCCCGCGACCTGCGCCAGAAGCCGGTGTTCGTCGAGGCGACCGCGCTCTCGGCCACCCACGACATGACCTTCGAGCTGCTGCCTGACATGGTCCGGACGTCCCCGGTGCACTGCCTGCGCGAGCTGTGGTCCAACACCGACCTGACCGCCGCCGACCTCGACTGCGCCCAGCTTTACGACGGCTTCAGCGTCATCACGTTGCAGTGGCTGGAGGCGCTGGGGATCTGCGAGCCGGGGCAGGCGGGTCCGTTCGTCAGCGGCGGCGGTACCAGCCTCACCGGCGCGCTGCCCACGAACACCGACGGCGGTGCGTGCAACGTGGGCCGCCGGCACGGCGCGAACTTCTGCATCGAAGCCACCCGGCAACTGCGCGGTGGCCAGTCGGGCGAGCGCCAGGTCGCCGACGCTGAGGTCGCGGTGTGGACCAACGCGGTCGGCCCCTTCAGCGGGGCGATGCTGCTCACCGGCTCGTAAGCGGCAGGTCCGCCGGCCCGTGCTCGCCCGCCGTGGGCGCTAGCCCGAGTTTCCATCGATCTTGGTCTCTTCCAAGCCTTTTCGTAGGTGAGAGAAA
>NZ_CADCWT010000392.1 GCF_902806485.1 Candidatus Frankia alpina | reverse complement strand
GAGGCTTCGGTCCGGAACCCAGCCGGTGGCACCGGTCGGGGGCCGGGGCGCCGCAGGCGGAGCCGGCGGCAGAGGGGAAGTGGGTCCGGGCCCCGGTGCCGGACCGGCAGGCGTGGCGGCAGGCGGCCGGTGGTGGTTGGCCATAGTGCGGATGTCGTCGTCGGTCAGCCACGCTGCCCGGACCCGGACCGGGGTCGGGTCTCCGTCGACCAGGACATAGCCGACGCCCGGCAGGCCGCGGGGAATGCGTTCGCAGGCGGCGCCGCGGTCGTGCGCTCCGTTGCCGAGGACCATGTCGGCCTGTTCGCGTTCGGTCATCCGCAGCGCGACGCGGACCGGGAACAGGTCGCGCAGCGGAAGGACTTCCTTGCGCGGATCCTGCACCGCGCCGACCACGACGACCCCGGGGGCGCGGCCCTGCGACAGCAGCAGGGACAGGGACGCGGCGATCTGCTTCTTGAGCTGCGGATCGGCGACGTAGGCGGTGAGCGAGGCGATTTCGTCGACGAGGACGACGACGAGGGGGTCACCGGGAGATGGCTTGTGCAGGCGGGAGACGCCGCGCAGCCGGCCGGTGCGCCGATTCATGATCCGCACCGCGTCGGCAAGGAGATCGTTGATGCCGTCGACGTCGGTGGCGAACCGGTGGAACAGCGGCTCCCCGAAGGCGAGTTCCATGCCGCCTTTGGGATCGCAGGCCCAGACCTCGACGAGCCCGGCGCGGATCGCCGGTGCCAGCGCCCGGACGGTCGACCACAGCACCGAACCCTTGCCAGCGCCGGTAGCCCCGGCGACGAGGACATGCGAGCCGCGCAGCGGCAGCAACCAGGCGGTTCCGTCCTCTCGCGCACCGATCGGCAGCCGGTCGAGGTCCCCGGGGTCGCCGGGCGGGAGGATGTCGGCGCGGATGGCACGGCCGAGGACTTCCCTGCGAACCAAGACCAGGCCGACCCGGTCCGCCCGGTCGAGATCGGACGAGATCCGCAGCTCCCGCAGTTTCAAGGTGGCGGTCAGCCGGCCGGCGGCCTGATGGAGGTCGTCGGCGGACTGCCCGGGAGCGAGGGTGATCCGCAGGTGCCAACCGGCGGCGCCGCGTCGGGCCCGGCGGATGCGGGGGGTGCGGGGCACGAACCGGCCGGAGGTTTCCAGTCCGCAGGCGTGACAGGCCGCCGCCCATCGCCGCCGCAGCCGGCCGCCGAGCAGCCAGCCGAGCACGGCCCGCCGCGCCGGAGGTGTCACGGCGACGGCGACGGCCAGGGCGACGAGCAGCCACCGGGCGCCGACCGGTCCGACCGTGTCGATGGCGCGCCGGTAGAGCAGCACGACACCAACCACGGCGACGGCCTCCCGCCGCCAGCCCCACAGGTACCGCCCGACATGGCGGAAGAGGACTTCGGCGACGGAAGGCCGCAACGCGAGCCGGAACTGATCGGTTCGGATCCGGCCCCGCCGGATCTTCAGCACGGCCATCATGACCGTCCATTCCGACCCCGGGTTGGGCAGGACAGGGGGGTGGTGGTGCGAGGTCAGGGCACCACCACCCCCGCCCGAGGGCCCGGGACTGCGTGTTGACCGGGCCGTACGGGCTGCCTGCGGGAATGCGGGTTAGTTCTTGCCGGCCGGCGGGGTCGTGGCGGGGGCCGGCGGCGGGGCGGTGGGCAGGGCCCGGATGGTCTGCGCGGCCCAGGAGATGCCGTGACGCTCACCCATGGCCCACTGCGTGCCGACGAGGCCGACAAGCGTCACCGGCATGCCGACGCTGACCCGAGGCGCCTCCCCGGCGACCTTCACCTTGAGTAGGGACGTGTCGCCCTTGTAGGTCACCGCGACCTGCACGACGTGCAACGGCAGGCCGTCACGGTGGGCGCGCGGCTTGCCGTCGAGGTCGACATCCGGGGTGGCCCCGGGCACGGCCACCACGTTCTCCAACGCCGAATCGTTCACGGGAATCACACGCATAACATTTCTCCTTAGTTACGGGAAGAACCGCACGGGCGTACGGATCCGAAAATCGCGGGGTGATAGGCGACCGGCGGGCACGACACCGTGACCGGAGGCGTGGGGGTGCGGTCGAGCAGGAAGACGGCGACCGTGACGTCGAACGCGAGCGAGAACAGAGGGGCCATCCATGCACTCAGCGCAAGGACCACCAGCACGTTCATGCGACGGCGCGCGACATCCTCACCCACGGCGCGTGACCTTGGCGACGAGCCAGAACACGGCAACGACGATCAGTATGACCGTGATAACCGCAGCCCAGGTACCCGCGGACGACAGGAAGAACAGGCCCAGGTAGAGCGCCCAGAAGACGAAGACCCAGAACGAGAAACCGTACGAGCGACGCACGTAGTAGCGAGGCACAGCAGCAAACCCCCGGAACAAGGCGGGAAAGGGAACGCTTTGACCCCGCTTACTCTGCCCGCCGCCACAGCCCCAAGGAATGCACAAAACTCTGTTATTCCGCGGAAATTGCCGGGGGTGGGGCCGGTGCGCGTGGTGGAGTGAACCCGGGTTTCCGATGGAGCCGGGGCGGAGCGTCGAAGCCGGAGTGAACGCGGACCGGTCCCGGAGCGCAGCCGGATCGGCGATCACAACCCGGACAAAACCGCTGGAAGCCGTCAGTCGGTGACTGCTCTGTCACCGGTCACTATCGGACGCGGAGCAACACCGGACCGCGCCCGTGGCCGGGCCGGGGCCATCCGGGGATCTAGCCGTGCCCGACACGGAGTGAACCCGGAGCGGACCCGGACCGCGGTCGGGCAGGAAGGATGACGGCCCCACCGATTACCACCGTCGAACCACACG
>NZ_CADCWT010000391.1 GCF_902806485.1 Candidatus Frankia alpina | reverse complement strand
GGACTGGCCCTCGGCGGGGCGTTGGCATGTCATCTGCCAGAAAAGGACCCGCGGACCAGGTTGCAACCCTTCATAGTCAGCGCATGGTTCGTCGGGGTTCTTCGACTTCGGATCACCGTCCAAGTGCTCGCCGTACTCGCCGTACTCGGGCCCGTCGAGCGCGGGGGCGTTCCTCCGGGTTGTCTTCGCCCGGCGGACGGGTGTTTGCCTGGCTGGGAGGGGCGGCACTCGCCGCTCTGTTCTTCGTCGACCTCGTCCAGGGGCTCGTCAGCGCGTGGGGTTGGTGGACGTTGTCACTCGGGGTTTCCGTGGTGCTGGCAGCCGCCGGGGTCTGGTTTGGGTTCCGCGCTAACAAGATCCGCCAGATCCGGAGGGCGGTAGAGGTTGCTGTTGTCGATGTCCTGAGCCCGGCTGAGTTTGAACGTCACATCGCCGCCCTGCTGACCCGCGATGGTTGCCTGCAGGTGCGGGTGGTAGGAGGCCGGGGGGACGGTGGGGTGGACGTGCTTGCTCGTACCCCGGGCATGGCCCGGATCGCGGTGCAGTGCAAGCACTACCCCGGCCGTGCCGTGGGTCCGTCCGCGGTGCGGGACTTCAACGGCTGTGCGTGGACGGACCACGGTGCCGATGTCGCATTGCTGGTTACGTCTGGCCGGTTCACCTCTGCAGCTGCGGACTTCGGGCGGCGCCACCGCATCCAGATGGTCGACCGGGAGCTGCTGGCCCGGTGGATGGTCGGTGAGCAGATCCTGCCTGGTATCCGAGCACCCTGGCGGCGCCGCACCGATGCCTTGCCCGCCTCGGAAGAAGCCCCGCGATGATCGTCTTATTTGTGTGTGTCGTGCTTCTGCCGTTGATGGCGGGGCTGTACTGGCTGTCCCGCTGTGGTGCGGCGAGTGGCACCGGACGGCTGTGCCGCCGCCGCCGTCGGGGTCTTCTCAGCCGCTGCTACGACCATGGGTTTCAGCCGATCGCGTACGGTGACTTTCTTGCGATCGGGTTCTTTGCCCTCGCCTATGGCGGATTTCGCTTCTACAAGATCCTCAGCTAGGCCGGTCTCGGGCTGCCGCCTAGCCGGGATCCCAGGATTCGATCAAGCTCGCACGTTCAACCTCCCGGAACGTCCAAGCCCCCTGCTGGGCCTGTCCTCGGCGGGACGTTGGCATGTCGGCCACCGGCCCCAGCCGGGCGAAGAACTGGATGTCAGCGGGGGGCTTCGCCGGGCCGGCCGGGCCGGGTTGCAGCGGGCCGGAAACCGGGTTTCCTCGCGCGCGCACGCGTAGGGCCCCCCGCCGGGAAACCAGGAAACGTGGAAACCTGCAGGTCAGAGCGGTTTCCTCCAGGAAACTGCCAGGAAACTGCAACCCGCTGTTTCCTGGGGTGCAACCGGTGCCGCAGACGGCTGCAACCACCCCGCCGCCGGCGGCGAGGGGGATGCGACGGTCAGCCGACCGTCCTCGGCCCGGGAACGTCTAAGCGCCCCGCCGGACTGCTCCGACGGGGCGCTGTGGCTTCCTCTGGGCTGTCGTGCCGCTAGGCAACTGCCACGGGCGGCTCGCCCTCCTCTGGCGAACCTTCGCCGGCCTCCGCCTGCTCACGCTTCCGCCATAGATCTGTCCGGGCCCCGGGGCCCGGACGGTTCTCCAGCCATGCACGAACGGTCGACAGCTTCCAGCGGGGCCGACGTGACGACGTCTGCTGATCAGGCTTGGGCAGGTGCCCAGAGCTCCTGTAGGCGCGCGCCGTGTCGGGCGAGATGCCGGCCAGATTGGCTATGTCTGTGTAGTCGAGTAGTGGCTCAAAGTTGTCGATGGACTCTCGCATAACCGACGACTCTACTTGGTTGACCTATTGGGGTTAGGTGTGTAACGTTCCGCCCCGCAACCGAAAAACGCCCCCGGACCGGCTGCCAGGCCGACCCGAGGGCTAACGGATCACCTGATAGCAACAGGAGCCCGCTATGAGTAATCCTTCTCTGCCTGCGCGCGGATCTACGCCGCAGGCTTCGTCCGCCGCTGCCCGTCTGGGTGGTGTGGCATGAGTGCCCGCCGTCCGGGTCGGATCACGGTCACGGTCGACCATCCCGAGAAGATCTTCGACCGGGTGATCCTCGCCGCCCTGCAGGCCGGCCGTCGGGTGACCGCCGACGAAGAGTTGGACGTCCGCCGCCGGCACACCACCGAGCTCACTACCGGGCCGGCTGTCTGCTGCCGGGCATGCGGGTTCGCACTCACCGTGCAGCACCAGGACTGCCCGTCGATCGTCCTGGTGGACGCTCGCAGCCTGCGGATCGCCATGACCGTCATCCCGCTGGCGCCGCGGCGGCGGTGTACCCGATGCCGGGGTCAGCTGGACGTGACGCCGTCGGGGCCGCTGTGCCCGGTCTGCGACGGCCAGGATGATCTGTTCGGTGGTGCGGCATGACCGCCCACCAGCTCCCCGCCGACAGGCCGTCCGAGCCGGGTTGCAACCCGCCGGAAATCGGGGTCCCTCGCGCGCGCACGCGTAGGGCCCCCTCCGCCGCCCCTGCCTGCAACCTGCAACCGTGCAGGTCGGAGGCGGTTGCAGGGGTGGTTGCAGGGGTCAACCAGCCAGCCCGGGTGCAACCAGTGCAACCGGCGGCTGCAACCACCCCCGAACAGGCCCCGCAGACCCCCTCCAACCCGGCCTCCGTGCGGGTCTGGCGGGCGACGTCGGCAACGGCGGTGACGGTCCTCGACGGCCTGTCGCCGGCGTGCGCCCCGTTCGCCGGCTGGTGGGATGCGGAGGCCGGCCGTCGCCGCGAGTTGCGGACCCCGGAGCATCA
>NZ_CADCWT010000390.1 GCF_902806485.1 Candidatus Frankia alpina | reverse complement strand
CCTAGTCGTCCCACCTGTGACACCCCCGCGGCGGCGGCGCGGCGGGGGGGTGTGCCGGGGGCGCCATAGGCGGTCCACGCCGCTGCTGGCGTGTTGCCAGGCCTTACTGACACCCCGTCACGCGGCACCGTCCCGCCCGACCGGCCGCCTACCGACGCTGGTCTTGTCGAGGTGGCCGTACACGGTGGAGCGCGGCACGCCGAACATCGCGGCGATCTGGGCGGCAGTGTGCTGGCCGTCGTCGTAGAGCCGCTGGGCGAGCGCGGCCTGGTCGCCGGTGAGCCGGGGCCGCCGGCGCGGCCGCGGGCCCGCGCCGCAGCGAGGCCGTCGTGGGTGTTGGCGACGATGAGCTCGCGCTGATACTCGGCGAGCACGGAAAGCATGCCGAACATCGCGCGGCCCTCGGGGGTGGCGGTGTCGATGCCCTGCTCGATGACGTGTAGCCCGACCTCGCGGTCGCGGAGTTCGGCGCCGAGGGTGACGAGGTGCAGCAGGGAGCGGCCGAGCCGGTCGAGGCGGGTGACCTTGAGCGTGTCGCCAGTACGCAGCAGTTGCATCACGAGGTCGAACTTCGGCCTGGTCGCCTTGGCACCGGACGCGATGTCGAGGTGGATATCGCGTTCGGCGACGCCGGCGCGCAGCAGCGCGTCGACCTGGTGGTCGGGGTTCTGGTCCGCGGTCGAGACCCGCGCGTAGCCGATCAGCACGGCGCCGGAATCTACCGCACGCCGACGTTTTCCGACATTGAATTTCGACGCGGGTTGTCGACGCCCTCCGAGGGGTACTGGACGGCTTGCTGGCGGGTGTCGACAGACGGTCGTTTACCGACAAGATCGGCTATGTTGACGGGCTACGAAGAGTGACCGAGCCGCTTCGCCACGGCTGCGGCGAGATGATCAACATCGATCCGCGATGTTGTGTCCACGCGGATCACCTTCCGCGCGCCTGTGGCGTTCAGTTCCCTCAGGATCGCCACCGCCTTGAGCAGATCGGTCGCGGCGGTGCCACCGGCGAACGTCACCGCCTCCAGGACCTGCGGGGTGAACTGCCGCAGGTACCCGTACGAGCCGTCCAGCGCGGCCAGGTGACCGTGATCGCGTGGCAACGGGGGCAACGCGGTGGCCTGCGCGGACCGCAGCCGCTCCCACCCGACCTTCTCCCCACGGATCAGCGCGCCGACGTCCTCGTCTGGCACCGCGGGATCGGCGACGATGGCGAGGATCGCGTCCAGCAGGGCCTGGCGGTCCTCGCCGGCCTTGCCGCGTTCGGCCAGCTCATCGCGCATCCTGTGCGCGGCCTTGCTCTCCCGCGCCGAGACGGCCTGGTCGAACAGCTGCACGACCTCGTCCAGCACCTCCGTCGCCGACTGGGATAACAGCGTGAACAGGATCGGGTAGCGGCGCTCTGCCTCGCGGCGCTGCAACGCCTGCGCGGTCAACCGCCGGCCCACTGTCGCGAGGAACCGGCGCCGCTCCGCCGGCAGCGCGGACAGGTCCAGGGTGTGCGCGCCCAGGCCGCGCAGGAACTCCAGCTTCGAGACCTCAGCCTTCACCGCTGCCGGCGAGGCCTCGACCGGCCCCGTGGCCAGCCACCGTAACCGCGTCATACCGATGGCCGGATCATCCACCAGCAGGCCGTCCAGGTCGGCGCACCGCTGGTCGGTGAACTCGTGCGCCAGCCGGTCGAACGTCTCCCGTCGGGCTTCCTCCCGTGCGTGCGCGACCCGCTCGATCACGGTCACCGGACCTGGCCGGATCACTCGCGCCGAGATCAGGTACTCACATGCCAGCCGGAACAGCAGAACCGGCGAGTCGTGCTCCAGTGCCCGTGCCAGCAGAAACTCGTCGAGCTCCTTCAGATCCAGCGGCGTCGGCACCCGCCACCCCAGATACCGCGCCACCGACCGAAGGTGCCCGGTGCGGGTATTCGCCCGCTTGCCATACGACCGGATGTGATCGGGATCGACGTCAAGCCGCTCGGCCAGCCGTACCACCGCCGCCCGTGGCGCGGCCGCCACCTCGTCGGGCACGAATCCCAGCCACCGCAACGTGCACAGGGTGACAGCCAGCCCGAGACGGTCGGCCGGTCCCCGGCCCCGACCAGGATCAACGAACGCGACATCCGCCGAGGTCAGCGTAAAGAACCGGAACAGCTCCTCCCGGCCGATCTCCGGGAACCTCCGCAGCGCCTCCAGTTCCTGGTCCGCGAACACCCGCGTCGCCACCAGCAACCTCCCGCCGGACCCCGAAGATCCGGTTCAGGAGCCTACCGAGCCATATCCGCCCGATTTTCGGCGGATGCTACGGCAACCCCCTCAGGGGCCCGCGGACATGGCGTCCGCGGGCCCCTGTTCGTTGTGTACTGCATACAGTGATGCAGTACCTACTGATTGCAGGTGGGGTGGTGTGACGGGGTGCTACCGGTGCTGCGATCATGGGTGTGTGCGGGTCTGGTCGGTGGTGAATCTCAAGGGTGGTTCGAGCAAGACGACGTCGGCGGCGTTCGTGGCGCATGCGGCCGCGGAACGCGGGTTGTCGGTGTTGCTCGTGGATGCGGACCCGCAGGGGTCGGCGCTGCGATGGGGGGAGCTGGCCGGGTGGGAGCTGCCGGCCGTGGCGCTGGCGTCGCGGGACCTGCACCGGCGGTTGCCGGGGATCGTGGGCGACCGCTACGAGCTGGTGGTGATCGACACTCCGCCGATGGAGGATCACCGCGGCATCGTCGTGGCGGCGATGCGGGCGGCCGGCGTGATCGTGGTGACGCTGGCACCGACGATGATCGAACTTGACCGGTTGCCGCCGGTGTGGGCGGCGGTCAACGAGGTGACCGCCGGCGGTG
>NZ_CADCWT010000389.1 GCF_902806485.1 Candidatus Frankia alpina | reverse complement strand
CCCAAACCCGCCGCAGTCACCAGACCCACCCCAGGCATGCCAAAGGGTCGGGCACGCACAATCCCGTGCCCGACCCCAAAACCGCGGACCACCCGAAAAGCCGCGGACGCACAGCCCTTAGGCGGTACGCCGCCCTTCACCGGTGCCGCGCAACACCGCCAACCGCTCCGCCAGGACCTCCTCCAAATCATCGGTGGTCCGGCGCTCCATCAACATGTCCCAATGCGTCCGCGGCGGCTTCGACTTCTTCGGCTCAGGCCGCTCACCATCGACGATCACCGACGCCCCACCACAGACCTTGCACTCCCACACCGACGGCACCTCCGCCTCCGCCGCGAAGGGCATCGTGAACTGGTGGCCGTTGGGGCAGTCGTACGACGCCGACTGCCGTGGGGCAAGCTCGGTGCTGCGGTCGGTCTCGTAGGACACTGCACCGAGACGGCTTCCCCGCAGGATGCGCTCGCCCATATAACTCCTCCGAGCGTCGAGACGTGTGCAACTACCCCTCGACAACGTTCTGGCCAGCCGAGACGTTCCCGCCGAGGAAGGACCCGCAACACAATCATGAACGCACAGCGTCCCCATCCCACCCCGAAACGTCCCACACGCCCCCTGCGCACCCTGCGCATCGCCACCCTCGGTATCACCCGCTGCGCCGTCGGCACCCTCGTCCTCACCCGCGCCGTGGACACCCTGCGCATCACCGGCATCGACCGACTCACCGCCACCCACCTCGCCTGGGTCGCCCGCCTCGCCGGCATCCGCGACCTCGCCCTCGGCGCCGGCCTACTCGCCGCCCTGACCACCAACCGCGACACCACCACCTGGCTGTGGGCCGGAATGATCGCCGACGCCGCCAACGTTTCCGTCTTCGCGACCTCCACCGCCCGCGGCCACCTGCCACCCGTCCTCGGCACCGCCATGACCACCGCCGCCCTCGGCGGCGTCGCCGCAGCACCCCTGACCCGCACCACCCACACCGGACCAGGGGAGTGACCCCACCAAACCCCGGGCGCCCGTCCGCCAACGGATCCACCCCACCAACGGATCCACACAGACAAGGACCGTGACGCCATGACCACCAGCGACCACGCCACCGCCCCCACCGGCCCCGACGCCGACAACGTCATCAAAAGCGACGAGCAGTGGCGCGCCGAACTATCCCCCCAGCGCTACGCCATCCTCCGCCAAGCCGCCACCGAACCCCCCTTCACCGGCGCCTACACCCACAACAAGGAAACCGGCACCTACCGGTGCGGCGGCTGCGGCGCCATCCTGTTCACCTCCGACACCAAGTACGACTCCGGCTCCGGCTGGCCCAGCTTCACCGAACCCGCCGTCGCCAACGCCGTCGAACTCGTCGAAGACCACTCCCACCGCATGATCCGCACCGAGGTTCGCTGCGCCCGCTGCGGGGGACACCTCGGCCACCTCTTCGACGACGGCCCCGGACCCACCGGCCAGCGCTACTGCATGAACAGCCTCGCCCTCGCCCTCGACACGCACTGACCCACCCCAGCCGCCAACCAGGCCGCCGCCGGTGCCGGCCGGCTCGCCCACCATCACACGCGCCGATAATGCACATTATGTCAAGTAGAGACGGATCGGCTCCTCCCCCCGATCGCCTCGACCCCCGGACAGCAGGTGGCGTCGACGGGCCAGGCCAGCCTCGCGGGTGCAGGGTTTTTGGGTTTGTTTTTTGATCTTGATGGAGGGGGGGGATTCGTCAACAGCGTTGATTATCTTGGCGAAAGGCGACCGGTCGATCGACCGTCCACCCAGGACTTCGGAATGACTCGTTTCCGCGTCTTGTCTGCGCCAGGATCTTGGGGTGAGCAACGAGGAAGAGCCGTTGACGGGGAATGCCACGATCGGCGTGGTGCGTGTGGGTGAAACCGTTCGCCGTCCGGTCGGGCCATGGACGGACGCGGTGGATGCGGTGCTGGAACATCTGCATGCGGTGGGTTTCGCCGGTGCCCCTCGACTATTGGGGCGGGACGCGCAGGGACGCCAGGTGGTGGAGTACGTCCCCGGCGAGCTCGGTGCGGCGGCCGGCACGTACTCGGTGCCCCAGCTGTTGTCGATCGGTCGGATGTTGGCGGACCTGCACCGGGCCCTCGCCAGCTTCGTGCCGCCGGCCGAAACGGTGTGGAACAGGATCATTCCGCCGGATCAGGAAGAGTTCGTCTGCCAGAACGACGTCGCGCCCTGGAATCTCGTCAGGTCCGCTCGGGGCTGGGTGGTGATCGACTGGGACGCGACCGCACCGAGCTCCCGGTTGTGGGACCTTGCCTACGCCGCGCAGAGCATGGCGGGTCTGCGGGCCGACCGGCCGGTGGCGGAGTCCGCGGCCCGGTTGCGCGCTTTCGTGGATGGCTACGGCCTGGATGCGCCGTCACGGCCGGCGTTGGCGAACATGCTAGGCCGACGCACCAGGGCGATGTACGACCTGCTGCGCGACGGCGCCCGGCGGCAGCAGCAGCCGTGGGCCAGGATCTGGACCGAGGACGGCCCCTACTGGCTCGCGACCTCCGACTACCTGAACACCCATGCCGAGGCATGGACCGCCGCCCTGCAATGATCGCGTCTGGTAATGATCGCGTCTGACCGAGCAGCCCGTGTCGCTCGACACCGCTGCCCTCGCACAGCAGTGGGCGCGGATCCGTCGACGATTCTGGGCCTTCTCACCCGGGCCAGCGCAGAACACGGGGAGCCTGCGGACGTTCGTGGTCGATCAGCACGTCGGCGCGGTCCTGAGGCGCGACGGAAGCCCGGTAGAGCTCCTGGCCGGGCAGGTAGCGCGCCTCGTAGCGGTCGCGGACGTCGGCGGGCGAGCCAAAGACGGCGACGTCGCGCCGCAGCGCACGGCGCAGCGACTCGGCGGGGCTGATCTGGAGGAACACGGTGAGGTCCC
>NZ_CADCWT010000388.1 GCF_902806485.1 Candidatus Frankia alpina | reverse complement strand
GACGCTGTGCCGGCTGCGTCGCAACGCCACGTACAACGATCTCGCCGAGGACTTCGGCATCGGCGTCACGACGGCGTGGACCTACCACCAGACGATGGTCGCCTTCCTGGCCGACGTGCTCGGGTGCACCGATGAGGACGGCCTGTCCCTGGCGATGGAACTTGTGCCTGACCGGCCGGACGATGGACGCCACCGAGGCCGAGTCGGCCGGCCTCGTCTCCCGGATCGTGCCCGCCGACGGCCTGCTCGACGAGGCGCTCGAGGTCGCCGCGAAGCGCCCGCCCCTCTTCCGCGGCGAATAGGGTCACGTCGACGAGCAAACTGTCGTCGCCGAGGCGCTGCCGGAACTGCTCGGCGTCAGCTTCCGGGGACGTCGATGGCTGTGCGTTCCTCGACCTCGAGGACGGCCTGGACGTACTCGTGGACGTGGCGGGTCATGCGCCGGAAGGCCGCGTCGGCGTCCCGGCCCCGGATCGCCTCGGTGATCGACTGGTGGGCCTGGGCCGTCACGCGCCGGACCTCAGCGTCGACGAAGCCTCTGTTGTCGGTCGAGGTGTATATGGCCTCGGAAAGCGCGCTGATGAACCCGGTCAACAGCTCGTTGTGGCTGGCGACAGCGACAGCGACATGCCAGTCGACGTTGGCCCGCAGGAAGTCGGTCAGCGACCCCTCCTCAGCCGCGATCGCCTCATCGGCATGCGCCAGCCTGGCCAGATCGGCATCCGTCCGATACCTCGCGGCCAGCCGGGCGCACGCCGGTTCGATGGCCTCGCGGGTCTCGAGCAGGGCGGCAAGCCGGATCTGCCGGCCACGGATCATCAGGCTGACCGAACTCGCCACCGACTCTTCGCCGGGGACCTGCACGAAGGCTCCACCGGAGCGACCCGTCTTGATCCGGACCAACCCCTGAACCTCAAGAATGCGCAACGCCTCGCGGACTGTGGTGCGGCTCATCTGGGTCTGGATGACCAGTTCACGCTCGGGCGGCAGCGCGGTGCCCTCGCGGAACTCGCCCCGCAGGATGCGCTCCCGCAGATCATCGGCGAGGACGTCAGACGCCTTGGGGACCTGCATCGGAGTCAGCCGCACCGGGTCACGGATCGTAGCGCCTGGCCGGTCGGAAGCCGCCGCCGTCCACCCCACGCTTGGTCCATTGGTCACACCTAAAACGTAGCAGTCGAACGCCGCACGATCGGGATGAGGACGCCATCTCGACGACGAGAGCTTGCCCATGGTGGAAAGCCGTGGTGACCTCCGGGACGTTCGGGATGTTCGAGCGCCACCGCCACGAAGAGTCCTCAGGCCGGGTCGTTGGCCTCGTCTAGGTAGATCGTCTTGAGCACCTGGAATGGCTGCAGCCCCTCCGGCCCCAGTTCACGCCCCAGTCCGCTGGCCTTGATGCCGCCGAACGGCGCGAACGGATCGTTGACGTACCCGTTGACGCCGACCGTGCCGGAGCGCACCCTGCGCGCGAACGCCGCGCCACGCTCGGGATCGCTGGTCCAGACCGACCCACCCAGGCCGTAGTCGCTGTCGTTCGCGATGGCGACGGCGTCGTCCTCGTCGGTGTACGGGATCACCGCGAGCACCGGGCCAAAGATCTCTTCCTGGGAAATCGTCGCCTTCGGGTCGACGTCCGCGAAGATGGTCGGCTCGACATACCAGCCCCGGTCGAGGCCGGCCGGACGTCCGCCGCCGGTCGTGATCCGACCGCCCTCGGCCCTGCCCTTGGCCATGTAGGACTCCACCCGTTCCCGCTGCCGTTGCGAGACCAGCGGGCCGACCTTCGTGTCCGGCTCGAACGGATTGCCGATCGTCAGCGAGCCGGCGAGTGCCGTGATGGTGTCGACGATCACGTCGTATTTCGCGCGCGGAGCCAGGATACGGGTACTCAGCCAGCAGATCTGGCCGTTGTTGAGCAGCGTGGCGGCGAAGAACGACTCCAGCGAGGAGGCCAGGTCCGCGTCGTCGAGCACGACCGCGGCGGACTTGCCGCCGAGTTCGAGGGTCACCGGCCGCAGCAGCCGGCCGCAGGTCTCGGCGATGGCCCGGCCGGCCGGAGTGGAGCCGGTGAACGACACCTTGTCGACACCAGGGTGCGCGACGAGGTAGGCGCCCACCTCCCGGCCTGCCGGCACGACGTTGAGCACGCCCGGCGGCAGTCCCGCCTCGATCGCTGCCTCGGCCATGAGGAAGGCGTCCAGGACAGTCTCGGGAGCCGGCTTGAGGACCACGGTGTTCCCGGCCGCGAGCGCCGGGGCGAGTTTGAGGAAGGTGATGGCCTGTGGCACGTTCCACGGCACGATCGCGGCGACGACCCCGATCGGCTCCCGCAGGACCCGCGACTTCTTGCCCAGCATGCCGGCCCGGACCTCCTGCTGCCCGCCGGCCACGAGTCCGGTGTAGTAGCGCAGGAGCAGTGCGGGGAAACCTGCCTCGAAGTTCTGCGCCAGCCACAGGGGCATGCCGTTCTGCACCGACACCCGCCGGGCTGTCTCGGCTCCCCGTAACTCCAGCGCCACGGCGAACCGCTCGAGTACCTCACCCCGCTGGGATGGCGCCCACGTGGCCCACCCGCCCGGTTCGTCGAAGGCCCGACGGGCCGCGTCGACGGCAGCGTCGATATCGCGCTCTCCCGCCGCGGGCACGCTGCCGGCGGGCTGCTCGGTCGCCGCCTCAGTGACCTCGATGCGCTCTGTCGACGCCGGGCTCGCCCACTGCCCGCCGATGTAGAGACCGTCGTACTCGATTGTGGTCATGGCCATTCCTTTCGCTCGGCGGATAAAACTCGATCATTGCCGCGGCAAACCAGGGCGGATTCACCCGCTGGAGTCGACCACCTGAATGCGGATGCCGTCGCACTTACCCGTCACGATCAGCTGGCACGACAGCCGCGAGTCCCCGTCGGCACCTTCGAGGAATTCCAGGGACCCGGGAAGATCGTTCTAGGTTGCGATCTGCTACGCGGAGTATTGGCCCCGTTGTGCCGTC
>NZ_CADCWT010000387.1 GCF_902806485.1 Candidatus Frankia alpina | reverse complement strand
GCGGGACGGCAGCCTGCCTGGGCAGCGGCGGTATGCGGAGCGGCCCCATCCGGGTGATGGAGCGTTGACCTCTGATTGATGCTCACGGCATCGAGGGCATCGCCATCCGGGCGGTCGGCTGCTAGCGTTTGGTGACATCGTCCGCCGGATGACGGTGGCCCGGGGGCGCGGTCATGTTAATCGAAGGTTCGCGATGAAGAGCTACTTCTTCGTCTCCTATGCCGCCAAAGAGGACCGGCGCTTCACGCCGATCTGGAGTATGAGCTGCGGCTGCTCGTCGGCCCGGCCGTCGGCGGAATCCTTGATACCCGGCCGCGGCCCGGCATGGACGCGGACCTCGCCCTCGCCGCGGGCGCCGGCGGTATCCGTTCGATGGTCGCGCTCTGCTCCGACCCGTTTTTCAAAGACGGTTGGTGTGGACGCGAATGGGAGGTCTTCGGCGCCCGCGTCGAGAACTTCAGCAAGGCCGGCGCGACCAGGCTGGAGGACGGATTCCTGCGGGTCCTGTGGCGCCCGACCCACGACCCGGTGCCGCCGTCCGCGCGCACGGCCCTCACCGAGGCGCAGATCGGCCTGCCCGAGATCTACGGTCAGCACGGGTTGCTGTGGCTCATGCGCTACAAGCTGCGCGGGCCCGGCGGGTACTACGCGTTCGTCCGGCTGTTCGCCGCCCGGATCATCGCCGCCCAGAAGATCGATCTTGACTCGCTGCCCGAGCTCGCGATCCGCGCGGCCGGGGTCGCCTTCGGCTCCCACGGCCTCGACGGCACGGAGCACGCATCAAGCGCCGCCCCGGCGGCACCCGACCGTCGGCCGCCGGGCGGCGCGGCGGTCCGGCCGGGGGGACCGGGATCATCCGGCCCGGCCGCGGGCCGTTCCCGAGAATCCCGCTGCGCGCCGGGCGGTGTGGGCCGGGATGAGGCAGCCGTCCAGAGCCGGGCCGGGACGGGCCGGGCATCGGCCGAAGGGGAGCACGGGGGCGAAGAGGCCGTGCCGGCGCCGCTCGCGGCGCCCGTGGATCCGCCGTCGGCGCCACGGCGGATTGCTCTGAGCTATGTCGGGGCCGACCAGCAGTGGGCCGACTGGCTCGAACAACTGCTGCGTCGCGGCTGCCACGAGGTCCGGCAGGTCAGGTGGGCGCACAGCCGTGGTGAGCGGCTCGCCGAGACCGTGGACCACATCGCCGCGTGGGATCCGCAGGTCACGGTCGTGCTGCTGTCGCGGCACTACCGGGCGCCCCGTCCCGAGCATCCAGGTACCACGGAGACCGAGGCGTGGGAGCGGCTCGGCCTGAAAGGTCCGCTGGCCGGTCGCGTTGTTCGCGTCACCATAGATCCTCAGCCGTTGCCCGAGCCGCTGCGCACCCTGCGGACGCTGGACCTCAGCGGTCTGGAACCGGCGGCGGTCAACGAGCTCCTGATGGAGGTACAGGCCGGGGGTGCGTGGTGAGCCCCGCCCCCGCCTTCGGCCGCCCGGGCCGCCTGCCCGGGCAGGCGCCGCCCGTGTGGCGCAGCCGCCGGGAGAACGAGCTGTTCGTCGGCCGGGACGATGAGCTGGAACGCGTCTGGGATGGATTGTGCCGGCACGGCCACCTCGCCGTCGTCCCCGAGGGCGACCTGTCCGACGTCGGGGAGACGGAGCTCGCCGCGGAGTACCAGCATCGTTACAAGCTGCGTTACGACGTCGCCTGGTGGGTGGACTGCAGTCCGGGACACGACATCGCCGGCCAGCTCGCCCAGCTCGCCGACCAGGCCCGTGCCCGGCTGGCCGAGTGCGCGACCGACGTCGCGACCGACGTCGCGCCGGAACCCGGCGAGGGCTGGCTGCTCATCTTCGCGGGCGTGGACAGTCCCGAGGATGTCGAGCCCTACCTGCCGGGCGGCGGCGCGCACTGCCTCATCGTCGCCGACCGGACGGTGGACTCCTGGCGGGATCGGACAGTGCCCATCGGGCCACTGCAGCGATCCGAGTCGGTCATGCTGCTCACCAGCGCCGCGCCCATGGTCGATCCGGCCACCGCCGCCGGCTTCGGGGAGCTGTTCGGCCACCGGCCCGCGCTGCTGGCCGAGCTCGCCGGCTACCTGATCCGGGAGACGAGGGTGACCCCGGAGCTCTGCCAGCGCCTGTTCGAGATGGCGGTGGCCCGGCCCGGCGCACCTGCCGCCGTTGAGGCTCCCCCCGGCTCCTCGAACGGCCCGGTGCCGGCCGTCGGGGGAGATCCGCGCGCCAAGGGGGATCCACCCGGCGAAGCAACGCCGACGGCCCCGCGGGGCGACGTCTCGGGTTCCCCCGCTCAGGCAGCTGAGGGCGCGATCGCCGTGGCCGGCGGCGGCGGCGCCCTCGAGCAGCCGGCGGGCGCCCGGGAGGTCGACGCGCTGGTGGCGGCGTTGATGCAGGTGGAGTACATCGCCGACGTCGTCGGCTTCGAGCACTGGCAGGCAGAGCTGGCCCGCCTGAGCGGGCGCACTGTCGTGCTGACCTCGCGGTGGCTCGCCGTCCGCCTGACCACCCTGGTCACCGAGGCCGTCCGCGAGCCGGGCCCGGGGATGCTCGACGCGCTCGTCCAGTCGCTGGAACTCGTCGCGCCCCGAGATGACCGGGCGGTCGCCGTGGTCCGCCGGCTCGTCAGCGAGCAGGCCACCGGGCGGGTCGGTGGGCTCGAGCTGTTCGCCGATCCTGCGTCGCAGGTGTCCGCGTCCGCCTATCGGTTCGACTCCTGGCCGCTCGTCGACGGGGCGGTGTCGTCCGCGCCGCCGCCCCCGACCCGCGGGCCGGCCGGGGCGGACGCCTACTACTTCTTCACCAGCCACGCCCACCGCCATGACCGGGACCGTGTCGTCGCCTTCCATCGGGAGCTCGAGGCGGAGCTGCGGCGAAAGGCCCGTCGGCGGGTCGAACCGGCGGGATTTCTCGACGCCGAACGGATGGGCGGCGGGGAACACTGGAGTTTTTCCGAAACTCGCCATGGCTGATTCGAATCAGATCGCCGGGATCGTAAAT
>NZ_CADCWT010000386.1 GCF_902806485.1 Candidatus Frankia alpina | reverse complement strand
GGCTGACGTGTGCGGTCTCGACTGGAACGCGTCCGGACGGCACGACGGGGCCAATACTCCGCGTAGCAGATCGCAACCTAGAACGATCTTCCCGGGGCCCTGCTCCTGACCCACCCGCCCGCGCTCGCCACGCGGGCCGGATAGGGTCGGATTTTCCCGCCGGGGTGCCGGGCCGCTCGACGCACCTCGGCGGGAACAGGTGACGGCGGGCTGGACACCCGTGGAAGTCCTGGTGGGAGCGCGCTGTGGGTGGTTGGGCGCGCTCGGCTTCCAATCCTCCCGCCAGGCGCCCGCCGTCCCCACCGCCGTCGGCGGGTCAGCCTTGATCAGGGTTCGTTGGTCGGGTCGAGGTCGTCGTCGAAGCCCTCGTTCCCGTCCCCGATCCTCCCGACCGGCGACCAGCCCGCGGCCTGACCGCACACACGAAGCCCGGCTGGCCATCAACGTGGCCAGCCGGGCTTCGTTGCGTTCGGACGTCACACGGGTGAGTCCGAACGGCCAGGCATCATCGACGATCTTCGGCGATCGTCGACAGGTCGACACCGTTGTGCCTCAGGACCCGCAGCAGCGAGTCCCGAGTGCCCATGGCCCGCTCCAGGTCGAGGGCACCGCCAAGGCCGCCGGTGCGGAACTGGCTCCCCGTTGCGAGATCCGCTTCGATCTGGTCCAGCCCGAGGCGAATCTCGCCAACTCGCTGCCTGATGTCGGTCTCCGCCGAGGTGAGGGGCAGAACTTCTTCGTACGTGAGGCCCTCGTTTTCTCGAAGGACTTCGTGCAGTTTCCAGGGATCGATCATGTGGATCTCCTTTGCGGTTGGTCGGCGGACGGGAACTTGCCGGTTTACTCGGCCGGGCCGTCAGAACGGCGGCTCGGGGTCCGGGGGCAGCGGGGTGACCTTCACCAGGGACACCAGCGGGTCCGGGTACGGGTCGCAGTCCGGGGTGCCCCCGCACAGGCAGTCCCGGTCGTGGCCGGGGTCGATCGGGCCCGTGTACTGGAAGTCGGCCGGGTAGTCGATCTCGGGGATGGAGCCGGGCGGGTAGGGCAACCCGTCGGGGTTGAGCACGGCGTTGGCCTTTCGTGTGGACGGGACTCGGGTGTCTTGGGCGGCCTACGCGGCCTTGTCCTTGAGCGAAGGCCACGCCGCCCCGAGCCGGGGGCGGCGTGGCGGCGGGTCAGTTCGCGAGGGCGGTCCGCTGGATGCCCGTGACTCGCGTTCCGCCGAGGTCGGCCTTCTCGCCGGCCCGGTAGCCGGACTGTCCGCCCGAGCCGGACAGCGGGCGAGCGCGGGACTTGCGCAGCTTCGGGTAAGCGGCGGCCACGGCGGTATCGACGTGCTGCGCCTTGCTCGCCAGCACGAGAGCCACGGACGGCCCGGTCTGCCCGCTGCCACCGTTCTGTTCGGCCACCCGCGCGTCGCGGGCCTTCTCCTCGGCGGCCTTGAGCCGGAGGTGGACCGCGTAGGCGAAGCCCGCCATCCAGCTTCGGCGGTACGCCTTGGGGTTCTCGTCCTTGGGTGGGGTCACGGCGCCCAGGCCGAGGGCCTGCTGGACGAGCAGCGAGGTGAACAGCAGGTCCACCCGCTCCAGATCGGCCGGCGTGCCGAAGATCTGGCGCCAGCCCGGCTCGCTCCTGGTGGAGACGATCTGGCAGCCGAGCGCGACGGCGATGCTGTCGAGCAGCGTCGCCTTGTCGCGGGCGTAGGGGGCCTCGGTGACGATGGTCCGGTCCGTGACCGTCGGCGAGGCGCCGGGCGTGCTCGCGGCCAGCATCGCCTCGTCGATGCCGTACTGGGCGATGAGGTCGCGGGCCTTGGCGTTGTAGGTCTCGCGGGCCTCGTCGGTGAGTCCGTCGGCCTCGGCCATGGCGAGCAGCTTGCGGATCTTGCCGAGGGTGTCCTGCGCCATCGTCGTCCCCTTGTGTTCGGGCCCCGGTGCGGGGCGCGTCGTGCGGCGGTGACTCAATACCGCAACACTGCGTTGTGTTTTTTGGCAGGACGACGATCGGGTGATGTGACCACAATCACAACGCAGCGTTGTAGATCTGGAAGGGCGGGCGAGGATGATGGGTGGATGACCAACGGCGACCCCGACCCGCTGCTCACGGTGGCCGAGGTCGCCGCGCGCCTCGACATCAAGCCCGTCACCTGGCGTTCGTACGTCTCGCGCGGGACCGCCCCGCCGCCCGACACCCCCGATCTCGGGCGCCCGGAGGCCCGACGCGCGCCGCGGTGGCTTACGTCCACGATCGACGCCTGGGCGCCGAGCCGGCGCTCACCCGGCCGCCCTCGCGCGGCGACGGTCGAGGCCCAGCAGCCCTGACGTTGCCCGGCCCCGGACGCCGGTGCGGCCCTGGCCGGGTGCACCTCGCCGACGGGCGAACGGTCCTGGTGAACTGGCGGGCCGTGCGGGCCGTGGAACTACGCCCTACGCCGTGACTCCACTGGCCCGCGACGCCTGGTCGACGAGCCGGTCCAGGTCGTCGGCGCGCATCAGCCAGCCGCGGACCGTCCACTCCGCCGGCAGGATCTGACTCCTGATCAGCGCGATGATCGCCGTCGGTGTGACGTGCGCCCGCTGGGCCGCCTGGCTGAGGCTCAGCTCCATGTGTGACACCCCCGTGTCTCCTGCGTGTCACCCTGTGGTGCGGGAGCATCCGCCCAGGTGGGGGCGGCGGACCAGCGGATTCGCGGAGCGTTGTCGAATCGTTGCTCCACGACAGTTGGTGCGCGGGGTGGCGTTGCGGGTGCGGGCGGTCAGGTCTTCGGCGGGATGCGCCAGCCCGGCCGGTTCGTGTCCAGCCATACCTCGACGTCGCGGCGGCACCACAGCCGGATGCGGTCGCGCACCACGACCGGCTCGGGGAACCCACGGTAGCGACTGATCACGTCCGCGCGGGCCCGGCCGACAGCCAGCGCCACGGCGATCTCGGCGACGCCCACGAGGTCGTACGGGTCGTCGGGCTGGCTCACGCCGCGACGCTAGGCGCCGCTTCACGCCGCGA
>NZ_CADCWT010000385.1 GCF_902806485.1 Candidatus Frankia alpina | reverse complement strand
GGTCAACAGTAGGATGCGGGACCTTCGTCTATGTAGACGCCGCCGTAGTGACGCACCTGAAGATCCTGGGCCTGGCCCACCCAGTCGTCGGAGATGATCCGGTCGCCGAATCCGTCGAGCTTGTGGGCCAGCCGTTCGACGTCGGTGTCACCCATCTCGGCAAGCTGGCTGAAGGCCGTGATGCCCAGCGTCCGCAGCCGCGACTCAATCACCGGGCCGATGCCGACGATCTCCTTGAGGTTGTCGCCGCCGGCGACAACCGGATCGAGTAGCCCGTTCCAGCGCGGCGCGGACTCCTGGACGACCCGGCCGCCCGCGGCCTGCTCGCCCGTGGCGCCTGACCGCACGCCCGGCGTGCGTGAAGACCCGCCGCCGGTCGGCGCCAGGACCCCGGCCACCGCCGACGGCCGCTCCTTGGTGACGCCGGAGGTCCTGGCCCTCATCCCAGCCACGCCCAGCGTGCCTGGGCGCCCCGATTCGGTCCCACTCGCGGGCGCAGCAGTCCCGGGGCCGACCAAGGCCGCCGCGCGGGCGAGGTCGCCGGAATCCGGCCGCACCGGCTCGGCAGGCCTCGCGGACTCCGCTACCTCGACCGGCTCGTCCTCGTACGCCGACTCCACACCGACAGCCGGCTCGGCGACATCGGCCGGCTCGGTTACATCGGCCGGTCCCGCAGCCGCGGCCGGCTCGGCGACGCGGGTCTGTGCGAGGGGGCGGAGCGGAGCGGCTGCTCGGGCGGAGCGGGCGGCACGCGCCGACGCCACGGCCTTCGCCGTACCGACGATCTCTACGTATTCGACGGCGGCCGAGTACTCCACCCGACGCCCGGCCTCGAGGATGGAACTTTCGCGTGTGGAAGCCTCGGGGGCGGCGATGGGCTCCGCGGTCTCGGTCTCGGTCCTCGAGATCCGGCCGAGCAGGCTGATCCGTTCTGCGGCCCATTCGGCCTGATGCCGGTCGAGGCGGGTGATCATGGTCGCGACGAGGCGCTGGGAATCCTCCGCCTCGGTGCGTGCCATCGCCAGCCGGGAGGAGAACTTCGCGGCCCGGCCTTCCGCCTCGGCCAGCTGCTGGCGCAGCAGCTCGGCCTCGCGCGCGAGCTCCGCGACGGTTAGCCCGGCGTCAGCCGGGGCGGTGGCCGCGTCTGCCCGCGATCCATCGTCCGCTGCACGCTCCCCGCCGACGCCAGCCCCGGCGCCGCTTGTCGCGGCCTCAATTCTGGCGCGCAGCGTGGCCTCGATCTCCTCGACCCGGGCGCTCGCCGTGATGGCGTGCCGCTCCGCCGCGCCGATCCGTTGCTCGGATTCGGCGGCCCGCTGCTCGGCCACGGCGAGGCGGGCGGTCAGGTCGGCCTTCTCCAGGGCGGCGTCGTCCCGCTGCCGGCGCAGCAGGGCGACGAGCTCGGCGACCGGTTCACCGACGCGCACGGCGTTGATCGGCAACGCGATCGGCCCGGTGGTGGCAAGTTCCGCACCAACCGCGTCGGGCCCGGTGGTACCGGCGACGGCCGGGCTCGCGGACGACTCGTCGGCGCCGAGCCCGGTGGGGGTGCCGTCCTCGAGCCGTTCGCCGGTCTCCCGCAGCTCGTCAGCGTCGAGGCTCGGGGCGGGCCCGGGCAACGCTCCAAGCCCGAGCCGGGCGCCTTCGGCGAACACGTGATCCTTGCGCTCGGCGGGTTCCACAGCGTGCTTCGCACCGCCCGGCAGCGGGGTCCCACCGAGCTCCCGGGCTCGGGGCGTGATTGCGAGCGGCGCTCCCGCGTCGTCGGCCATCCCGGCGCCGGCCACCCCGGCATCGGGTATCGACGCGTAGCCTCCGGCCCTGGGATCCGGCTGACCGTCGCGGGTCTGGCGCACCTGCCGACGTAGCGGGGCGATCAGGAACACCCACGCCAGCGCGGCGCCGATGAACATCGCCACCAGCACGTACGCCAAGATCTGCCCGGCGAGGTACAGCATCGGCTGCCAGCCTCCTTACGCGGTTGGGTTATCGAGATCCACGCCCGCCCGAGCCCGCAAGCCGGCACGAGGGGTGCTGGGAGAAAAACGGACCATCGACACCAACCGGGCGGGAACCCAGCCGGCGCCTCACTGCCTGCCTACGCATTATTCGCAACACACGACATCGGCCGTACCTCGGGTAGGCACAACCGTTGTCCATCCAGACCGGTTTGCGTGGAGAAAAGCCGGCCACGGGCGCCGGTCGGTGAGCCAGACCACCGCATTAGAACCGGATGGCCACCCTGAGCGCCGACCAATGCCAACATTTCACGCCGGGTAAGCACCGGTCCAGACATCGCGCCCCAACGAACCATCAATAGGTGTGGTCTGGACCACGCTGGATGGCACGCCGCCAGGCGGCGAGCTCCGGCGGCCGGCGCCGAGCACCGCCGGGGTGACCGGCCTACTCCCCCATGGCGGGGCGCGCCTGCTCACAGCAGGTCGGGCAGCTCCTGCGGGGCGAACCAGAGCAGCTCGAAGCCCTCGACACTGTCGACGATGAAGGCCGCGTCCTCGCCGCCGAGGTCAGCCTCAACGATGTGATCGGCCGCCTCGGCCACGGCGTCGAGGACCTCCGCATCGTCGCCGTCGTCGACATGGATCGCTCCTACGGCCGACCAGGGAAGCGGAAAGTCGATCTCGGCGGCGCCCCGTTCGAGATCGTCACGGATACGGACGTCGCCGTCGGCGAGGTCCGCGACGAAGACCAGGCGCCGCCGCGGTGCCGCCGGGTCGGCGTCGAGCAGGCGCAGGCTGGCGCGCGCCGCGTCGTGGAGCACCGCGTACTCCAGCTCCTCCTCGGACTCCGACTGGGCATACCACTCGCGCAGCGCCGGCGTGACCGCGAAGCCGGTCCCGGCCGGCACCTGCCCGGACTCCCATACCAATCGCGCGGCGATGAGTGTGGACGGCAGGTAGATGCGCACCCGAGCAGTCTCGCAACCAGTCGCGCCGGACGAACAACGAGGGTCCCACCCGACGGGCGGTACGGACGGTATCGGCGG
>NZ_CADCWT010000384.1 GCF_902806485.1 Candidatus Frankia alpina | reverse complement strand
CGCTGACCGTCACCCGAGTTTCGAAAGGATCAACCTGGCGGTTTCGGAATAGCTTCACCGTGTCGACGACGTGAGAAACGGAGGAACAACGCCGAGCCCCGAATTTCCAAGATGAGCTGACGGCTGGCACGCGGCTGGCAGTATCGGCGGCACGAAACCCGATGCGAGGCACAACGCTCCCGATTCCCGGATCGGCGGGGAACGGCGGGGAGTGCGGTCAACCGTTGCGCGGTGGGCTCGGCGGGAGAAGTAGTCACATCATCGTGGTGGCGGCGGGTTCGGAACAGCCTCGGCGCCTCCCGTGAAAGGACGTCTGTGTGTCCGATGCCCGTCATCGGTCCCCAGCTGGAGGTCCCCGCGGCGCCGTGCCACGCCGCCGTGACCGGCGTGTCGGCAGGCCGTCGCACGGGCGGTTCACGCGGCCTGGGCCCGCCAACCCGGGCGGTCGGCGCCCGGGTTGGCGGGCCCGCGGGATCGGTCTCGGCGCGGTCAGCAGTGCCGCCCTGCTCGTCCTCGGCGGCCTCACGATCACCGGCGTCGGATTCGCAGCGGCCTCCGTCTGGCACGGCAGCGCGCCGGACGAGTGCGCCGACGGCACCACCCGGACCACGCTGACCATCACCACCGCCCCAACACTGACCGCGCCGATCCGCCGGCTGGCCACCGAGTTCAGCCGGGCGCACTCCGACCAGAGCGGACCCTGTGTGACCTTCGAGGTGTCCGCGACGCCGTCCGACCGGGCGCTCGACGCGCTGTCACGCGCGAACGCGACCGGCTCGGCCGTTCCGGACGTGTGGATCCCCGAGTCGGCGGACTGGTTGGAGCTGGGACAGGAGTCGAACAGCGCGGCGCAGCAGCTCCCGGCGCGGGCGACGACGATCGCCGGCTCCCCCGTCGTCATCGCGATGCCCCGGCTGATGGCGCAGCAGCTCGGCTGGCCCGAACATCACCTGACCTGGGCTGATCTCGCGGCGGACGCGAACAGGACCGCCTTCTGGCCGGGCCACGGGGAGCCCCGGTGGGGCGAGTTCCGCCTCGCCATGGCCAACCCGGAGAATTCGGCGGCGGCGCTGCGGGCGGTCATCGGCACGGTCGGTGCGCAGCGCCGGCTGGCTCCCGCGGACATGACGCCGGGCACCTTCGACCAGGATCGGGCGGCCCAGGCCACGGTGCTGCAGCTGGAGCGCTCGATCGACTGGCTGCCACAGTACGACCACCAGCTGTTCGACGCGGTCCGCGACGGCGGCACGGAGAACGGCGCCGCCGGCAGCGCACCATCCGCCTTCCCCGCCCTGGAGTCCGACGTCATCGCCTACAACCGGACCTTAGCGACACCCGGGCAGGAACCATCTCCCCGTCGACGCTGGTCGCCTCCTACCCGGCCGACGGCGCATTCACGGCAACAGTGCCCTACATCGTCCTCAAGCGGACGACGGACTCGGCGCCCAGGCGCGCCGCGGCGACCGCCTTCGCCGCCTACCTGCGCGGCGATGCCGGGCGGCAGGCGCTGACCGCTGCCGGCTTCCGCACCCCGACGGAACTGCAGGGCCGCAACGACCCGGACGGGCTGTAGGCGAGCCTCAACGTCACCGACGGCGTGCGTTCCACCCCGCCGAAACTCGCCGGTACCGACGCCTCCGACAGCGTGCTCGGGACCGCGCGTCGATTCTTCCGGCACAGCCGGGAACGCGGGGCCACGCTCGCCGTGCTCGACACGTCCGGTTCGATGGCGCTGCCGCTGACGGACGACGCCGGTCGCACCCGCATCCAGGCGGCCACGGACACGACGCTGGCCGGCCTGCGGCTGCTCGCGCCGGACAGCGAGGTCGGGCTCTGGCAGTCGTCCGCCGAACTGCCCGAGGGCCATCGGGAGCTCGCCCCACTGGCCCGCCTGAACGCGCCGGGCCACACCGGCACCCAGCGCGACGGCCTGACCGCGGCACCGGCGGGTCTGAAACCGGCCGGCAGCAGCAACCTCTACTCGACCGCGGTCGCGGCCGTGCGGCAGCTGACCAGCAGGTTCGCCTCGGGCCGGATCAACCGCGTCGTCCTGTTCACCGACGGCGACAACAACGCGGGCGGCGACGATCACGCCGGCAGCAACGATCACGCCGGCAGCGAGCAGTCGGGGCGGCCGGCGGCGAATCCCGAACCGACGCTCGACCAGGCGGTTTCCGCGCTGCAGGCCGCCGCCGATCCGCGCCGGCCCGTCCAGCTCATCGTCATCGCCAGCGACCCCGGCGCGGATTTCGCCGCGTTGCAGCGCCTGGCCGGGGCCACCGGCGGCCACGCCTACCTGACCCCGGACGCGGACGACCTGTTCGACATCTACGTCAACACGCTCACCGGCGGCTGATCCCAGGCCGGCCCGCGACGCCGGGCGGCTAGCCCGAGCCAGCCTGCGACGCATCGCCCACCGGCACACGGCCCGCTCGGCCCGCTCGGGGCCGTCCTCATGCCGCCGCCACGCTCCTCGCCCGGCACCGCCAACCAGCCGCCCCTCGCCATCCCGGCCAGATCGCGGACACATCGTGCCGAGGCCTAATTACGGTTTTGAGCCATAAAACCGTGCCCAGGCCTCGGCACGGCTACGCACACGGCCGATAACGGAATGAAACCGCAGGCAGCGCCTCGGGCCGCGACGCCGACGGCTCAGCCCGCAACGCCGGCCGCGCGGCGTCGGCCGGCCCGGGTGCGCCGCGGATCGGGGCTGGCGGCGTTCGGGAAACGCCGCAGGTACTCGCGTTCGAGCTCCAGCATGCGCAGGGTGTGGGTCTCGAACGCGTCCTCGCTGCCGGCGATGAACGCGTCGTGCCGGGTGCGGTGCAGGTGCCGCAGCTCCCGGACAAGATCGTCGTCGGCCAGGTTGGGGGCGGGGATACCCGCGGGTCGGTGCGTCATAGCCTGGGTGTACCCGCTCTGCCAGCCGCTTTCGCGCCGATCCCGGCCTAGGCCATCACAGCCGGACCGCCATCACAGCCGGACCGCCGTCACAGCGGGGGCGG
>NZ_CADCWT010000383.1 GCF_902806485.1 Candidatus Frankia alpina | reverse complement strand
CCCGGCACCGCGGAATCGCGCGGTCGCCCTGCCCGGGGACCGGCAGTCCGAACGGGCCCTCCCGCCAGGCGCAGCGCGCGAACTTGTCGATCTCGTCGCCGGTCTGCTCGCCGAACAGCGTCGCGAGTTCCTCGTCGGCCTCGTCGAGGCGATGGACCGCGAGGTGACTGGCCGCCGAGGCAGCCGCTGCGTTCACCACCGGGCACCGCCGACCACCGCCGGTCAGCCGCTGGCCGCCGACCGTGGCTTCGGCCCGGCGGCACGCATGTTGACCAGTCGGCCCAGCAGCTCGAACCAGAAGGGGGCGCCGGCGGTGAGGGCGAAGCAGGCGATGGCCAGACCGGCGATCTTCAGAAACCAGCCGCCGACCGTGTGCGGGACCTCCCGCGGGTCGTCACGGTCGTCGCTCCTCTGGACCCATCCGATCGGCAGGGCCAGGCCGGAGGCGTCCTGCACCGATCTGATCGCGCGCTCGACGGCGTCACCCGCGCCGGCAGCGGAACCCGCATCGCCGGAGTTCGCATCGCCGGAACCAGTGGTGGCGGAGTCCCCGGGGGTGGAGTTCGCGGTGGTGCTGCCGTCGGCGGCCGCCTGGCCGACCTGGGCCTGGCTCGCGGTCACGGCCGCGTCGTGCACGGTCCCGTCCTGCCACAGCGCGCGGGAGATGGCGACCGCGTCAAGGTTGAACACGGCGGACAGGACGATCGCGTAGCTGAGCAGGAACACCGCGATCCGCCGCTTGTACCACCCGGACAGGCGGTCCATCGCATCGTCGTACCACTGCGCCAGCTCGGTTATGATCTTCTCTCTGTCACCGCCCGTTCGGATCACGGCCGCGGTGAGCGCGTCCTTCGCCAGCGAGGGCGGCAACGCGGTCAGCCCGTCCTCCAGCGTCCCGACCGTCCCACTGCCGACCGCCGACATCAGCGCGGCGGCCACGACCCGTTCGGTCGGGTGGTCCACCGGCATCGCGTCATACAGGGCCTGGGCGGACCCCTCGTCGAGTGAGCGCCGGGCGGCGTCGTAGGCGATCTGGTAGTGCTCGCGGATCTCGTCGGCGATGTGCGCGGGCAGCGCGTTCGGGCGTAGCTGGGCCAGCATGGCCCGGGCGGGTGGGTCGACCCGGTCGAGCAGGGCCCGGGCGAACGCGGTGGACGGCACGTAGGAGGGCAGCCGCAGCCGGCGGGCTCGACTCACCGCGGCCCAGGTTCGCTGCACCGCTGGGTGATCGGCCATGTCGACGGAGGTCGCATCCCGGCCGGCGGTGCGCATGGCCCGCAGGGGCCCGTCGAGCAGCTCCGCGGCGACGTCCGTGGGTGCGTCCCCCGGATCGGACGGTGCTCCGCCCGGCGGGCGGCCGCCGAGCAGCCGGCGCAGCTCCGACTCAAGGCGCCGACCCCGATAGTGCAGGAGGCCGAGCACAGCCTCGTTGATCCGGGAGACGCCGAGGCTGAATGCGGCGAACAGCAGCGCGAGGCCGATCAGAACGTCCAGCGCGGACGAGTCAGGCACGTCGAAATCCCCCCGCTCCCGGCCGTGCCACCATGGCCGGTCCACCGCCCGCCGCCCCTGACACCGTCCCGGGCCGGGCCGAACCCCACGGCCGCAGGACGCATCCGGGCACCTCGGGCGCATCCATGCCGGACCGCGCATTTCTACACCGAGAAGCCGCACCCCCACCGGGCGGCGCAGTCCGACGCCACAGCCGATACGGAGTGTCACAGCAGCCGAACGGTGATGACCCGGGGTTCGGGGAGTCGCCGTCGGGCGCAACACGGCCGCGTTCTCGTCCGCGTCCGCGGTGTGCCCGCACTGCACACAGGCGAACTCGGCCCGCGCCATGTCGCTGCGGAATTCTCGCTGATGCGATCGGCTCGTTCGCTGGTTTTCCGGACTCACCAGGCACGCTCAGCGGCGTGGGCGGGAGATGGCATGGCGTCGGCCGCGCCGCCCACCCCAGACGGTGCGGCCGACGCCATGCGACTGTGGGGTCAGGCCGCGGGCGCCTCGCCGAACGGCCCCTGCGGGCCGTACGCGGCGACCTCGGTGTAGATCACCGGGCGACGCTCGGGATCCTGCAGAGGCCGCAGCGGGGAGGTCGTCCCACGATGGTTCGCCCCCTGCTCCCAGGCGCTGAACTCGGTCATGCCCGACCAGACGCTCACCACGACGTACCGAGACGGGTCCGCCACCGAACGCCGCAGCGCGTTGCCGAGCAGCCCCGGGGTGCCGACCAGCTTGGAGCTGATCGCATGGTATGCGCGTTCCACCGCCCCGGGATCGTCGGGCGGATCGACGGCCCAGAGCATCACCCGGACCGCCACCTCGCCACCGGCTCCCACGACGCTAGCCGGCCGCCGGCACCGGCAGGGACGCCGTGCCGGTCAGGTGCGTCAGGACACTGCCGGTGGCCATGGATCCGCTGGCGCGCAGCGGGTGCAGCGCCTTGCGGTGCTCCAGGTGTCGCTCGCTGGTCTCGAACTCGCGGAACTGCGCCTCGTCGACCCAGTCGCTGGTGATGAAGTACGTGCTCGGCTCGTCCTCCGAACGGATCAGCCACTGGCCCAGGTTGGCGGGGTGGGAGGTGACCGCGTCACCGATGCGCAGCCAGGTCTGCTCGAACTCGGCCTCGCGGCCCGGGTGGATCCGCATGGTCAGCATGATCCGGAAGGGCGGGGTCGATGTCATCAGATTCCTCCGTCGACCGTGAAGGTGGCGCCGTTGACGTAGGACGACACGTCGCTGGCCAGGAACAGGACGACCGCGGCAACCTCGTCGGCCTCGCCGAGGCGGCCCAGCGGGATGCGGTTGGTATAGGCCGTTCGGGCGGCCTCGGGCATGCCGGCGGCCTGGTCGGTCTCGATGACTCCCGGGGAGACCAAGTTGACCCGGATGCCGCGGGAGCCGAGCTCCTTGGACAGCGAGCGGGTCAGCCCGATCAGGCCGGTCTTCGCCGCGGTGTAGTGCGCCCGCAGCGGCACTCCGACGACCCCGGCGCCCGACCCGATGTTGACCACCGAACCGGAT